>NZ_PXWF02000309.1 GCF_003011895.2 Massilia glaciei | reverse complement strand
CCAAGAAGATCACGGTCGACGTCAAGGGCGAGATCCTCGAACTGAAAGACACCATCAACGTCATGGTCGACCAGTTGTCGTCGTTCGCCTCGGAGGTGACCCGGGTGGCGCGCGAGGTCGGCACCGAGGGCAAACTCGGCGGACAGGCCAACGTGTCCGGCGTGGCCGGCACCTGGAAGGACTTGACCGAGAACGTGAACCAGCTGGCGGCGAACCTGACCAACCAGGTGCGCGCGATCGCCGAGGTGGCGACGGCGGTGACCCGCGGCGACTTGTCGCGTTCGATCCAGGTGGAGGCGCGCGGCGAGGTGTCCTACCTCAAGGACAACATCAACGAGATGATCCGCAACCTCAAGGAGACGACCCAGAAGAACGCGCAGCAGGATTGGCTCAAGACCAACTTGGCGCGCTTCACCCGCCTGCTGCAGGGCCAGCGCGACCTGCAGGCCGTGACCAAGCTCATTTTGTCGGAGCTCGCGCCGCTGGTGTCGGCCCACCACGGCGTGTTCTACATGATGGACTCGAAGGAGCTCGACGCGCGACTGCGCATGATCGCCAGCTACGGCTACCGCTCGAGCCGCAAGCTGGCCACCTCGTTCCTGCCGGGCGAGGGCCTGGTCGGACAGTGCGCGCTCGAGAAGAGCCGGATCTGGCTCACCGACGTGCCGCGCGATTACATCGTGGTCTCGTCGGGCCTGGGCGCGGCGCCGCCGACCAACATCGTGGTGCTGCCGATCCTGTTCGAGCAGCAGGTCAAGGCGGTCATCGAGATCGCCTCGCTCGACCGCTTCACCGAGACCCACCTGTCGTTCCTCGACCAGTTGATGGAGTCGATCGGCGTGGTGCTCAACACGATCGAGGCCAACAGCCGCACCGAGTCACTGCTGACGCAGTCGCAGTCGCTCGCGCAGGAGCTGCAACAGACCAACCAGGAGCTGGCCGAGAAGGCGCGCCTGTTGTCGGAGCAAAACATCGAGGTCGAGCGCAAAAACCGCGAGGTCGAGCAGGCCAAGCTGGCGCTCGAGGAAAAGGCGACCCAGCTCGCGCTGTCGTCGAAGTACAAGTCCGAGTTCCTGGCCAACATGTCGCACGAATTGCGCACCCCGCTCAATTCGCTGCTGATCCTGGCCCAGCAGCTGTCCGACAACCCCGAGGGCAACCTGTCGGGCAAGCAGGTCGAGTTCGCGCGCACCATCCACGGCTCGGGCTCCGACCTGCTCACGCTGATCAACGACATCCTCGACCTGTCCAAGATCGAGTCCGGCACCGTCACGCTCGACGTCTCGGAGTACCGCTTCACGAACCTGCGCAACTACGTCGACCGCACCTTCCGCCACATGGCCGAGGCCAAGCACCTCGCCTTCTCGGTGGACCTGGCCGAGGCGCTGCCGACGGCCGTCATGACCGACACCACGCGCCTGCAGCAGGTGCTCAAGAACCTGCTCTCGAACGCGTTCAAGTTCACCAGCCACGGCCAGGTGCAGCTCGAGATCGGCCTGGTCACGAGCGGCTGGACCAGCGACCATCCGAACCTGGTGCACGCCGACGCGGTGCTCGCCTTCACGGTGCGCGACACCGGCGTGGGCATCGCCTCGGACAAGCTGCAGCTCATCTTCGAGGCGTTCCAGCAGGCCGACGGCTCGACCGCCCGCAAATACGGCGGCACCGGCCTCGGCCTGTCGATCTCGCGCGAACTGGCGCGCCTGCTGGGCGGCGAGATCCGGGTCGAATCGGTGGTCGGCCAGGGCAGCACCTTCACCCTGTTCCTGCCGTACAACCGGGCCGGCTTCATCAACTACGACCAGGCGCGCCAGCCGCAGGCGCGCCTGTCGGCGCCGCAGGCGCAGGTGGTGTATGCCGGCGCGCCTCTGCTGCTGGCGAGCGAGGCGGCCGACGACGCGGGCGGGCCGCCCGCGATCGAATACGCCGGCATGCTCGACGACCGCAGCCTGGTCGCGCCGGGCGACCCCTCGGTGCTGATCATCGAGGACGACGTGCGCTTCGCCAAACAGGTGCTCGAGTTCGCGCGCGAGAAGAACTTTAAGGCCGTCGTGACGCACCAGGGCGACTCGGCGCTGTCGATGGCGCGCGACTACCTGCCGTCGGCGATCCTGCTCGACATCGACCTGCCCGACATCGACGGCTTCACGGTGCTCGACCGCCTCAAGCGCGACCCGAGCACGCGCCACATCCCGGTGCACGTGATGTCGAGCCTGCGCGAGCGCGAGCGCGCGCTGCGCCAGGGCGCCATTTCGTACATCAACAAGCCGGTCACGCGCGAGGCGCTGCAGGAGGAGTTCACGCGGATCCAGAAGTTCCTGCTCGGCGGCAAGCGCAGCCTGCTGGTGGTCGACGACGAGAAAATGCAGCGCGACTCGATCGTGGCGCTGATCGGCGACGCCGACCTGCGCATCGTCGCCGTCGAAACCGGCCAGGCCGCGCTCGAGGCGCTGCGCTCCTCGCATTTCGACTGCATGGTGCTCGACCTGACGCTGCCCGACATCAGCGGCTTCGACCTGCTCGACCTGATCGGCAAGGACCCGGCGCTGCGCGACCTGCCGATCGTGATCTACACGGCCAAGGAGCTCAACCGCAAAGAGGTCACAAAGCTCAAGCGCTACGCCAAGACGATCGTGATCAAGGACGCGCGCTCGCCCGAACGCCTGCTCGACGAGACGGCGCTGTTCCTGCACCGCTCGCACGCCAGCCTGCCCGAGCTGCAGCGGCGCATGATCGAGGAGGTGCACGCGGCCGACGGCGGCCTGGCCGGGCGCAAGGTGCTGATCGTCGATGACGACCTGCGCAACATTTTCGCGCTCAGTTCGCTGCTCGAGCGCCAGCAGATGCAGGTCTCGTTCGCCGAAAACGGGCGCGACGGCATCGAGGTGCTCGAGAAGGATTCGAGCATCGAGATCGTCCTGATGGACATCATGATGCCGGAGATGGACGGCTACGACACGATGCGCGCGATCCGGCGCATCCCCAAGTTCAAGTCGCTGCCGATCATCACGCTCACCGCCAAGGCGATGAAGGGCGACCGCGACAAGTGCATCGCCGCAGGCGCCTCCGACTACATCACCAAGCCGGTCGATGTGGCGCAACTGCTGTCGCTGATGCGGGTGTGGCTGCATTGACCGGCGCCGTTGGCATGCACACCGCGCTGGCGACCGAAGAACTCGAGATCGACCTGCTGCTCGAGGCCCTGTTCCAATGCTATGGATTCGACTTCCGCGGGCACGACCGGGCCGCGCTCAAGCGCAAGCTGGAGTCGCTGATGGCGCGCCACGGGCTGGCGACGGTGTCGGCGCTGCAGGAGCGCGTGCTGCACGAGGCCGGGGCCGGCCCGGCGCTGCTGCGCGCGCTGAGCGTGCAGCACGGGCAGCCGTTCGACGATCCGGCGCACGCGCGCGCCCTGCGCAGCGTCTTGCCGGGCTACCTGCGCGGCTCGGCGATGCCGAGAATCTGGCTGGCCGAGTGCGCCGGCGCGGGCGAGGCGTGGACGCTGGCGATCGTGCTGGCCGAGGAGGCGTTGCTCGCGCGCACCGAGATTTTTGCGACGGTGTCGAACGAGGACCTGCTGGCCGACGCCCGCGGGGCGGGTTTTCCGGCCGCGCGCATGGCCGAGTACGAGGACAACTACGCCAGGAGCGGCGGGACCGGGAAGCTGGCCGATTATCTGTCGGTCGAGGAGGGGCGCGCGGTGCTGCTGCCGCATCTGCGCGCGCGCATCACCTGGGCGCAGTACAACCTGGTCACCGATGCCTCGTTCAACGAATTCCAGGTGATTGTGGGGCGCAACGCCCTGCCCGACTTCGGACCGGTGTTGCGCCAGCGGGCGCTGCGCCTGTTCCACGAGAGCTTGTCGCTGTTTGGCGCGCTCGCGATCGACCGCGTGGACGATGGCGATGCCTTCGATGCCAGTTTCCAGGCCATGCTTGCGAATGAGCCGTGGTACAAGCGCATCGCGTAGCCGCTTCGGTGAAGCTCGCAATAGTCACGTCACCCGCGCGCAAGCGCACTGGATCAACGTCATCGCAGCGAAGGCGGGGCCCCATAGTCAACCTCGACCCCGCGAAGGCGGGAACCATAGTGGGCATGCGATTATGCACCTTCCAAAAGTTTAGACGCACAGTTCCCGGGTCTGAGGGTTTGAACTCCGCTTATAAGCCACGCTCAGCATGGGGCAAACGCATGCGTTTGCGCCTTCGCGGGGAAGACGTCAACTATTTTATCGATCATGGCCGGCTGGCCGTAGGACGCGCCGCGATGCGGTCGCGCCATTCCTGCAAATGGGTCATGCCCTCGGCGCCGGGCCGGAATTTCATGAGTCCGCGGCCGAATTCGAGCGCGCAGAACGCGGTGATGTCGGCCACCGTGAAGCGCTCGCCCGCCACATACGCGTGGCGCGACAACTCGCCGTCGAGCCAGCGCGCGGCATCGCGCATTTTCTCGCCCTGCGAGGCGCCAAACTCGGGAAACTGCGGCTTTTCGAGGCTGGCCAGTCCGGGATGGCAGTGGCGCACCGCGTTGGCGATGCCGGCGAACAGATGCATCTCGACGCGGCGGTCCGCCATTTCGATGAACGCGTGCTCGTCGAAGCCCTCGCCCATCAGGTTGGGCGCCGGATGCAAGCCCTCGAGGTAGCTGCAGATGGCGCGCGTTTCGCACAGCACCCGGCCTTCGTCGAGTTCAAGCGCGGGCACCCGGCCGAGCGGATTTACGGCCAGGAAGGCGGCGCCTCGGTGCTCGTCGGCGCCGAGGTCGATCATGACCGTCTCGATGCCCTCGATGCCCTTCTCGGCGATGAACATCGTGACGCGGCGGGGGTTGGGCGCGAACGTGCTGCTATAGAGTTTCATGATTTTCCTTTGAGCTTCATGATTTTTCTTTGAGTTTCATGGTTGTCCCTTGCTTGGTTCGTTGCGTGACTGTCCGGTTTCGAGCATGGTGCGCGCGTGCGCGGCGAATTTTTCGGCCGCCACCGGGTCGTCGCTGATGTCGCGCACAGAGGCCGGCATCAGCAAGCCTTTTTGCACCGCCGGGCGGGCCCGGATCGCGTCGACCCAACGCCTCAGGTTGGGCAGGTCGTCGATGTCCACGCCCGACCATTTATGGGTGCGCACCCACGCCCAGTTGGCGATGTCGGCGATCGAATAATCGCCGGCCAGGTATTCGTGGTCTTTGAGCTGGCCGTCGAGCACGCGGAACAGGCGCTTGCTCTCGCCCTGGTAGCGGTCGATGGCGGGCTGGATTTTTTCGGGGAAGTAGCGGTAGAACACATTCGCCTGGCCCATCATCGGTCCGATGCCGCCCATCTGGAACATCAGCCATTGCACCACGCGCGAGCGGGCCTTGGCCTCCTGCGGCATCAGCCGGCCGGTCTTCTCGGCCAGGTACAGCAAGATGGCGCCCGATTCGAAAACGGCGAAATCCTCCGGATCACGGTCGACGATCGCCGGTATGCGCCCGTTCGGATTGATGGCGAGGAAGGAGGCATTCTTCTGTTCGTTCTTGGACAGCTCGAGCGTGTGCAGGGTGTACGGCAGCGCCAGTTCTTCGAGCGCAATCGATATTTTGTGGCCGTTGGGGGTGGCCGCCGAGTACAGGTCGATCATGGCATCCTCTATTGGGAGATGGACAACGTGGTGTGCAGAATAATAGCGCCTTCGACGCTTGCGCGCTTGCCCATCGGCGGCGCGCGCGCGTTGACAGGGGCTTCCTTTCACTTTAGATTGAATGGAGGCCGCCGCGCGGCGGCCCCTGGCCAAGGCCATTCCAACCGCGGAGGTAAGCCAAATCAAGACCAAGACCCTGTTGCCGCTTCTGGCAGTGTTGGCGGCATGCGCCGGACCGGCACCGCCGCCGTCCACGCCGCCGTCCGCGCCGCAATCGACGCCGCAGTCCGTGCCGCTATCCATCCCGAGCCCCGTGCAGCGATCCGCGCCGCCGGCCGTGCCGCGATCGGCGCCGCAGGCCGCGCCGCGATCCGCGCCGCGATCCGCGCCGGCGGCCGCGCCGGTGCCGGCGCAGCAATACGGCTGGTACCAGCAGGCCCACGGCGCCGGCAAAAAGGTGTATGCGATCGACCCCGCGCAGTCGCTGATCACCGTCACGGTGCGCCGCGGCGGCGTGCTCGCGCGGCTCGGGCACGACCACGTGGTGGCCAGCCGCGCGATCAGCGGCTTTGTCGCGCCCGACGACGGCCGCGCCGACTTCCAATTCCGGCTCGACCAGATGACGGTCGACGAGCCCGCGCTGCGCCGGAAAGCGGGACTCGACACCCAGCCCCCGGCCGAGGCGGTCGAAGGCACGCGCAGGAATATGCTGGGCCGGGTGCTCGAGGCGGAGCGCTTTCCGCTGGTGCTGCTGCGGGCGCGGCGAGTTGCGGGCGCCATGCGCCTGACGGTCACGCTGCACGGCGTCAGCCGCGACTACGTGGTGCCGACCCGCCTTGAACGCAGCGCCGGCGGCGTCACCGCCAGCGGCGCCCTGACGCTGCTGCAGACCGACTTTGGCATCGTCCCGATGTCGATCATGGGCGGCGCCATGCAGGTGCGCGACCCGCTCGAGCTCACGTTCCGCGTCGTCGCGCGCGCGCCCGGGCCCCGCGCCGGCGGCGGTTAATTTTTTGTTTCGATTGTGCATTGTGGATTAGAATGGGCCTCGACCCTTCTGGGCACAATGGAAACATTTCCTGCCCGCGCGTGGTCCCATGTTCACAAATTAGAATCACATGCGCACTCCACGCCCCCTTTGTTTCGTGCCTGACCTGCCGGCGCCGCGATGACGGCCTCCAGGTTCGCGCGCATGCGGCGCGCCCTTTACGTGTTTGCGCTGCTCGCCCTGGCGATGCTGATGCACGCCGGCGCGGCCCACGCCGCCCCCGGCGATGTGGTGCTGGGACAGGCGCAGGACCGCGAGATGCTGCCCGACGCGCTGCTGTACCTCGACAACGGCGAACATTTCCCCGCCGCCGCCGGCGACGTGGCGGCATGGCAGGCGACGCTCAAGCCGGCCGCGAAGGTCGATCTGCTCGGCGGCAGCTACTGGATGGTGGTCAACCTGCGCAACTACACCGACGAGGCGGCATGGGTGCTCGATCCGCGCGACACCCTGATCGAAAAAGTCGAGGCGCGCCTGCTCGGCTCCGACGGCACCGTGCAAACGCTGCACACCGGCTACCGCGCCAAGCACGAACACTTCCTCCATTACGGCAAAAACATCACGCTCAATCCGAGCGTGAGCTATCAACTGGCGCTGCGCTTTTCGAGCCCCTACTACGCGCGCATGCCGGTCATCTCGGTCACGCCCGAAGCCGACTACATCAAGCTGGTCGACCGCGAGAACCTGCTCATCATCGGCTCGCTCGGCGCCCTGCTCGCGCTGGCCATTTTCAACTTCTTCATCTATTCGATCACGCGCGACCGCGCCTCGCTCTGGTATTCGGTCTACGTGCTGACCTACGCCACCGCCTGGGCCATGACGTTCCACGTCACGGCCGACCTGTTCGGCTGGCGCGTGCTCGAACTGCACTACGTGCCGTTCTTCCTGCTGCCGGTGTTTTCGACCCTGTTCTACCTGAAGTTCCTGCGCCTCGACCAGTTGGCGCCGCGGCTGGCCAAGATCAGCGTCATCAACCTGGTGCTGCCGCTGGTGCTGCTGCCGAGCTGCTTTTTCGCGCTGTCGTGGGCCCACACCCTGGCCACCATCGCGATCTCGATCTGGATGCTGCTGGCCCTGATCTGCGGCATCGTGGCCTGGAGGAAGGGCTACCAGCCGGCGCGCTTCTTCGTTTTCGCGTTCGTCGCGCTGATGCTGCCGGGCTTTGTGATCCTGCCGGCCAACGTCGGCCTGATCCCGGCGATGGTCGACAACGCGCAGTTGCTCACGCTGTTGGGCGGCACGCTCGATGGCCTGCTGCTCGCCTTCGCGCTGGCCGACCAGATCCGCCTGCTGCGCGACAACCTCGAGCAGCGGGTGCAGGAGCGCACCTCGCAACTGCTCGAGGTGAACCAGGCGCTCACGCTGGCCAAGGACCACGCCGAGGTCGTGAGCCGGCACCGGATCGATTTTCTGTCAGCCATGAGCCACGACATACGCACCCCGCTGGCCGGGGTGATCGGCATGCTCAAGTTCGCGCTGCGCGACCAGACGGTGCATGGACGGACCAAGGAATATCTGCGCATCGGCCTGCACAACGGCGAGTCGCTGCTGGCGATCCTCAACGACCTGCTCGATTTTTCCAAGATCGACGCCGGCAAGCTCACGCTCGAAACGGTCAGCTTCAGGCTCGACACCGTGCTCGACGACGCGCTCGGCATCCTGCAAACCCAGGCCGACGCCAAGAGCCTGCTACTCGAGTGCGGTCTCAGGCACGCGCTGCCGGAATACGTCGCCGGCGACCCGACGCGCCTGCGCCAGATCCTCATCAACCTGCTTGGCAACGCCATCAAATTCACCGAAGCCGGCCGGGTCCGGCTTGATCTGATCGTGGGCGCGTCCGACGCCAACCAGACACTGATCACGTTCTCGATCACCGACAGCGGGCCCGGCATCGGCAAGGAGACCTGCGCCCGCCTGTTCCAGAAATTCGAACAGGCCGATCTCTCGACCACGCGCCGCTACGGCGGCTCCGGTCTCGGACTGGCGATCTGCAAGGAGCTTGTCACCCTGATGAAGGGCACCATCGGCGTCGAGAGCGAAGTCGGGGTCGGCTCGCGCTTCCACTTCACGCTGCCGCTGGCGATCGGCATCGCGCCGCCGCAGCCCGAGTCGCCCAAGGTGCGCGAGCGCCACAGCCACCAGCTGCGCGTGCTGTGCGCCGAGGACGTGCGCACCAACCAGATCATCATCGGCACCCTGCTCGAGAACATGGGGCACCGGGTCCAGATCGCCGAGAACGGGCTCGAGGCCCTGCGCGCGCTCAGCGCCGACGACTTCGACCTGGTGCTGATGGACGGGCGCATGCCGCTCATGGATGGCGAGCAGGCCACCCGCCTGATCCGCTGCGGCGGCACCGACGAGGCGCGCGTGCGCGACCCTGCCATCACCGTCGTCGCGCTCACGGCGAATGTGAGCGGCCCCGATTGCGCGCGCTATCTGGCGGCGGGCATGGACGGCTTCCTGAGCAAGCCGGTCAACGAGGCGCTCCTGTACGACCAGATCGAAAACACCATCCGCGATTTGCTCGGCAAGGGGGTGACGCTGAAGGCGGCGCAGCAGCAGCAACAGCAGCAGCAGCAGGCGCCCGACAGGGAAGCCGAACTGGCGCTCCAGTTTGGCGTCGCCCGCGTGGCGCGCGCGCCCGCGCTGCCGAAGGCGGAACCGCCGGACGGCGTATTCCGCATCGTGCCGCTGCCCGGCGTCTCGCCCCAGCACATGGACAAGATCACGCAGGCCTTCATCGAGGAGGCGCCGCGCCGCCTGGCGCTGGCGCGCGAGGCGTTGCTGGCGGGCGACGCGGGCGTGAGCGGGGCCGCCTTCCACGCGCTCAAGGGCAGCGCCGGCTATTTCAATTGCTCGCAGTTGCACGAGCTTGCCACGCGGCTCGAGTCGCTGTGTTCGCGCGGCGCCCTCGAGGGCGCTCTGGCGCTGCTGCCGCAGCTCGAGAACGCGGTGGCGCGCGCGATCGCCGACCTGCGATCGGCCAGGGTCGACGACCTGGCGTGAGCCTCGGCGCCGGGGAGCGACATGCGGCGCGCGCGGTGGGGCCCGCACGGCTTGCGGCCGCGGGCAAGGCGCCGCGGCGCATCGGGCCCCGGGGGCGGCGCGTAACACGTCCATTTCGGCGAAACAGGGGTCTGTCCCCCGTTTCCTGGTCGTAGACGCTGATGCGCTCCCAGGCCATCAGCGAGGCGTAGAAGAACGCGAGCGAGGCTGCAATGCCGCCGTGCCCCGGCTCAATCATCGGGCCGCGCTCATGCCATGCCGCCCTGGCCCTCAAATCAGCGCGTTCCGGGCGTCGGGCGCGCCGCGCGGCCCGGCGCTACTTTTTGTACTCCCGGTAGTCGGCGTCGATCACGTCGTCGTTCGCGCCCGGCGGGCGCTCCCCGGGGCCGGCGTCGCTGTCGTTGGCGGCGCCCGCCTGTTGCTGCTGCGCGCCGGCGTGCATTTTCTCGCCCAGCTTTTGCGCCGCGCCCGACAGCGCCGCGATCGCCGCGTCGATCCCGGCCTTGTCGCCGCCCTTGAGCGCACCCTCGAGACTGACTATCGCCGCCTCGACCGCGTCCTTGTCGGCGGCGGCGGGCCGCGCGCCGTGGTCGGCCAGCGCCTTGCGGGTGGCATGGATGAGCGCGTCGCCGCGGTTGCGGCTCTCGGTCAGTTCCTTGACCCGCTTGTCCTCCTCGGAGTGGGCGGCCGCGTCGCTGACCATCCGTTGGATCTCGGCCTCGGTCAGCCCGGAGTTGGCCTTGATGGTGATCTGGTTCTCCTTGCCGGTCGCCTTGTCCTTGGCGCCGACGTGCAAAATGCCGTTGGCGTCGATGTCGAAGGTGACGTCGATCTGCGGCATGCCGAGCGGCGACGGCGGGATGCCGACGAGGTTGAACTCCCCGAGCAGCTTGTTGCCGGCGACGATCTCGCGCTCGCCCTGGTAGACCCGGATCGTCACCGCCGGCTGGTTGTCGTCGGCGGTGATGAACACCTCGCCGAACTTGGTTGGAATGGTGGTGTTTTTCTGGATCATCTTGGTCATCACGCCGCCCAGGGTTTCGATGCCGAGCGACAGCGGCGTCACGTCCATGAGCAGCAGGTCGGTGCGCTCGCCCGACAACACCGAGCCCTGGATCGCCGCGCCCACGGCGACCGCCTCGTCGGGGTTGACGTCCTTGCGCGCCTCCTTGCCGAAGAACTCCCTGACCTTCTCCTGCACCTTGGGAATGCGCGTCATGCCGCCGACGAGGATCACGTCGCCCACCCTGGCCGCGTCGATGCCGGCGTCCTTGCGGCGGTGCGGCACGGCTCGATGGTCTTGGCGATCAGGTCCTCGACCAGCGACTCGAGCTTGACGCGCGTGATGCGCAGGTTCAGGTGGGCCGGCGCGCCGCCGGCCATGGCGATGTAGGGCTCGTTGATCTCGGTTTGCTGGGTCGAGGACAGTTCGATCTTGGCGCGTTCGGCCGCGCTCTTGATGCGCTGGAGCGCGATCGGGTCCTTGCCCAGGTCGATGCCGCTGGTCTTTTTGAACTCGCCGATGATGTGGTCGACGAGGCGCTGGTCCAAGTCCTCGCCGCCGAGGAAGGTGTCGCCGTTGGTCGAGAGCACCTCGAACTGGCGCTCGCCGTCGACGACGGCGATCTCGATGATCGAGATGTCGAAGGTGTCGCCGCCGAGGTCGTAGACGGCGATCACGCGCTCGCCGGCCTCGGTTTTGTCGAGCCCGAACGCGAGCGCGGCCGCGGTCGGCTCGTTGATGATGCGTTTGACGTCGAGCCCGGCGATGCGCCCGGCGTCCTTGGTGGCCTGCCGCTGCGCGTCGTTGAAGTAGGCGGGCACGGTGATGACGGCCTCGGCCACTTTTTCGCCAAGGTGGTCCTCGGCCGTTTTTTCATCTTGCGCAGCACCTCGGCGGCGATTTTCTGGGGCGCCAGTTGCCTGCCGCGCACCTCGATCCAGGCGTCGCCGTTGTCGGCCTTGATGATCTTGTAGGGCATCAGGTGCAGGTCTTTTTGCACCTCTTTCTCCTCGAACTTGCGGCCGATGAGGCGCTTGACGGCGAACAGCGTGTTGTGGGGGTTGGTCACGGCCTGCCGCTTGGCCGGCGCGCCGACGAGGATCTCGCCGTCGTCCTGGTAGGCGACGACCGACGCGGTGGTGCGCGCGCCCCCCGCGTTTTCGATGACCTTGACCTGTCCGCCCTCCATGATGGCCACGCAGGAATTGGTGGTGCCGAGGTCGATGCCGATCATTTTTGCCATGACTGCCTCCCGGTGCGAAAGCGGTGGTTGAAAGCGATGGTTGAAGCCAGCGGTGGTCGAGGCCAGCGGCGGTTGAGGCCGGCGATGGTTGGCGCCGCCGTGGTTGCAGCCGGCGGCGCCGGCCGGGCATCGGTCCGAAGCCGACCCGCCGGAGCACATTGATTAGGACAGCGGCGCGCGGACCGTGTTCCGCGCCGGACCGCGATTTTGCGCGCGCGCCCGGCGTCCGGGTGCGCACCTTTGCGCCCGGACAAAGCCACCGGCCGGGCGCGAGAACTATGGCCGCGCGGGCCTGCCAAACCAACTATGAGATTCGACCGCAACCCACCCACCGGGCGGCCCGCCGCGCCGACCGACCCGCGGCGGGGCGGCCCGGGGCCATCGGGCCAGCCCGGCCTGCCGCCACGCAACGCCTGGTGGACGTTCGCGCTCATCTTGCTCATCAACTACCTGGTGCTGCGCACCTTCTTTCCGGGCGCCGACGCGCCCGTCAGCGTGCCCTACACCGTCTTCAAGCAAGAGGTGGCCAGGGGCAACGTCAGCGCCATCTTCAGCCGCGGCGGCAACATCGAGGGCGGCTTCGCCAAGCCCGTCACCTGGCCGCCGCTGGGCAAGGAGGCCGAGCGGCGCCGCGGGCCGTTCCCCAAAACGCCGAGCCAGTCCCTAACGGCGTTCACGACCACCGTGCCGAGCTTCGTCGATCCCGGCCTCGAGCAATTCCTGATCGACAACAAGGTCCAGATCAGCGCCGTGCCCATGCAAAGCGGCAGCCTGCTGGCCACCCTGCTCTACGGCTTCGGCCCGGCCCTGCTGCTGATCGGCTTTTACGTGTGGCTGTACCGGCGCGCGGTCCAGCAGGGCGGCGGCGGCCTGGGCGGCTCGCTGTTCGGCATCGGCAAAAGCAAGGCGCGCCGCTACGACCAGGAGGTCGGCGCGCGCGTCACGTTCGACGACGTCGCCGGCATCGACGAGGCCAAGAACGAGCTCGTCGAGATCGTCGACTTCCTAAAGGACCCCGGCCGCTACACGCGCCTCGGCGGCGCCGCGCCCAAGGGCGTGCTGCTCATCGGCGCGCCGGGCACCGGCAAGACCTTGCTGGCCAAGGCGGTCGCCGGCGAGGCCGGCGTGCCGTTCTTCTCCATGAGCGCGGCCGAGTTCGTCGAAATGATCGTCGGCGTCGGCGCGGCCCGGGTGCGCGACCTGTTCAAGCAGGCGCGCGAAAACGCGCCGGCCATCATCTTCATCGACGAGCTCGACTCGATCGGCCGCGCGCGCGGCCAGATCTCGGTCGGCGGCTCGAGCGAGCAGGAGCAAACGCTCAACCAGATTCTCACCGAGATGGACGGCTTTTCTAGCCGCGAGGGCATCATCGTGCTCGCCGCGACCAACCAGCCCGACGTGCTCGACAAGGCGTTGCTGCGGCCGGGCCGGTTCGACCGGCGGGTCGTGGTCAACCTGCCCGACAAGGTCGGGCGCGAGGCCATCCTCGGGGTCCACACGCGCAAGGTTCCGCTGTCCAAGGACGCCGACCTGTCCGAGCTGGCCGCCGCCACGCCCGGGCTCTCGGGCGCCGACCTCAAAAACCTCGTCAACGAGGCGGCGCTGCTGGCGGCGCGGCGCGACCAAAACAGCGTCGGCCGCAAGGACTTCATGGACGCGCTTGAAAAAATCGTGCTCGGGCCCGAGCGGCCGATCCTGCTCAGCGAGGCCGACCGCGAGCGCATCGCCTACCACGAGGGCGGGCACGCGATCCTGGGGCTGGCCGTGGCCGGCGCCGACCCGGTGCACCGGGTCACGATCGTGCCGCGCGGGCACGCCCTGGGCGTGACCTACCAGCGGCCCCTGACCGACCGCTACAACTATCCCGAGGCCTACCTGCGCGCGCGCATCGTCGGCATGCTGGGCGGCCGCGTGGCCGAGGAGATCGTGTACGGCACGCGCACCACGGGCGCCGAGAACGACATCGAGCAGGCCACGCAACTGGCGCGCGACATGGTCGGGCGCTGGGGCATGAGCGACGAGCTTGGAATGGTGCAACTGGCGCCGCGCCAGAATCCCTACCTCGGCGCCGGCGCCGGGTTCGCCGGCGAGAAGCCGTTCAGCGAGGAAACCGCGCGCCGCGTCGACATCGAAGTGCAGCGCATCATCAACGAATGCTATGACGAGGCGGTGCGTCTGCTGAGCAAGCACCGCAAGGCGCTCGACGCGCTGGTGCGCGCCCTGCTCGAGCGCGAGACGCTCGACGAGAAGGAGATCCTCGACGTCACCGGCCTGCCGCCCGCGCCGCAGCTGGAGAGCAATCCGATGGGCCTGCCCGCGGCGCGCGAGCAGCGTCAGCGCCCACCGACGCTCCACAATTCGCGCACGCCGCGGTAGGGCGCGCGGCGGGCCCGCGAATGCCGGACGCGCACGCCGGACGCGCGCGCCCGGGGCTTCGGGTCCTGCCCGCGCCGCCGGGGCCGGATCAGAAATCGGTCTCGCCATCGATATCGCGCGGGAAGCCGCACATCGCGCGCGAGGTCTGCATGCCCGCCATCACCGCCGCCTCCACGCAGCCCATATTGATGCCCGTCTTGATCCAGTCGCCCGTCAGGTACAGGTTCGAAAACCCGGAGCCGTCGGTGTCGAGCCGGTACACCGTGCTGCCCACGAGCGAGAGCACGTAGCGCTCCGACGGGTCGACGTTGGCGCGCCAGTACTGGCGGTCGAAACGGGCCGGCCCCATGCCGTCCTCGGGATCGACCAGCCAGTGCCAGGGGAAGCTCCCCTCGACCCCGGCCGCCGGCCACAGCGCGCCGATCTGGGTGGCCAGCTGCCCCACGGCGCCGTGCTTGGCGAGCGCGGCGCAGCGCGCCGGGAAGGTGGTGTCGGACTGCGGCGGATAGCTCGCCATCGGCAAGGCGCTGCAGAAATACGAGACGTTCTTCGGCGTGTAGGTCGAGGGCCACTCCTCGCGCTCGAGCAACTGGTCCATCGGGGCCCAGGTGTCGTACGGCTCGCTGAAGGCGCTCAGCACGGGCTGCTGCCCGCCCGGCTGGTGGGTCCAGCCCATCTGCGCCAGGTCCCTGTCGAGCCAGACCTGGTAGGCCTGCGTGGCCACCGTCTGCACCTTGTTCGCGGTCGCCCGCAGGGACGGGCCGCGCGCCAGCAGTTTCGGGCACAGCATCGGCAGCGATCCGACCGAGATGCCAAACACGACCCGGTCGAAATCGCGCCCGCGCTTGAGCGTCACCGTCGGCAGCGGCTTGTCGAAGCGCTCCCGGTACTGCGCCGGCCAGTCGCTCCAGTACGATTCGAGGTTGATGTCCTTCTCGCGCAGCAGGGCCGCCTGCTCCGCATCGATCTGCGTGTAATCGGGGCCGTTCGGCCAGCACGCCAGGTCCTTGACCGTCACCAGCGGCTGGTAGTGGCCCGCCGCCAGCGCGACCTGCTCGGTCATGCGGACGCTGCCGACGCCGTCATTGTCGGGCACCAGCTCCTCGACCCGGTGGAAGAACTTGAACTTGACGCCGCGCGCGACCAGCACCTGGTAGAGCGGCGTGAAGACGGTGTCGCCCATCCCCGCCTGCATCTTGAACATGATCCCGCCCTTATAGGCGAAACCGATGCGCAGCATCGCGCGCAGCATGGTGCCCGCCTCCACGTTGGGCCGGTCGAAGTCGCCGTCCTGGTAGGCGAACACCAGGTCGTAGAAGGCGCGGATCGGCGCCGAGTCGACGCACAGGGCCTGGTCGCCGCCATGGCGCTTGAGCCAGGCGCGCAGGTCGACGTCGTTGATGACGTCGAAGCCGTTGCGGAACACGCCGTCCTGGAGCAGGCCCTTCATGACCGTGAGCGAGAGGTCGAGCACGGTGAGCAGGCGCCGCACCTCGTCGTTGTCGATCACGCCGTCGTCGTAGCGCAGGTGCAGGCTCTTGCGGATGCCGGCCAGCGTGGCCGCCATCAGCGAATGGCGCGACTGCGGATGCTCGCGCGAGTCGCCCGCGAGCCCCTCGGCCATGTTCAGCAACGCGTCGTACGACAAGGTCAGGTCGAGCGCCAGTTCGCGCGCCTCGGCCGCGACCGCGCCGGCCAGCTGGTGCATCCAGGCCGGCAGGGAGTCGCCGAACTCCTCCTCCGGGCTTTGGATCCGGGTCGGCGCGATGCTGTTCAACTGCCCGAGCCACTCCCTGATCCAGGCGATCATCGCCTTGCCCAGCTGCCACAGCGACAGTTCCTGGTCGCCCGTGCCCGGCTCGCCCGGCAGGGTCGGGAACACCAGGTTCCAGACCCGCCACTCGGCGCCGACCTGCTCGGTCATGCTCACATAGTCGTGCTGCTTGAAGGCGTCACGCCAGCCCGCCAGCGGCGTGCCGGCCGGGCGCCCGAGGCTGTCGTAGGCGTCCTTGATCATGGCGAACGCGTTGGTGTAGAAGCCGAACCAGATGTGCAGGCCATGCTCCTCGATGCGCTGGCCCATCGCCGGGTTGCGCCCGCTGGCGCCCTTCCCGCCCAGGCGCCAGCCCTGCTGGTAGACGGTGATCTCGCGCTCGTTGTGCCAGCCCGGCTGCGCGCTCAGGTAGTAGGCGGCCGTCAGCGCCGACACGCCGCCGCCAAGAATGGCGATCTTCTCCGGCGCGATCGCCGAATTGTCGAGCAACTCCTCGCCCGGCTGGGCGGTGAAATCGAAATTGACGTGGAAAGGCAGGATCGCCGGCTGCGCGCCGATCTTGAAACCGAGCGTGTCGGCCAGCGGAAAACTGTCGAACGCGTGCAGCGTGCAGGTGTACTCGTAGCCGAGCAGTTTGACCGAGTGCACCTTGTCGATGGTCGCCGGCGCGGCCAGCAGGGCCTGGTACACGGCGCGCACGCCCGCGCTGTCGGGGAACTGCTTGAGGAAGATCTGCTCGATGCGCGGATTGGTCAGCAGCGACAGGATGTCGGCGACGCCCTTGGCGTCCATGTCGAAGAAGTCGGGCATCGACAGGAACAGCTCGACCGCCTCCTTGATCAGCTCGGGCAGGTCGCCGAGCACCTTGTGGGCGCCGCTGGTGTCGGTCGCGTCGACCTCGAGCAGCGCATGCAGGGCGATCTTGGTCTCGGGCGAAAACGGGTGGAAGCCCTTGGCCGCGAGCGAGCAGCGCAGCGGGTCGCTGCCGGGCGCCGGCATCTCGTACTCGCAGTCGAACTTGGGGTAGCCGAACAACTCGCGCCCGTTGACCAGCGCCATCGTGTCGTCGACGAAAATATGGAACGGGTACCAGTACAGGTGTTCGAGCTCGCCCTCCCGGTCCATGCGCCCGACCATGATCCAGGTGACGATGTCGATCTCGGTGATCCAGCCCTTGGCGGCGTCGACCGCCACGCCCGAATTGGCGTGCCCCACCTTGGTGAAGGTGAGCATCACGTACGGCGAGAGCGCCTTGAAACGCATGCGCGCGCCGGCCACCTGGTTGAGCGTGGCGTCGAGGCTGGCCTGCAGCTTGGCCAGCTCGCCCTTGACGAAATAGCCGAGCATCTCGGACTGCTTGAGCTGGAGCGGCGAATGCATCAGGACCGAACCGCCCTGATAGATATATGGTGGCCTGACTGTCATGGTTCCTGTCCCCTGTTGGTTTTGGTTTTCCTTCATGAACTCCCGTCCAGTGTATTTCAAAGGCAATATTTCGTCATGGGGAAAATGTGAATTCGCGCGGAACGGGGCGCGCCAATGTGTAAGATGAGGCAATCGCATTGCGACCGGCATCTCGCAATGGCTCCCACAGAGGATCTCGCACCGGATGCCCACATGGATGCCCACATGAATGCCCACATGGATGCCCACATGACACACGACACGCGCGCCTGGGTGCGCATGCCCTCGGGCCGGCGGCTCGACCTGCTCGACCCGACGCCGCTCGACTGGGAGGACCCCGACCTTGCGCTCGGGCTCGCCCGCACCTATCGCTGGGGCGGGCATTCGGCGTGGCCGCTGCCGCTGTCGGTGGCGCAGCATTCGATCACGGTCATGCACCTGCGCGGGGCGATGTCGCCGGGCGGCCTGTCGCCGCTGGCCGCGCTGCGCGAGTTGCTGCACGACGCCGAGGAGGGCTTGCTCGGATTCGACGCGATATCGGTCATCAAGCCGTTTCTGGGCGAGGGGTTCCGCGCCCTGACCATGCGGCTCGAAAGCGCGGTCGGTTTGCGCTACGGCCTGCCCGCATGGACCCCGCGCCAGTATGCCCTGCACAAGCGCGCCGACCGGCTGGCCGCGGCCAGCGAGGCGGTGCATGTGGTGGGCTGGTCGCCGCGGGAGGTGCGCGGCACCCTCAAGATCCGCGCCGTGCCCTTGCAGGACGACCCCTTGCAGCTTGTCTACGGCGGCGCCGCGTGGGAGCCATGGCCGCCGGCGCTGGCCCGCGACCGCTTTCTGGACGAACTCATCCGCCTCAAGCACCTGCTGTGAGCGCCGGCGCGGCGCGCCGCCGTCGCGCGCGCGCGCATACAAAAGCTTACAAACCTTACAGGTTCCGCCTTGCACACAAAGCGCCGCAACGCCGATAATCGGACCATCGCGCGCCGCGTTGCAGATCGAAGTGGCGAACGTGTGAAGAACCCGGAACGCGATGGCGCCCCGGGACCGGAAATGCAAATGCCCACCACCGAAGAGAGCAATTCACCATGCCTAATACATCACACGGACGCGTCCTGCGCGTCGCCACCCTGCTCATCATGGGTCTGACCGCGGGCGTCGCGGCGCACGCCCAGGCGCCGTACGACGCGTCGCCGAACGCCAGGGATGCGTATGCCGGGCGCGACGGGCGCGACTACCGCGACCAGCGCGACGCGCGCGACTACCGCGACTACCGCGACCAGCGCGGCCGCCGCAACGCCGCGCGCGAAGTCGACAGCGTGGTGTTTGGCAAAAACGGGAGGCGCGAAGGCGAATTCCGCCGGACCGGTCGCCGCCAATGGGAGGAAACCGACGCTTCGGGCCGGGTCAAATACCGGTTCGAGCAATTGCGCGGCGACGAAGCGACCATCCACCTGGTCGACCGTTCGCGCGGCGTGAACCTCGAACTGGACCTGCGTGCGCGCCAAGTGATGTTCAGCGACCGCCGCAACCGGCGCCATGCCATGTATCAAATCCTCATGGTTGGCGACGCGTCGTCGTCCCGGCCCGGCTATGGGCAACCGCAGGGGCAATCGCAGGAGGGGATGTCGACCCGCAACGTGCAGAGCGTGGTGTTCGGCAATGGCAGCCAGCGCAAAGGCGAGTTCCGCATGACGGGCCGGGGCCAGTGGCAGGAGCTCGACGCCTCGGGCCGTTTCAAATACGCTTTCAACGAGGTGCAGCGCGACGAAGGCGCGATCTACCTCGAGGACCGCGGGCGCGGCGTGGCACTGCAGTTGGATCTGCGCTCGGGCAAGGTGATGTTCAGCGACAACAACTCGCGCCCGATGTACGATGTGCTCGACGCCAACTAAAAACATGCCGCCGGTGCGATCCGGGCCGGCCGCCGGCGCGCCCCGCGCGCCGCCCCGGGCCACGCGCACGCATGTCCGGCGCTGCCGGCGACGGCAAAAAACACCTTTGACAAACCCCTCCCACTGCCTTAGTGTGGCCGCATGAACGCCACGGTTTCACGCGACGCGCCAAGCGACGAGCTGATCATCGAAGACGACGATCCGTCCGACGGCGCCGGCACGCCCGCGGCCGAACCGCCGCCGTGGCGCATCCTGATCGTCGATGACGATGTCGACGTGCACGTCGTCACCAAATTCGCGCTGAGCAACACCGGCTTCCAGGGCCGCCGCCTGAGCTTCCTGCACGCCTACAGCGGCAAGGAGGCGCTCGACGTCATGCGCAAGACGCCCGATGTGGCGCTGATGCTTCTCGACGTCATCATGGAGACGTCCGACGCCGGCCTGCTCGTCGCGCGCGAGGTGCGCGAGACGCTCCACAACGAGCTCGTGCGCATCGTGCTGCGCACCGGCCAGCCGGGCCAGTCGTTCGAACACAGCATCATCGTCGACTACGACATCAACGATTTCTGGTGCAAGGCCGATCTCACCACGCGCAAGCTGTTCACCACGGTCATCACATCGCTGCGCGCCTACGGCACCTTGCTGGCGGGCTCGGCGGCGCGCGACGCGATCCTCGCCGAGCTGGCCAGGGCGCGGCAGGTGCAGGCCGCGCTCGACCGGCATTCTTTGCTGCTCACGCTCGACGCGCACGGCACCATCGTCGAGGCCAACGACAAACTGTGCGCGGTGTTCGGCATCGCGCGCGAGGCGCTCGTCGGGCGCGACCTGCACGCGCTCCATCCCGGCCCCCTGCCCGAGCCCATCGCCGGCGAGATCGCGCGCGCGCTGCGGCGCACCGGCGGCTGGGCCGGCGACATCCACACGGCCGCGCGCGACGGCACCCCGATCGCGCTGCGCTGCGCCGTGCTCGCGTTCAAGGACGCGCACGGCCAGACCACGCGCCATGTGGCCGTGGGCACGCCGCTGGACCGGTAGGCGGCGCCCGCGGCGCCGGTTTATTTCCAGGCGCCGCGGGCGCGCTCGCGCACCAGCATGCGCACGCTGTCGGGCATCGGCGCCGTGCCCTTGGCCGCGTCGGCCGTGATCCAGACACACTGCTCGAAATGCCGGAGCATGGCCGGGCTCACGAACCGGCTGCGCGCGGCGTACACGTGGCGGTCGCCCAGCTGCGACTGCTGCTTGATGAAGAACCGGTTCGGCACCACCAGGTGCAGGTGCTCCCTGGCGCGCGTCATGGCCACGTACAGCAGGCGCCGTTCCTCCTCGATATCGGCGGTGTTGCCGGTCGCCATGTCCGACGGGATGCAGCCGTCGACCACGTTGAGCACGTGCACCGACTTCCATTCCTGCCCCTTGGCCGAATGGATGGTCGACAAGATCAGGTAATCCTCGTCGAGCAGCGGCGGCCCGGCGCGGTCGCTGGTGGCCTCGGGCGGGTCGAGCGTGATCTCGGCCAGGAAACGCTCGCGCGAGGCGTAGCCGCCCGCCAACTGCGCCAGTTGTTCGACGTCGGCGGCGCGCACCTGCGCGTCGTCGTGCATGCGCTCGAGCTGGGGCAGGTACCAGTTTTTGACGAGCTCGATGTCCTCGGGCCAGCGCAGCCCGGGCGCGCGCAGCGCGCGGTACAGCGCGACGAAGGCCTGCCACTCGCCGCCGCTCCTGGCCGGCGCGGCGAACCGCTCCACCGCCAGGGCCGCCTCGGGGGCCTCGCCGACGGCGTCGAGCAGCCTGCCCGCGGTCGCCGGGCCGATGCCGGGAATTAACTGCGCGACGCGGAATCCGGCCATGCGCCCGCACGGGTTCTGGGCGAAGCGCAGCACCGCCAGCACGTCCTTGATGTGCGCCGCCTCGAGGAATTTGAGCCCGCCGAATTTGACGAAGGGAATGTTGCGGCGCATCAGTTCGAGTTCGAGCGCGGCGCTGTGGCTGGCCGCGCGGAACAGCACCGCCTGCGACTTGAGCGTGATGCCGGCCTCGCGGTGTTCGAGCACCCGGTTGCAGACCCAGCGCGCCTGTTCGGCCTCGTCGGGGATGAGCACCAGTTGCGGGCGCGCGGTCGAGGCCTTGTCGGTCCACAGGGTCTTGGCGTGCCGCTCGAGCGCGCCGGCGATCAGCGCGTTCGAGGCGTCGAGGATCGGCTGGGTCGAGCGGTAGTTGCGCTCGAGCGTGAGCACGCGGGCCGGTTGGCCGGGCGTCCCGAACTGCTTCGGAAAATCGAGGATGTTGCGCACCGTGGCGCCGCGGAACGAATAGATCGACTGGGCGTCGTCGCCGACCACCATCAAGCCCTGCCCGCTCGGCTTCATGCCCATCAGGATGGCCGCCTGCAGCCGGTTGGTGTCCTGGTATTCGTCGACCAGCACATGGTCGAACAGGCCGCCGAGCTCGACGCCCAGCTCCGGGTCGGCCGCCATCTCGGACCAGAACAGCAGCAGGTCGTCGTAGTCGAGCACGTTCTGCTCCTGCTTGGCGTCGACATAGGCGCCGAACAGGGTCTTGAGCTCGGCCTCCCATTCGCCGCACCACGGGAAGCTGCCTTGCAGCACCAGCGCCAGCGGCTGCCCGCTGTTGACCACGCGCGAATAGATCGACAGGCAGGTGCCCTTGAGCGGGAAGCGCTTCTGGGTCTGGGTCAGGCCGGTCTCGTGGCGCACCAGGCCCATCAGGTCCTCGGAGTCGCCCCGGTCGTGGATCGTGAACGAGTCCTCGAGCCCGATGCGCCCCGCGTATTGCCGCAGCAATCTGGCGCCGATGCTGTGGAAGGTGCCGGCCCACGGCAGGCTGGCCGGAGGCTGGGCGCCGCCGCGTCCCATCACGCGCTGCAGCACGCTGCCGGCGCGGTGCGCCATCTCGCCCGCGGCGCGGCGCGAAAAGGTCAGCAGCAAGATGCGCTGCGGGTCGGCGCCGCCAATGATCAGGCGCGCCACGCGGTGCGCCAGGGTGTTGGTCTTGCCGGAGCCGGCGCCGGCGATCACCAGCAGCGGGCGCGAGACGCCGTCGGCGGCGCCGATGTCGTGCTCGACGGCGGCGCGCTGCTCGGGGTTGAGGCTGGCGAACGGGTCGTCGGGGACAGTCGGGGCAATTACGGCGCGCATCGCGGGCATTCGTTCGGGGACGGGCCTTGACTGTACATTTATCCAGTAGTGGAAGGCAAGGGAATTCACGGCCGCGTGCGGGTGACAGACATTACCAATTTGTCAAGGGCGCATCGAATTTGGCGCCTGCCTTGCGCGATCTCAGCTAAGTAGCCGATTATTAAGGGGTTTTTCAGATATCCACAATCGCTGTGGATAACTTTGTGGATAAGCCGCTCTTGACACCCCGCAAGCCAGTCTTTATGCGGGTTTCAACAAAATGCTCATTCGGAAGGCAGAAAAAACCACCTTTAAAATCAATCACTTGCAAAGTCAATGGACGAAGCGAAAAAAAAGTGTAATTTTTCGGCGCATTTTTTTATGTGCATAAGCGGCCGCGCGGCATGCTTGGAAACGCACCCATAACGATACAATAATTACAACATTTCCAGCGGAGGCGGGCGCGGGAGGGGCCCGCGCCGCCGCGCTCAGGAACAAGGGACGCCGCGGCGCAGGCGTGGCTCGAGCAGCACGCGGGCGATGACCTCGGGATCGATATCGTGGGAACGCAGATATTCCAGCGCGGACATGGTGTTCCGGCTCTCCTGCACCAGGATGCCGTAGTCGACGATATCGCGCCGCGCAATGTCGCGCCGCTCGTACTGGGCCTGGGCGACCTCGGACGCGCCCGCTGTGTTGCGCCTGTTTCGATTCATCGCAATGTCCTTCGATCAAGTGGGGTTGATCTTGCCGTCTCAAGAGTATCCAACAATAAATTCCAAAGTCAATGTCAGCTTCCCATCGTCGATCGAAAAATTCCCATGTCCCTCAAGGGAACATTTCTTCCTCGTTTATGGTCGCGCGACAAGGCGGCGCACAACAAGGGGCGCACAACAAGGGGGGGCGCAACAAGGAGCCGGTCCTCGCGCGCGCCGCGCGCCCGCCGGCGGGCCTAGAATCGGAACCAGATGGCAGACCTGTTTAGCGAGGACATCATGAGCACTCCGACCGGACCCGAACAAGAACGTGAGCAACCCCTCAAACCCGGCGACGAGGCCAAGCCCGGCACGCTGGGCGCGGCCGAAGGCATCTGCGACCGTTGCGGCGGCAAAGGCACCCTCGCCGATGGCGCCGAATGCCCCGAGTGCGACGGCACCGGCCGCGTGATGCGCGGCATCGGGGGCGGCTAGCGCCGCCGGGCAAACCGGCGGGCGGGCCGACAATAGCTGGTGGACCCGCCCCTGGCATGCCCTGCGCCCCCCGCCCGGCGCGGCCGCGGCGTACCTCGTCGAACAGCATCATTGGCTCACCCAGGCCCAGTTCAACCAATCCATTGCGCTGGCACAAGCCTCGCCCGGTGAGAACGTCCTGTTTGTGCCGCTCTTGGGCTGGCACGTCGGCATGAATGCCGGTAGCATTGGATTGGCCACGCCCGGCGTCGCGGCGACCATGCTTGGCATTTTGACCGTCGCGCATGCTGGCCCACGCGGCGGCCAGTCGGGGCACCGCAACCGCGACTTGCGCGACTTGCGCGCCTTCAAGCCAGGCATGGCGACGGTCGTGATCGCGCTGCTGCGCTCGACCGGTTGGATGCCCGCTGGCGGCGCGCCCGCGCCCGCGTGGCGCGCGTGGGTGCGGGCCCTTGTCAGCGCCATGCCGCTGTGGCGATCCGGCATCCACCTTCCGCGGGCGTTTGCAGCGGGCGCCGCAGCGGGCGCCGCGGCGGGCGCGCTGCGGCCGGTCCAAAGCAACGCGGCGGCGCGCGATGTTCATGGGAGGGCGCACAGCATGGGCAATGGAACTTTCTCCGGAAACCCCGTCACGGAATGGCTCACCGATGGAGCCGAAGACCGCAACATGCGCCTGGTCGCGCCCTTCTGGTACCTCGATCCGCAAGGACGCCGCTGGGATGCGCCCGCGGGCAGCATCATCGACGGCGCCAGCATTCCGCGCACGCTGTGGGCCTCGGTCGGCAGTCCGTTCACCGGCTCTTACCGGCGCGCGTCGATCATCCACGACGTCGCGGTGCTGACCCCGAGCATCGTGCGCGGCGACGCCGACAGCATGTTCTTCAGCGCCTGCCTGGCCGGCGGTTGCACCATGTTGCAGGGCAAGCTGCTGTACGCGGGCGTGCGGCTGGGCGCCTGGGCCGACGAGAACCCGGTGTTCGCGCTCGGGATGAGCGCGGCGCCGGCCGACGGCTTCCCCCTGCCGGGCCAGCAATCACCGCAGGAACTCGCGGTGCGCGCGCTCTACACCGTGCTCGCCGGCGACCTGCAACGCACCGGCGACGACTTCGCCGCGATCCGCGCCGCGGTCGAGCGCCGCCTCGCCAAGCCGGGCCGGCGCTGAGGCCCCCGCCCCCCGCCCCGGGCCTTGCCCGGGCGATCCGCGTTGCCAAGGCGGCCGGCAAGGGGGCATACTGGCGCCAGTCGACCAACCGGGACCCTTTATGCTTGAATTGCTCAGCGAACACGCCTGTTTTGGCGGCGTGCAGCGTTTTTATCGCCACCAATCGGCCTCCATTGGCTTGCCGATGCGCTTTTCCGCCTTCATTCCGGCCGCGGCGGCGAGCGGACGCATGCCCGCCCTGTTTTATCTCGCGGGCCTGACCTGCACCGAAGAAACCTTTCCGGCCAAGGGCGGCGGCCAGCGCGTGGCCGCCGAGCAAGGCATGATCCTGATCGCGCCCGACACCAGTCCGCGCGGCGCCGGCGTCGAGGGCGAGGACGCGGCCTGGGATTTCGGGGCCGGCGCGGGCTTCTATGTCGACGCCACCACCGAGCCGTGGAGCAGGCATTACCGGATGTACAGCTACATCATCGAGCTGCGCGAGCTGGTCGTGGCGCAATTGCCGGTCGACCCTGGCCGGATCGGCATTTTCGGCCATTCAATGGGCGGGCACGGTGCCCTGGTGCTGGGCCTGCGCAACCGCGATCTGTTCCGCTCGGTGTCGGCGTTCGCGCCGATCGCCGCGCCCAGCAAGTGCCCGTGGGGGCAGAAGGCGTTCGGCGGCTACCTTGGGCCGGCCCCCGAGGCCTGGCAGCAATACGACGCGAGCGCCCTGATGGCGACGATGAGCTCGCCCTATCCGAACGGCATCCTGATCGACCAGGGGATGGGCGACAAATTCCTCGCCGAGCAGCTCCATCCCGAGGCGTTCGAGCATGCCTGCGTGCTCGCCGGCCAGCCGCTGACGCTGCGCCGCCACGCCGTGTACGACCACGGCTACTACTTCATTTCGACCTTCATGGAGGAGCATCTGCGCTTCCACGGCGCCCGCCTCTGAGGCGGCGGCGCATCGGCCAGAACCAAGCCGTGCGCCGCCGGTCAAACCGGTCATGCCCAACGACCGGAGCGACGCGATGAATGTCGAACACGAGCGGTCCCAACAAAAAGCCACCGACGGCGCTGCCGGGCCCGACCCCGGCGCGCGGAGCGGCCCGGTGTTGCCGCCCGACGCGGTCATCGTGGTACCGGTGCGCAACGTCATCGTCTTCCCCGGCATCGTCACCCCGATCAACATCGGCCGCGAGCGCACCATCGCCGCCGCCCGGGAGGCGGTGCGCGGCGAGCGCCAGGTCGGCGTGCTGCTCCAGCGCGAACCCGACGCCGACGCGCCCCTGCCCGAACAGCTGCACCAGATCGGCACGCTCGCGAGCATCGTGCGCTACGTGACGGCGCAAGACAACAGCCACCACATCGTGTGCCAGGGGCACCAGCGCTTCCGCGTCATCGAATTCCTCAACGACTACCCGTTTTACGCGGCGCGCGTGCAGCTGTTGCCCGAGGCGCAGGAGAACACGGCCGAAATCCAGGCCCTCCTGCTCCAGCTCAAACAGCGTTCGACCGAAATCCTCGGCCTGCTGCCGCAGGTGCCGGCCGAGCTGTCGCGCTCGGTGCAGGGCATCACCTCGGCCGCCGCGTACGCCGACTTCATCGCCGGCCTGCTCGACATCACCGTGCAGGAGAAGCAAGACGTGCTCGAGACGCTCGACCTGCCGAAACGGCTCGCGAAGGTGCTCGCGTTCCTGGTCCACCGCATCGAGGTGCTGCGCCTGTCCGAACAGATCAAGCAAGAAACCAAGGAGCGCATGGACGAGCACCAGCGCGAGTTCATGCTGCGCGAACAGCTCAAAACGATCCAGAACGCGCTCGGCGGCGCCGAGGGCGGCAACGCCGAGCTGGCCGACCTCAGAGAGGCGGTCGCCAAGGCCGGCATTCCCGAGGAGGCCAACACGCATGCGCTCAAAGAGTTGCGCCGCCTCGAAAAAATGTCCGACGCCTCGGTCGAATACTCGATGCTGCGCACCTATCTCGAGTGGCTCACCGAACTGCCGTGGGCGGCCGAGAGCGAGGACAAGATCGACCTCGCGCACGCGCGCCAGATCCTCGACGAGGACCACTTCGGCCTCGACAAGGTCAAGCGCCGCATCCTCGAGTATCTCGCGGTGCGCAAGCTCAAGCCGCAGGGCAAGGGCCCGATCCTGTGCTTCGTCGGTCCGCCCGGTGTGGGCAAGACCTCGCTCGGCCAGAGCATCGCGCGCGCCACGGGGCGCAAGTTCGTCCGCGTGAGCCTAGGCGGCACGCACGACGAGGCCGAGATCCGCGGCCACCGCCGCACCTATGTCGGCGCCCTGCCCGGCAACATCGTCCAGGCGATGCGCAAGGCGGGCACGCGCAACTGCGTGATGATGCTCGACGAGATCGACAAGCTCGGCGCCGGCTTCCACGGCGACCCGGCCGCGGCGCTGCTCGAGGTGCTCGACCCGGAGCAAAATTTCTCGTTCCGCGACAACTACCTCGGGGTGCCCTTCGACCTGTCCAAGGTGCTCTTCATCTGCACCGCCAACATGCTCGACACCCTGCCCGGCCCGCTGCGCGACCGGCTCGAGGTGATCTCCCTGCCCGGCTACACCGACGCCGAAAAGGTGCAGATCGCGCGCCGCTACCTGGTGGCGCGCCAGCTCGACGCCAACGGCCTGCAGCCCGGGCAGTGCGGCATCACCGACGCCGCGCTCGAGGCCCTCGTCACCGACTACACGCGCGAGGCCGGCGTGCGCAACCTCGAGCGCGAACTGGGCGGCGTGTGCCGGCACGCGGCGGTGCGCATCGCCGAGGGCGAAGCCGGACGGGTCGCGGTCGACGCGCCGGACCTGGCGGCCATCCTCGGCCCGAAAAAATTCGAGAGCGAACTGGCCATGCGCACCAGCCTGCCCGGGGTCGCCACCGGCCTGGCCTGGACGCCCGTCGGCGGCGACATCCTGTTCGTCGAGGCGAGCCGCGTCGCGGGCAGCGGCAGGTTGATCCTGACGGGCCAGCTCGGCGATGTAATGAAAGAAAGCGCGCAGGCCGCGCTGACGCTGGTCAAGGCGCACGACGCGGCCTTCCATTTCGGGCGCGACCTGTTCCGCCGCAGCGACATCCATGTGCACGTGCCGGCCGGCGCGATCCCCAAGGACGGGCCGAGCGCGGGCGTGGCCGTGTTTGTCGCGCTCGTCTCGCTGGCGCTGCAGACGCCGGTGCGCAGCGATTGCGCGATGACGGGCGAGATCAGCCTGCGCGGCCTGGTGCTGCCGGTGGGAGGCATCAAAGAGAAGGTGCTTGCCGCGCAGCGCGCCGGCATCTCGACCGTGCTGCTGCCGGCCCGCAACGAGAAGGACATCGAGGAGATCCCCGAGGACGCGCGCCGCCAACTGCGTTTCGTCTGGCTCAACACGGTAGACGATGCGATCCGCGAGGCGATCGGCGTGGCGCCGGACGCGGACGCGGACGCGGCGAACCCGCCGGGCGCGCGCAGCTTGGCGCGCCAAGACTACCAGCCCGACCACCATCGAGACGACCCGGACCCGGGCGCGCCGCGCGCGGGCGGCGGCGCGGTCCATTAGGATCCGGTTTTTTGGGGGACTTGGGGGCCTTGGGGTCAATTCGCCCCTTCGGGCCCTTCGGCTCCTTGTTCTCTTTCGGGCCCTTCGGCTCCTTCGGGTCATTCGGCTCCTTCGGGTCATTCGGCTCCTTTGGGTCATTCGGCTCCTTCGGGGCCTTCCGGCCCTTCGGGGCTTTCGCGTCGATTCGGGTTTGGTCAGGGCCGGCAGGGCGCCGCCTACCCGCCCTCTCGCGCCTGGCGCAGCGTCTGCCCCCCCCGACCGTGCGCCTCGCGCTCCCACGCCCGCACGCGCCAGGCCGCGGCAAGCAGCAAGACGCCGCTCGCGATCGCGTACAAGCTGATGAGCCACACGAGCGCGAGCGCGCCCGCCCCGGCGGGAAACAGCAGCACGATGGCGCCGAACAGGATCGACACCGCCCCGCCGAAGCCGAGCAGCACCTCGTTCTCGATGTGCTTGCGCAGGCGCACCGCGATCGCGATGTCGATCACGCCCGTGACGAGCGCGTTGGCGCCGATGAACAAGATCAGCACCAGCGAGGTGATGGTCGGGTAGGCCATCGCGCCGGCGGCCGCGGCAACGCTGGCCACGCCCAGAAGCAGCCACAGCCACCAGCTGCGGTCGCTCTTGCGGTGGCGCACGGCTGCGGCGATGCAGACGACCCCGCCGAGCAGGGCGAACGCGGCGAACAGGGCGACCAGCCAGAGCAGGGTCAGGCCCGGCCACATGGCCGCGAGCACGCCAAACAGCAGGGCGATGGCGCCGCGCAGGGCAAGCATTTTCCATGATCTCAATAGTGTTTCAGTCATAGG
Organism: Massilia glaciei; assembly: GCF_003011895.2. Taxonomy (GTDB): domain Bacteria; phylum Pseudomonadota; class Gammaproteobacteria; order Burkholderiales; family Burkholderiaceae_D; genus Telluria_A; species Telluria_A glaciei. Next base: position 10,303 of record NZ_PXWF02000309.1, on the reverse strand, counting down.
GCTTCCATGTGGTTGATCCGTTTTAGACCCCGCGGCACGCGCTTCGACGAACTCCCCGAATTGGCAGCTGCGATGTCTCAAAGGTGCGTCCGTTTGGGCGAAAATAGAAGCCGCCGGAAGGCCTTGAAAACACGCCCCGCGTGGCCTATAAATAGGGGAACGGGGCGGGGAAGCCCCCTGTCCCGGCGTATCTCCCGACGTCAGAACTTGCAGCGCAACCACTTGAAAGGAGGCAGGGAAATGAACATCGTTCGCAGAACCGCTTCGCCGTTGTCGACCTATCGTCCCGGCGCGATCGAAGACCAGTTCGGCCGCATGCTCGAAGACATGTTCGACAATTTCTTCGCACCGCTCGCGGCCGGCGGCGGGGCCGCGCGCCTGGCCGGCGACGGCGTCGGCGCGCCACGCCTGAACATCACCGAGAACGAAAACGCGTTCGAGGTGCAGGCCGAAATGCCCGGCGTGAAGAAGGAGGACGTGAAGGTGGCGATCGACGGCCAGCGCGTCACCCTCGAAGGTGAATCCAAACGCGAGGACGAACAGCGCGAGGGCGACCAGCTCGTCTACGCTGAGCGTTCGGTGCGCAAATTCACGCGCAGCTTCATGCTGCCGACCGAGGTCGACGATGCGGGCGCCGAGGCCCGCCTCGAAGACGGCGTCCTGAAACTGACGCTGCCGAAGAAGCAAGGCAGCGAAGCCAAACGCATCACGATCCAGTGAACGTCACGATCCAATAAGCATCACGATCCAGTGAGCGTCACGATCCAGTGAGCATCACGATCCAATAAGCATCACGATCCAATAAGCATCACGATCGAGTAAGCCAGGGTCCGGGGGCCGCGCAGCCGCGCCGGCCGCCTTCCCCAATTCATCATCGACCAGGCCTGCAACCGAAGCGCCATCCAGCCTGCATCCGTCCTGCGATCGACCCGCAGTCGGGCCAGCGATCGGGCCAGCGGCCAAGCGCGCCGTCCCGAACGGGTTTCTCCCTGATTTTTTTGCAACCAGGCGCGCCGGCGCCGGTCAAACCCATATCGGGTCATTTTCGGGAGCGTGGCATGCCGCAGGCACTCCGTTTCAAAAACCGCATGCAAGCGGGCAAGCTGCTCGCCGAGCGGCTCGGCGCCTATGCGGGCCGCGGCGAGGCCATCGTGCTGGCCCTGCCGCGCGGCGGCGTGCCGGTCGGCTTCGCCGTCGCCAGGGCGCTCGGGCTCGACTTCGACATCGTGCTCGTGCGCAAGCTCGGCATGCCCGGCCACGAGGAATACGCGATGGGCGCCGTCGGCAGCGGCGGCGTGCGCGTGCTGCAGCCCGGGCTCGCGGGCATGGGCGTGCCGGCCGCGGCGATAGAAGCGGCGACCGAGCGCGCCCTGCGCGAGATCGCGCGCCGCGAGCGCCTCTACCGGGGCGCGCGCCCGCCGCCGCAACTGTACGAGCGCGCCGTGATCCTCGTCGACGACGGGCTCGCCACCGGCGCGACCATGGTCGCCGCCGTCCACGTCGCGCGCCAGCAGGGGCCGGCGCGCATCGTCGTCGCCGTGCCCGTGGGCGCGCCCGACAGCTGCGAGGCGCTCGCCGCCGAGGTCGACGAGCTCGTTTGCCTGAGCATGCCCGCGCAATTCCACGCCGTGGGCAAGTGGTACACGCAATTCGACCAGACCAGCGACGAAGAGGTGCAAGACCTGCTCGCGCTGGCCTGGCGCGAGCACGTCCCGGCGCCCCCGGCGCCGCGCCCGAGCAACTTCACCTCCAAGGAGAGATCATGAAACAAACAAGCGAACGCGACCCCCAGCAACGGGGAGCTCTGGATAGCACCGCCAAGTGGGGCAAGCTGGCCGGCACGGCCGCCGTCGGCGCCCTGGCCATGTACCTGTTCGACCCCGAGCGCGGCAGGGACCGGCGCGCGCAATCGGGCCGGCAACTGCGGGGCATGGGAAAAAAAACCGGCACGGTGCTTGACCAAGCCATGAGCGGCGTCAAGCACCGCTTGGGCGGCGTGCGCGAGACCATGTCCCACCTCCAGCTGCGCGGCGACGCCGGCCAGCGCAGCCTGGTCGAGCATGTGCGCGCCGCGGTCGAGGACGCGGTGTCCAATCCAATGGCCCTGAGCATCGACGCCGAGGACGGGCGCGTCACGGTCGGCGGCCTGGTGCTCGACAGCGAGCGGCGCGGCCTGCTCGCCGCCGTGCGCGCCGTCAGCGGCGTGCGCGACGTCAACGACCGCACCGAAACGCTCGAGCGCCCCGAAGACAGCGCCGCCATCCGCAAGCTGACCGCCTCGTTCCAGGGCGCCGACGGCGCCTGGAAGCCCGTCGCCCGCAACGCGGCCATGGTCGGGGGCGGCGCCCTCGGCTTGTACGGCCTCATGCGCCGCTCGCCGATGGCGATGGTGCTCGGCCTGGCCGGGGTGGCGCTGATGGTGCGCAATATGCGCGGAGGCGACAAGTCGCAGGGCATGCGGCAGACGAGCGGCGCGCGCGACAAGGCCCAGACCGTTTCGTTCGAAAAAACCATCCACATCGACGCCGCGCCCGAACAGGTCTACGACTTCTGGAGCAACTACGAGAACTTCCCCCGCTTCATGTCCTACGTGGTCGAGGTGCGCGACCTCGGGCGCCAGCGCTCGCACTGGATCGTCAAGGGTCCCGGCGGCACCGAGTACCAATGGAACGCCGTGCTCACCGAAGCGTCGCGCCCGCGCCGACTGGCCTGGCGCAGCGAGCCCGGCGCCGAGGTCGAGAACGCCGGTTCGGTCGAGTTCGAGCCATCGCGCGGCGGCACCAGGGCCACCGTGCGCATGAGCTACAAACCGCCCGTCGGAGTCGTCGGACAAACCGTCGCGAAACTGCTGCGCACCGACCCGCAGCACGAGCTCGGGGCCGACCTGGCGCGCATGAAGAGCGCCATCGAACGCGGCATCACCCCGCGCGACATGGCGCAAGCGTCGGCGGGGGCCGGCAAGTCGCTGCATTGAGCGGCCATCGGGCCCGGCGGCCATCAACGACCATGGGCGCCGACACCAGCGCGCCACTGAGCGTGGCCATCGCCGCCGACGCGCACACGCTGTCGGGCGGGGCCGGTGATCTCGCGCCCCTGCTCGAGCTCGTCGGCGACGCGCGCTTCGTCCTGCTCGGCGAAGCGACCCATGGCACCCACGAGTTCTACGCCGAGCGCGCCCGCATCACGCAGCAGCTCGTCACCGAGAAGGGCTTCGACGCCGTCGCGGTCGAGGCCGAATGGCCCGACGCCTACCGGGTCAACCGCTACGTGCGGGGCCTGGGCAACGACGCCGACAGCGAACAGGCGCTGGCGGGATTCAAGCGCTTCCCAACCTGGATGTGGCGCAATGCCGACGTGTTCGCCTTCATCGATTGGCTGCATGCCTACAACAAATCCCTGCCGCCGCACGCAAGCATGGCCGGTTTCTACGGCCTCGATCTCTACAGTTTGTACACGTCGATCGGCGAAGTCCTGCACTACCTCGACCAGATCGATCCCAATGCGGCGCAGCGCGCCCGTCGTCGTTACGCGTGCTTCGAGCAATTCGGCAGCGACAGCCAACGCTATGGCTATGCGGCAAGCTTCGGCCTGTCGGCATCCTGCGAGAACGAGGTCATCGCCCAGTTGCTCGAAATGCAGGCGCACGCCGCCGACTACCTGCGCCACGACGGACATAAAGCGACGGACGAATTTTTCTACGCACAACAAAATGCCCGCTTGGTGATGAATGCCGAAGAGTACTACCGGGCGATGTTCCAAGGCCGTGTCTCATCCTGGAATTTGCGCGACCGGCACATGACCGAAATGCTCGATGCGCTGACGCGGCATCTCGCGCGCAGCAAGCGGCAAGCCGGCCAAGATAATCATATGGGAACACAATTCCCATATCGGCGACGCGAGCGCAACCGAAATGGGCGCGCGGGGCGAATGGACGGTCGGCCAATTGGCGCGCGCACTCTACGGCAACGAGACCCGCCTGATCGGCTTTTCCACCTACCAGGGAACCGTCACCGCCGCCTCCGAATGGGATGGCCCGGCCGAATGCAAGCGCGTGCGTCCCGCTATGGAGGGCAGTTATGAGCAGGTTTTCCATCAAACCGGCATCGATCGTTTCATGCTGCCTCTAAACGAAAATAAATCAGGTAGCCGAGGCCCTGTCGCAGCGCCGGCTCGAGCGCGCCATCGGCGTGCTCTACCTGCCCGAAACCGAACGCCAAAGCCACTATTTCCATGCCTTGCTGGCGCACCAGTTCGACGCCGTGCTCCACTTCGACACGACCGACGCCGTGCAGGCGCTGCCGACGACTCACCGCGAGCACGACGGCGAGGCGCCCGAAACCTACCCGATCGGCGTGTGAGCGGGCGGCATGCGCGGCGACGCCGCGATCGGGAACCGGATAGAAGCGCCGCTGCCGGCGTCCATCGCTGCGGTCTTTCCCTGCGGTCTTTCCCCGCAGTCTTTGCCCGCAGTTTTCCCTGCAGTCTTTCCCGGCAGTTTTCCCTCAAGTCTGTCCCTGCAGTTTTTCCCTGCGGCCTTCCCTGCAACCTTTCCCGCAGCCTTTCCTTGCGCCCTTTCCCTGCGGCCTTTCCCCGCCCGCAGCCCTTTCGCTGCAGTCTTTCCCTTAATCTTTCCCTGCAGTGCCTCCCAGTACAGCTGGGCGAGTCCGCTTCCGTGCAAGCCAGCGCGCCGACGCAGCGAACGCCGCCCAACGGCGATTAGATTGAGCAAGCACCGATCTGCCTGTAGAATCGTTTTTCCATCCATGCAAAGCGCCCGATGTCCGAGACCATCCCCTTCCCGATCCGCAAGGAGTGCCCTCCGGGCGCCTGCGTGTGCGATCGCGAGGTGTTGCTCAGCGATCCCGCGGCCGACCTGCGCGTGCTGTTCCTGACGCGCGAGGAAGAAAAGAAACTAATCGAGCGCATCGAGGGCCTGACCACCTACCCCGACCTCAGGAAACTCGAGGAGCGCCTGCTCGCCCTGCTCGGCATCACCTTGCGCATCACGCCGAGCGCGCGCGGGGTGCGCACCGTCCGCGGCTTGAACATCCAATTGCTCGAGCGCCCCGGCCTGTGCCGCAAGACGCGCGAAAACGTCCCCGCCGCGCTGCGCCGCTGCCTGACCAACAACCCAGAAATCGTGTACGCGCTGTTGAACGTCGACGGCCTGTTCGACGACTTCGACTAGGCCGGCGCGGCCCCCGGGGCGCCCATGCATTTTTGTATGGGAGCGCAACGAGCCATTCAGAAATGCATACCTAGGGAAAAATGCACACCCCCTGGCGACCTGGCTAAGGAGCAGCGAATGAACGACGCCTAAGCCGCCAGCCGCTTCCAGTAGATATGGGTGCCGCTCAAGCCGCCATGGGGCTTGAGCGCGTAATCGGGGATCGTGCCCGCGAGCGTGAAACCGAGCCCCTCGTACAATCCAGACGCGCCGCCCTCGGCGGCCGTGTCGAGCACGAGCAGCGTGCGTTTGCGTTCGCGCGCGATTTGCTCGGCCGCCCGCATCAGGGCGCCGGCGATGCCGCGCCCGCGGTGGCTCACCCGCGTCATCAACTTGGCGATCTCGGCGCGGTGCGGCTGGTTCGGCGGACAGTCGAGCAGCAAGGTGACGGTGCCGGCCAATACGTCGCCATCCCACGCGCCGAGCACCACACGCTCGCCGCGCCGCGCCGCCGCAAGCGACGAAGTCCAGAAAGCCGCCGCCGCCGCCGGAGCGAGCGGATGCATGAAGCTCACCGAGCCGCCGTTGGCGACGACCTCGACGAGGATCTCCCCCAGCGTGCCGGTCGTTTCCGGCGATGCCTCCAGGGGGTTGATGCGGATCTCAGGCATGAATGCGACTCCATCAAAAGGTCGGGGGAAACGCAAACCTACTTCGGCAGCGCCCGGTAAGCGGCGCTCACCACCTCGGGACCATACAGGCGCTCGAGCCGGCGCACCGTGAAATGCCCGCGCGCCATGTCCTGGAAGTGGTTGATGAACAGGGTGTTGACCAGCGCGCCACCGGCGGCCCCGAGCACGGGCACCATCATCGCCGCGGCCTTTTGCGACACCTGCACATTGAACTTGGCGGCGATCTGCGCGATCAGGCGCACCAGCGCCGGCGCGCTCTCTTGCGCGACGGCGTGTTTCGACAGGTAGGCCGTGGCCTCCGACATGGCGCGCGCCAGCGCCACGCGGGCGGCGAAGTAGCCGGACTCGCTGGCGTCGTCGTCCCCGCTTTTTCCGCCGAGCGAAAACACCATCAGGCAGGCGAGCTGCGCCTCGGGCGTGCCGAGCATCTCGCCGTTGGCGCGGCCGATGTCGGCGATCGAGCGCAACATTACCGTGGTCGAGACGGGCAGTTCGACCGCCAGCCCGGCGATGCCGAAGGCCCCGCCGAGCGCGCCAGTGACGGCCACGGCCACGCTGTGCATCTTGGGGTGCGATGTGTTGCCCGTCGGCAGCAAGGTCGCGTTGGCCACCTTGAAGCATTTGTTCAGGGACGCCGTCGTGACGGTCGAAATGCCCTTGCTCCAGGAAGCCGGCAGCGCCTTGACCGCGTTCTCGATCGGCATGCCGATCGCGTCGGTGACCCTGGCCATATAACTTGGATGTTCGAGCAACTGCTTGGCCTGCGCCAATGCGGCCAGGTCGGCGGCCGCCATCGGCCCGCCCTTGCCTTCGCTATGCATAGTTCCCATGTGACTACCCCCGCTGATCATCCGGCAAGCTGCCGTATTCCAAGGTAAGTATAGGCGAGTCGCCGGCGCCCTGCGCGCCAGATCCGAATCAGCGCGGTTCGATGCGCTCGCCCGAGCGCACCAGGGCCTCGAACCGCGCGGGGGCGAGCGGCTTGCTGTAGTAGTTCAACGCGGCCAGCTTGTGCCGGGTCTGCGACAGCCAGCCCTGCACGCTGTCCTCCATGCCCGCGATGGGCGCGGTGAAATCGCCCCGCCGAAAAGCGCTGTGCGCCGGTGCGGCTCGTCGGCCGGGCCGTCCAGGATATCGTTCAATTTGCGGCGCCCGCAGAGCAGCAAGGCCGCGCCATCTGCCGGCGTGTTTCGAGGCGGAAAATTTAACAATCGCCGGCGCCGGGCGGCGCCCGATCCGCGCGCGCCGTCAGCGCGCCGCGTTCAGGTGGCTGCGGATCAGGCCCAGGGCGCTGTCGGCGAAATCGTCGACACGCACCTTGGCGGCGCGGTATTTCCAGCGCTTCACGTACCAGTCTTCGGACAGGGCCAGGCAGTGGGCCGCGAGCAGGGTCGAGTCGCCCTCGGGCACCGGATCGAGCGCCTCGATCAGCGAGGCGAGCGCGGTCTGCAGCGACATCTCCGAATTCTTGGCCATGTTGCGCTGCTCGAAATCGAGCACGCGCGAGTCCATGTAGACGAAATAAAACCAGGGCTGCAGGATCTCGGACAGGTAGATCGAGGCGCGCACGACCGATTCGAGCCGCTGCGCGGGCACGGCCACCTGCTCGAACATGCGCGGCAACTCCTCGGTCGTGTGGCGCACCACGTCCTCGATCATTTCGGCGAGCTGGTCCTTGCTGTCGATATAGCCGTACAGGCCGCCCATCGACAAGCCCGTCTCGCGGCACAGGTCGCGCAGGCTCATGGCGCGGAAACCGACCTCGTTGGCCAGCTTGAAGGTCGCGCAAAACACGCGTTCGAGATTGTCGAGCGCGCTCTTGCGGCGCTTGACGCCGATGCGTTCGGCATTGTGGTCGACGATATAGGCCCAGATCGTCTCGCCGTTGAGCGGACTCATTTTTTGGAACTGGGCGAAGTCGAAGGTGGCGGGCAAGGACATGTCCATCAAGGCGTCTGCGGCCGTCAAAGTTGATTACAGGAACAATTATATCTCGGAAAAACCACAAATCACCTTGTCATCGATATAACTGCCGTGGATGTTGCGCCGCGTCATGCTTTTTCAAAAACGCGGTGCTACATTTAATAAACCGAGCGCTCGCTCTATTTTCTGGATGCATGTTTTTACACAGAATTTTGCGCGAAAAACACTGGCGCGCCCGGTGCCCGGCGCCCCGTCGAAAAGCGTTGGCGCCGGTCCAGGTCTCGACTTCACCAACATAAAACCTATACCTATATACGGAGATTAAATGAAGAATCGTTTCTGGAAGTGCCTCACGATCACCCTGGCCGCCCTGCTCGCCCTGCCGACGCCCTCCTGGGCGCTCGGCTACACCCAGACCAAACATCCCGTCGTGCTCGTGCACGGCCTGATGGGCTTCGACCGCCTCGGTCCGGTCGAATATTTCTACGGCATCCCCTCGGCCCTGCGCAGCGGCGGCGCCCGGGTCTACGTCACGTCGGTCTCGGCCGCCAACAGCACCGAGGTGCGCGGCGAGCAACTGCTGACCCAGGTCAAGCAAATCCTGGCCGCCAGCGGCGCCGCCAAGGTCAATTTGATCGGCCACAGCCATGGCGGCCCGACCGCGCGCTACGTGGCCTCGGTCCGTCCCGACCTGGTCGCCTCGGTCAGCACCGTGGCCGGCGTCAACAAGGGCTCGGTCGTGGCCGACATCCTCGTCGGCGCCGTGCCCAACGCCAGCGGCGCGCTCGTGAGCGCGGCCGGCGGCCTGATGACGTTCTTGTCGGGCGGCAGCGGCCTGCCGCAAAACGGCGGCGCCGCGCTGCGCTCCCTGAGCACGGCCGGCAGCGCCGCCTTCAACAGCCGCCATCCGCAGGGCTTGCCGACGACCGCCTGCGGCCAGGGCAGCAACTATGTCAACGGCGTCTATTATTTCTCGTGGAGCGGCGCGCAGCCCTACACCAATGTGTTCGACGCGATCGATCCGGTGTTCGCCTTGACCGGCCTGGCCTTCGGCGCCAAGAACGACGGCCTCGTCAGCAGCTGCTCGAGCCACCTCGGGCGCGTGATCCGCGACGACTACGGCATGAACCACGCCGACGAGATCAACCAGCTCATCGGCATCGTCAACCTGTTCGAAACGAGCCCGGTCACCGTGTTCCGCCAGCAAGCGAACCGCCTGCAAAGCCTCGGCCTGTAAGGAATAGCGCGATGCACACAAACGCAAAAATGGCAGGCGCCGCGGCGGCCGCGGTCGCGCTCGCCGTGCTCGGATTCATACTGACCGCGCCCGGACCGGCCGCGCCGCCGGCGGCGCCCGCCCCTGTTGCGTTTGTGCCGTCGATGGAGGGCACCCGGCCCGACGGCAACGTCGGCGCCGGCGCCGACGGCCAACTGGTCGTCGATGCCGAACTCGGTCACCTGTTCGACTACTACCTTGCCGGCCTCGGCGAACGCGACCTGGCCGCCATCACCACCGAAATCGAGCGCGAGCTCGAGCGCCGGCTCAAGCCCGGGCCGGCGGCCCAGGCCAAACGCCTGCTGGCGAGCTACCTCGCCTACAAGCGCGCCCTGCTCGCCGTCGAGCAGGCGCTGCCGCCCGAGGCCGACATGGTCAAGGCCGCGCGCGCCCGCCTCGCGGCCATGCAAAAACTGCGCGCCTCTTATTTCAGCGCGGCCGACAGCGCCGGCCTGTTCGGCGCGCGCGACGCCTACGACGCCGACGCCATCGCGCGCATCGCGCTCGCCCAGGACAACAGCCTGACCCCGGCCCAGCGCGAGGCCAAACTGGCCGCGCTCGACGCCAAACTCTCGCCGGCCATGCTGGCCGACCGCGCCGCGCCCGGGCAGGTCATGCGCACCGAGGAGACGGCGCGCCGGATGCGCGAGCAAGGCGCCAGCGCGGACGCGGTTTTCCAGATGCGCTCGGCGGCGATATCGCCCGAGGCCGCGCGCCGCCTGGGACAGTTGGACCAGGAGGAGGCGGCCTGGCAGGCCCGCATCGCCAGCTATCAGGGCTTGCGCGCCGACTTGCTCAAGGCACCGGCGGGCGATGCCCAGCAACTTGAGGCGCGCCTGCAGCAATTGCGCGCGGCCCACTTCACGGTCGAGGAGCAACGCCGTCTGGGCGCCTATGAATAATTAAGCGCCCCGGGCATCTTAGCTTTATGGCAAATATGCTGTTAGAATCGCCGCCGATGCCCTATTCCAACCCACCGCAACCCGCCCTGCGCTCCCTGGGCGGCCTGGCGGTCACCGTCGCCGTGCACGCCATCCTTCTGCTTGCCTGGCAAACCGCGCGGCGCGCCACGGCGCCCGAGGCCCCCTCCGACAATGCCGCGATGTTTGTGGTGCCGGCGCCGGTCTACATCCTGCCGCGCCCGCTCAAGCCGGTCAAGCCGGTCAAGCCGCTCAAGCCGCGCCTGCCGCCGGCGCCGCTTGCGCGGCCGGCCGGGGCGGTCGCGCGGTCCGGCCCGGCGCCGGC
>NZ_PXWF02000308.1 GCF_003011895.2 Massilia glaciei | reverse complement strand
GCCGCTCATCGAAAACGGCCTCCCGCAAATGCCGCCGTCACGGCTCGGGACGAGCCCCGGCTTTGTCACCGATAACTTCAACGCGCTGCGCCTGATCAACCCGGTCGAATTGCGCATCGGCGCGACCTTTGGCGGCGACACCGCGAATCGGCTTCACCGCAGCCTGTCGGAGATTTCACAGTTGATCCGTTCGATGCCGGCCAAATACCTGCGCTGGCCGGGCAAGGACCTTCCGATCTTCGAGGTCGAAACGAAACGCCGCGCCGCCACGCCCGTACGCCTGACGATTGACGAACACTTCCTGTGGAGTTTCGGCGAGCTGCGCGTGCCGCCCGAT
>NZ_PXWF02000307.1 GCF_003011895.2 Massilia glaciei | reverse complement strand
AGTTTCGGCGAGCTGCGCGTGCCGCCCGATATCTGGCAGGCGTTCACGCGCTACAACGTCTGGGTCGAGCCGGTACTGCTTGCGGAATGGATTCGCCTGATCGAGTCGTATGCGGGATACCGGCAGCCGAATGTGCGCCAACTCGCGCAAACCCTGCTCGCCTGGGCCGATCCCGAGCGCGACACTCGCGTCGCCCGCGAAGCCGTGGCGCGCATTCGCGCCGACGGCAAGCCCGTCTATTGCGTATGGTCCGGACAGCGCCTGCGCGGCGACTACGATGTCGACCACTGCTTCCCGTTTGCCGCCTGGCCTTGCGGGGATGCGTGGAACCTGATGCCGGCGTCGAAAACAATCAATAACGAAAAGTCGAACCGGCTGGTGACGCAAGCGGCGTTGGAAGGCGCCAGCGATTGCATCACCGATTGGTGGGGAAACGCGTTTTTGGCGGATAACGAAAACGCGCGCAAGCAGTTCTTCCTCGAAGCCGGACAGACGCTGCCCCTGCTGATCGAACGGCCGGAGCCGTCGGACATCATCGATGCGATGAAGGTGCACCGGATCCGCCTGGCCAAGGATCAGGGCTTGCGGCCTTGGGCACCGGGGCAAACCATCAGCCTCGCCGACATGATTTCGCAAGCGATCTATCAGCCGAACGATTAACGTTTCGCGATTCTGAGCGGCTCGGTTGACGCATGCTCCGGCGCACTGCCAATCCGGAACACCGAGACCGACTCCACCAACTGGTCGGCGTGCTCGCGCAAGCCCTCGGCCGAGTCCGACGTCTGCCCGACCAGCACGCGGTTGTCCTGGGTCGAACGGTCCATCTGCATGACCGAACTGCTCACCTGTTCGATGCCGATCGCCTGCTCCGCGGTGGCCGAGGCGATTTCCCGCATCGTGCTCATGACGGTCTGGACCGAGCTGACGATCTGCTCCATGGCCTGCCCGGCCTCGTTGACCTGGCTCGTGCCCATGCGCACGTTGGCCGACGAGATTTCGATCAAGCCCTTCACCTCCTTGGCCGCGTCGGCGCTGCGCAGGGCGAGCGAGCGCACCTCCGCCGCGACGACCGCGAACCCCCTGCCCTGGGTCCCCGCGCGCGCGGCCTCGACGGCGGCATTGAGCGCCAGGATGTTGGTCTGGAACGCGATGCCGTCGATCACGCTGACGATATCGCCGATCTTGGTCGAACTGGTCGCGAGCTTGTCCATCGTCTCGACAATGCCCGCCATCAAGGTGCCGCCACGCACCGCATGGTCGGCGGCGGTGCTGGCCAGCAAATTGGTTTGATGGGTGTTTCCCGCGTTCTGGCGCACCGCGGCGGAGAGCTGTTCGAGCGTCGAGGCGGCGTTCTCGAGCGCCTCCGCCTGCTGCTCGGTCCTGCTCGACAACTCCTGGTTGCCGTTGGCGATTTCCTGGGCGCTTTCATTGACGTCGTCGGTCGCGCCGCGGATGGTGCCGACCGTTTGCACCAAGCCCTGCTGCATGCGCCGCAGCGCCACCAGCAGCACCCCGACCTCGTTGCGCCACGGCGCATCGATGCGCGCCGTCAAGTCGCCCTTGGCGATCCGGTCGAAATGCTCGCCGGCGCTGCGCAGCGGCTGCAGCAGCACACGCTCGAACAGCAGCCAGTAGGCGGCCACCAGCGCCAGCGAAAACACGAACATGCCCGCGGCGAGCCAGACCGCGATGCTGAAGCGGCGCTGCGAGTCGGCACGCAGTTCCTCCCGGACCCGCTCGGCGTCGCGGATGACCTCGCGCAATACCGCTGCGAACGCCATGTCGGCCTGCTCGGCCGCCTTGCTCGCGCCCGCATAGGTTTCGAGGGAAACCTCGTACAGCGCCTCCTCGCGCTGCTCGAGCACTTTGGCGTAGGCGGCGTAGGCGCCCAACACGCGGCGCGCGCGGTCCGCGAGCCGCGGGTCGAGCCCGGACGTTTTGCGATAGCTGGCAAACAGTTTCTTGGCCTGCTCCAGTGCGGAGGACGCCTTGCGCGTGTAATCGGTTGCGCTGACCTGGTCCTCGCGCACCAGATTGATATAGGCGTTGTCCATATTGCTCAGCGCCGAAGAGAAATAGCGCTCAATGTCCTGCAGTGGCTGAATCTCCCGGTTCGACAGGCCGACCACATCCTCCATCGCCTGCGCCGACACGCGCGCATTGGTCCAGACCACGTAGACGGCGGACCAGAGCGCCACGCTGAAAATGCCAAGCACCAGCATGAGGCCGGTCCGGATGCGGAGGTTTTTAAACATAGGAATGCAATTCGCAATAAAGAAACGGGTTGGTAGAGTGCATCATTCTGTAATGCCACAGAATACACCCGCATTGATCAGTTCGGCCAAGGTAAGGCCGATATCGAGCGAGGAGTCGGCCAGCAAAGCCCGCTCGCAACATTGCGCGAGCGTGGCGCCGGCCGCGCAGCCGTCGAGAAAGGCGCATGCCCCCGCGCCCAACGGTTGCCAGCGCACCACCTTGTCGCGCGGGAGCAGCAATATGCCTTCGGGCCGCCAGGCGAGGTCGGGGGCCGGGGCGCGCTGCTCGCGGCTGGCGCTCCAGATCGTGTAGACCGGCATCTCGGGAAACCACATCCACGTTGCGCCCGGCTGTGGCCGCAGGCGGACTTCGCCGAGTCCGGCCGGCGCCATGGCGCCCAGATCGCCCGCCTGCAGCACGCCCTGGTCGGGCGCGCCATGCGCGTGATTCCAGGCTAGGTCGAGCCTGGCCACGTCGGCGAGGTAAGGCAGGCCGGCCGCCGTCTCGAGGCCGGCAAGGAATGCCGGAAACGCATGCCCGTAGGCGAGCAAGCTGGCAGATGCCGGCGGATGCGCGCGCACGTACTCGAGCGCGGCGCCGCGCATCCATGCCGGTCCGACGAGCACGGCCACGCTGGGGTAGTTGGCGGCAAGCGCGTCGACGCATGCCTTGAAGACCGTATTGCGGTAGATCGAAAAGGCGGGCTGGGCTGCGAGCGCCGACGCCGTCGCGGTGCCCGGCTCGGCGTACAGGGCGTCGATGAAAGCGTCTTGAAAACGCGTCAATGGCGAGCTCATGTTCTCACCACGTGCCGGTCGAGAACCGCTTGCGCCATTGCCCGCTCATCCATCAGGCTGGCGAACGGCGGAATGTTGCCGTCGCGCTCGACCAGGGTGGGCCGCGGTCCGATTTTTGCGATCAGGTAAGCGTAGAGCGCCCACACCTCGGGCGCGACGGGCGCGTCGTGCGAATCGACCAGCAGCCCCGCCGCTTCGCCGTCGACGCTGTGGCCGGCGAGATGGATTTCCATGATCGCCAGCGCCGGCAGACTGTCGAGGTAGGCGCGGGCGTCGTAGCCGAGATTGTTGGCGCTGACGTAGACGTTGTTCACATCGAGCAACAGGCCGCATCCGGTGCGCCGCGTCAACTCGGTGAGGAAATCGGCCTCGCCCCACGCGTGGTCTTCGATGCGCAAATAATGGGACGGGTTTTCGATGGCGATTGCGCGCCCGAGCACGTCCTGGGTCAACGCTATATTGTCGGCGATGCGGGCCAGCGCATCGCTGGTGCGGGGAAACGGAAACAGGTCGGGATAGTAGACGCCGCGCCACGCCGACCAGGCCAGGTGTTCGGACACCAACGCCGGCTCGAACCTGCGCACCAGCGCGGCCAGGCTGTCGAGCGCGCGGCGTTCCGGCGGCACATCGGCCGCGAGCGACAACGACACCCCGTGCAAGGACAGGGGATGCTTGCCGCGGATGGCATCGAGCCACGCCAGCCGCGGACCGCCATCGACGAAATAATTCTCCGGATGCACCTCGAACCAGATCGCCTCCGCCGTGCACGCGAGGGCGGCGTCGTAGTGTTCCGGTTTGAGTCCGAGTCCGGCGCCCAGCGTTGGCGGCATGTCTGCGCGGGCGGTCAGGAAATGGTCAGCGAGCCCTTGCCTTTTGGGGTTTTGATCGCTGTGCAGGTACCGGCAGGAACGTTCTTCCAGGCGTTGGCCTGGTAGTCGGTCTTGGAGGTGCCCGCGCAGCGCGTGCCTTCGCCGGCCTTGCAATCGTTTTGCGCGGCGAGCGAAACGCCGTAGCACTTCTCCACTTTCGACTTGGTCGAAACGGCTTTGTCCTGCGCCATTGCAACGCCTGAAGCGAGTGCTGCGAGCGTGAATGCGGCGGTGCCGAGATTGCGGATGTTCATGGATTTTCCTTTTTATTACAAAGACAATAATAGACGTAAGCGCCGTCCTATTTCCGTCATCCGGCGCTTACACAGCATTACCGACTCGCCGCCTTTCGTCAAGCGCAAGTGAGGTGAACGGCTAGCGGGTTTCGGTCGTGATGATGGCGCGGTGCATCCCCGCGAGCTCGGCGAGCAACTTGTTTTGCGCGGAGAACGGCGTTCCCTGCGCGGCCATCGAGACCTGCAATATTTCTACGAGAGCATTGAAGTGGGCGCGGTTGATTTTCAGGTCCATATGGGAGGTCTTCATGTCCTGCCCTTTGTAGACGCAGGGGCCGCCGCTGACCTCGCAGAATTGATCGACCAGTTGCTTTTTAAGATTGGCCTCGTCAACCTCCTTGAAGAACGGGCCCGTGCGCGGATCGGCCTGCAGGCGCGGCAGGAAATCGTCCATCAGCTTGACCAGGCCGGCCTTTTCGCCGAGTGCCTTGTAGAGCTGGTCGCGCGGCGCCGCGTCTTGCGCCAGGGCCAGCGTGGAGCTGATGCTAATGAGGATGAACAGCAGGTATTTTTTCATGATGGTTTCTGGATGGTTGGGCGCTGCGATCAGATGGCGAACTGCGCCGACAGGTAGGCGCCGCTCTGCTTGCGGTTGGCCGTGGTGGCGGGCACGATCAAGCCGAGGTCGACATAGGCCAGCGTGAGCGACACGTTCTTGTTCGGCGCCCACGCGATGAACACGTCCTTCCAATCGCTCGCGCGCAAGCCCTCGCCGAGCCCGGCGGCGCGGCCGGCGTCCTGCAAGTTGTTGGGCATGACCCGATACTCGGCGCCGATCGCGAGGTGGCGGTTGATGAGCCAGGCGACCGACACCTCCGGCATCAGGCGGTAGCGGTCGCGCGCGCCGCCAAGCGTTGCGCCGAAGCCAAGCAAGCCGTCCTGGTTCGCCTTGGATGCGCGCAAGGTGCCATTGACGACAAGGCCCCGCGCCAGCAACAACTTGGTCGCGCTGACATAGAAGTCGACCCCGTTCCTCTTGGCGCCGAGGGCGGCCAAGGTGGGGTCGAGCCCGCTCGAATCGAGCGACTTGTACTGGAAGCCGACGGCGATCTGCGGCATCGGCAGGAAACTGTCGAGGATCGCCTCGCCGGCCACCCGCATTTTGCCGCCAAGGATTTTTTGGCGAAGGTGCAAGCCGGGCAAGCCGAGGGCGGTGCCGGTGACGCCGGTGTCGAAGTCGTGGTGCGCGACCGACAGTTCGAAACGGTTGTCGAAGGCGGCCATGGCGCCGACCGCGTTCAGGCCGTAGTCGCGCGTGCTCACGCGGGTAATGTTGGCGGCGAAGCCAGTTTCGCCCGTGGTGGCGTTGGTGCCGATGACGGCCCAGGGCGTCAACCCGCCGCCCCCGGCGCCGTCGATGGTGCTCACGCCGCCGGTCAGCAGCAGCTTGCCGGTCTCGGCGTGGGCGGAGCCGAGGCTGGCCGCCACAACGCATGCGGCCGCGCAGAGCTTATGTGAAACTTTTGACAACATATATTTCCCCTATGTATTATTGTATAGCTTCGTATACTTGCCAGAGGGCCAAACGGATTCAGTTTCGAGAAGATTAATTTCGACTGTTTCCGTCGGCCCCATTTGGGGCCCTACTTTGGCCCTGCCCTGGCCCTACTTCAGGTCGAAACGATCGAGGTTCATCACCTTGTTCCAGGCCGCCACAAAGTCATGCACGAACGCATCTTGCGAGTCGCTGCAGGCGTAAACCTCCGCGATCGCCCTGAACTGCGAGTTGGAACCGAAGACCAGGTCGACCACGGTTCCGGTCCACTTGAGCTCCCCAGTCACCCGGTCGTGCCCCTCCAGCACGCCGTCGGCTGTGGCGCTCTTTTGCCACCGCGTGCCCATGTCGAGCAGGTTGACGAAGTAGTCGTTGCTCAGCGTCTCTGGCCGCTTGGTGAACACGCCCTGCGCGGACTGGCCGAAGTTGGCGCCCAATACCCGCATACCACCGAGCAAAACGGTCGTTTCGGGCGCGGTCAGCCGCATCAGGCTGGCCCGGTCCACCAGCAACTCGGCGGCCGAGCCACCCGTCCCCTTGCGCAGGTAGTTGCGGAAGCCGTCCGCGAGCGGCTCGAGCACGGCGAACGCGTCCACATCGGTCTGCTCCTGCGAGGCATCCATGCGCCCGGGCGAGAAAGGAACGAGCAGGTCGTGGCCGGCCTTCTTCCCGGCGGCCTCGACGGCCGCGCAGCCGCCCAGCACGATCAGGTCGGCAAGCGAGACTTTCTTTGCGCCCGACTGGGCGACGTTGAAATTGCTTTGGATCGCTTCGAGCTGTTGCAGCACCGCCGCCAGCGCGGCCGGCTGGTTGACTTCCCAATCCTTTTGCGGCGCGAGCCGGATGCGCGCGCCGTTCGCCCCGCCCCGCTTGTCGCTGCCGCGAAAGGTTGCGGCGGACGCCCAGGCGGTGCTGACCAATTGGGAGATGGAAAGCCCGGAGCCGAGGATCGCGGCCTTCAGGGCGGCGATGTCGTCGTTCCCGATCAATTCATGATCGAGCGCCGGGATCGGGTCCTGCCACAGCAGCGGCTCGGCAGGAACGAGCGGCCCGAGATAGCGCGCGGCCGGTCCCATGTCGCGGTGGGTGAGCTTGTACCAGGCTTTGGCGAAGGCGTCGGCGAAAGCCTGCGGATCCTCGAAAAAGCGCTTCGAAATTGCCGCATAGCTCGGGTCGATTCGCAGGGCGAGGTCGGTCGTGAACATCACCGGGGCGTGCCGCTTGGACGAATCGTGGGCATCGGGCACCGTGTCGGCGCCGGCGCCGAGCTTGGGCGTCCATTGGTGCGCGCCGGCGGGACTCTTGGTCAGCTCCCACTCGAAGCCAAACAGGTTTTCAAAGAAGTTGTTGTCCCATTTAATCGGATTTTTGGTCCATGCCCCTTCCAGACCGCTGGTGATCGTATGCGCCCCGTTGCCGGTGCCGAAAGAATTCTTCCATCCGAATCCTTGATCCTCGAGGTCCGCGCCCTCGGGTTCGAGCCCGACATGCTGGCCCGGATCGGCCGCGCCATGGGCTTTGCCGAAGGTGTGGCCGCCCGCGATGAGCGCGACCGTCTCCTCGTCGTTCATGGCCATGCGCGCGAATGTCTCGCGGATGTCGCGCGCCGCCGCGACCGGATCTGGGTTGCCGTTGGGCCCTTCCGGGTTGACGTAGATGAGACCCATCTGGACCGCGGCGAGCGGCTTGGCGAGCTCGCGCTCGCCGCTGTAGCGCTCGTCAGCGAGCCACTTGCCCTCTGGGCCCCAGTAAATGTCCTCTTCCGGCTCCCAGATGTCCGCGCGACCGCCTGCGAAACCGAAGGTCTTGAAACCCATCGAGTCCAGCGCGACATTGCCCGTAAGTACAATCAGGTCGGCCCAGGACAGTTTGCGGCCGTACTTTTGCTTGATCGGCCAAAGCAGGCGGCGCGCCTTGTCGAGGTTGCCGTTGTCCGGCCAGCTGTTGAGCGGCGCGAACCGCTGCGCGCCGGAACCGGACCCGCCGCGGCCATCCGAAATGCGGTAGGTGCCGGCGCTGTGCCATGCCATGCGGACAAAGAAAGGACCGTAGTGGCCGTAGTCGGCGGGCCACCAGTCTTGCGAGTCGGTCATCAGGGCATGCAGGTCGGCGATCACAGCGGGCAAGTCGAGGCTGTTGAACGCCGCGGTGTAATCGAATTCCCCGCCCATCGGATCGGACAGCGTGGAATGTTGGTGCAAGACCTTGAGGTTCAGTTGATTGGGCCACCAATCCGGGTTCCTCGGGGCGGCGGCGGCAGCGGGTTTGCTAAGGTCGCCAGAAAATGGGCACTTTGCTTCGGATGACAAAATTTCTCTCCTAAAAGTTTACTATTGGCAATTAAGACCAGTCTAGGGCATGAAAAACTATCGATCAACGCAATTTTATCTATTGGTGCTATAGCCAAAGGCCAACTGTGCCCGCGGACCATCACCTGTGAGCGGGCACGAATGACGGCGAATTCTTGGCATAATGCGGCATGTTCAAACTGACCTTCCTCGGCACCTCCTCCGGCGTGCCAACCAAATACCGCAACGTGACCGCGCTGGCCTTGCAGACAACCCTCAACCGGGACTGGTGGCTGATCGATTGCGGCGAAGCGACCCAACAACGGCTGCAGCACATCGCCCTGACGGTGCACGACCTGGCCGGCATTTGCATCACGCACGTGCATGGCGACCATACCTACGGCCTGCCGGGATTGCTGGCCAGCGCGTCGATGAACGGACGCAAGCGTCCCCTGATCCTGATCGCGCCGGCGGCGGTCAAGGCGTGGCTGGAGGCGACTTTTTTGCATACGGATTTGTATCTGACATTTCCGATCATTCACATCGATGTCGACGGCGATCAGGAAGTCCATCAAGAGCCGGGCTTGCGCATCACGAGCCATGCCTTGTCGCATCGAGAGCCAAGCGTGGCGTACCGCTTCGCCGTCGAGAACAGCAAATGGCGGCTCGACAACGCCGCGTTGCAGGCGAGCGGCGTCGCTCCGGGACCGTTGTGGGGGAAATTGCAGGCGGGGCACGATGTGCAACTTGACGACGGCACGGTGCTGGCGGCCGACGAGTTTCGCATCGCCCAGGTAGACCGCGCGGCGGTCGTGGTTGGCGGCGACAACGACACCCCTTCCCTACTCAGCGGCGCCTGCGAAGGCGCGCAACTGCTGGTGCACGAGGCGACCTATACCGAGGCGGTATTGCAGAAGGTTGGCCCCGGGCCGACCCACAGTTCGGTGCAAAGGGTGGCGCAGTTTGCCACTGCAAGCGGTGTGCCGAACTTGATCCTGACCCACTTCAGCCCGCGTTACGACAACAGCGAAGGCATGGCCGAAGTTGAGGCGGAGGCGCGACAGCACTACGAAGGCGCGCTGTTTCTGGCGCGCGATTTCGACCGCTATGAGCTCAGTGTGGATGGCGTGGTGAGAAAATTGGAAGCGTGACCGCTACCTCAGCTTAGATGCCCGGGGGGGCGCGCGCACACTCCGAGGTCGAATCAAGTAGCAAATGAGCGCTGGCAATACGAGAGGTACGGCCGCAGCCGCGCCGATTGCGACTCTATAGAAATCGGCGCCTTTTGGCGACAATATCGCAAGTGCGCCCAGGGGAGCAGAGAGCGTTTATGTCGAACGGCTCGACCTAGTTAAAGCGGGTCCAGCGGGGAACGGCAGTTGCAAGCCGAGCAGGCCCCTTGGGTGACGACCGCGGCAACTAGCCCTCTTTTCCATCGATTCGCGCGCGCAGCAAATAAGGCCCGTACACCACGAGGAATATGACGAACGACAAGGTCCAGCACACCCCCGAAAGCACCAACGCCTCATTGCGCCACGCGGCCGGAGCGAACCCGGCCAGAACCCGCAGCAACGCCCCGGCCTGTATCAACCCGTACATGGCGGGCTCGGCGCGTTTGGCGACCATCATCCGCCCCGTGTGGCCGAGCGTGGTGCGGGTCATCATGCCGATGATCAGGCCCGCCATCGAGCCAACCGCCAGCGCATGGAAGGCTGTGCTGGCGGTGCCGATGCCGACCGCGGCGAGCCCCAGCAGCAAGAACCCCACGCCAACCCAGGCATAACCGAGGTGCAGTATCCACAGCAAGGGATTGCGCAGCGTGCGGTGCGGCTTCCAGCCCGCCAGGCGCCAGAACGAGGCCACGCCGGCACAGCCGGCCAACGCCAGCATCGGCCAGCCCTGCACCCCTGCGACCAAGCCTAGGCTGGCCGCCACCGTAAGCGCCAGCGCCACCTTGTCGACGCGCGGATGGATCGCCGCTCCGGCACCGGGCGCGCCATTGTTGGTGAACATCGGGATCACCCTGCCGCCAATGACCGACTCGATAATGACGATTACGAGAATGGCGCCATGCACCGGCGCCACCGGCGATATGGAAACCCACCCCAGCAAGGCGGCATGGAACAGCCCATTCGCCAACGCGAGCACGCCAAGCAGGCCGACCAGCGGCATATTGCGTTTATTCCCGGACTGATGCAGCACGCGGAACATGGCCCACGCCGACAGGGGCAAAAACAAAATGTCCACCGCCGCGGCCAGCCATACCGGCGCCGCCAGCATCGCCACGCGCCCAAGCACCCACAGCAACGCCAACAACGCCAGGTGCGTGCCGCGCGGCGTCCACAACCCAGTCCAGTTGCGCCCCGCCGTGAACAGGAAGCCGACGATCACGGCCACGGCCATGCCAAACACCATCTCGTGCATGTGCCAGGCCAGGCCGACCTGCGGCCAGCCATGCAACCAGCCGAGGTACTGCGCCAGCCACAGCGGTATGGCCAGCGCCGCCAGCGCCGCCGCCAGCAGGTAGAACGGACGGAAGCCCAGCGCCCACAAGGGATGCTGCGCGGCCCACGCGGGATGGCGCGCCGGCGCGGCGGGTTCTTCGATTTTCAGCAGGCTCATGATCGGGCTCTTTTTTAAAGATATATGTGAAATACTACTTCAAACGCGCCCCGCCAGCAATGGCGTTCTGCGGAAACCACCGGAAAATTGATCCAGATTGCGTTTTTCAATCCGGCCTATGGACGGCGGACGGCGGCTGGCCTAGGCTACGGGCATCACAACAGGAGGAATCCATGCAAACCGCAACATTGACCATTCCCGCCATGCAAAACGAGGCCATCGCGATCGAGGTCGCCAAGGCGCTCGAAACCGTGCGGGGCGTCGAATCCGTGCATGTCACGCTGGCCCACAACCGCGCTCGCGTCGGTTTCGACGAAAACCTCGCCTCCCCCACCCAGCTTCGCTCGGCCGTCAACGCGGCCGGCTTCGTCGTCGCCGACGCACCCGCGAGCGGCTGCTGCGGCGGTTGCGGCGGTAACTAATTGGCCCGGTCGGCCGCCTCGTTCGTCATGCGCTGCTCGACGGCGTAGACGGCCGCCTGCACCCGGCTCGACAGTTTGAGTTTCTTGAGCACGTTCTGGACATGGATCTTGACCGTGCTCTCGGCCAGATCGAGCTTGCGCGCGATCAGCTTGTTGCTCTCGCCGCGCGCCAGGCAGTCGAGGATGCCCTTCTCGCGCGGGGTCAGCTTGTCGATGTCGGACGGCGGCGGCGCGTTCTGCGCTCCGCCGTGCAGCTGGGCCACGAGCTTGCCGGTGAGCGCCTCGGCCACCACGGTTTCGCCGGCGGCCGCGCGGCGGATCGCGCGCAACAGGTAATCGGTCTCGATGTTCTTGATCAGGTAGCCGCGCGCGCCCGAGCGCATCGCCAGCGCCAAATCCTGCGACTCCTCCGACACGGTCAGCATGATGATGGCGGTGTCGGGGCAATCCTGCTTCATCAGCTGCAGCGTTTCGACTCCCGAAATGCCGGGCATGTTCAAGTCCAGCAGCACCACGTCGGGCTTGAGTTGCTGGGCGCGCTTGATGCCCTCGACCCCGTCGGCCGCCTCCCCCACCACCAAAAACTCGGCGTGGCGCTGCAGCAGCGAGCGTATCCCGCTGCGGAACAAGGAATGGTCGTCAACCAGCAGCACCCGGATCGGTTGGTCGGTTTGCATTTAGTAGGTCCTTAATCAGGTCAGGCCGCGCGCCGTTGCGCGCGCGGCAGGGTGAGTTCGATGGTGGTGCCGACGCCCGGCGCCGAGCGCAGCGCCAGCGTGGCGTCGATGCGCACCGCCCGCTCGCGCATGATGTCGATGCCGACATGGCTGTCGCCCAGTCCGGCCAGCTTGTCCGGGTCGAAACCGTCGCCATCGTCCTCGATCGTCAGCGTGAAGTCTTCTCGGTCCTGCAGGCGCACCAGCACGCGGCTGGCGCCGGCGTGCTTGCGCACATTCGACAGCGCCTCCTGCACGATGAACAGCAGTTGCAACTGCTGCTCGCGCGGGAACGGCGCGCCGTCGATGTCGGCCACCAGTTCTGCGGCCATGCCGGTCTGGCGCCGGAACTTGTCGACCGTCGTTTCCAGCGCCCCGACCAGGTTTTCCTCCACCAGGCGGCTGCGGAAATTGTGCAGCAGTTCGCGCACGTCCTCATAGCTCTCTTGCACCCCGGCGCGCAGCATCGGGATGATCTCGGCGACGTCGTCGATCTTGCCGTCGCGGACAGACTGGTCGAGCATCTGCACCTGCAGGTTCAGGAAATTCAAGCCCTGGGCGATGCTGTCGTGCAGTCCCTGCGCCACCAGGTTGCGCTCTTCCGAGACCGCCATTTCGCGTTCGCGCGCGCCCAGGCGCAGGTTTTCGATCGCGGTGCCGAGCAGCTGGCCCAGCGTTTCGAGCAGGCTTTGCGCGCGCGCGTCGAATTCCTTGGGCGAGCGGAAATGCAGGTTGAAAAACCCCAGGTGCTGCTGCTGCGCATAGATGTGGAACACCGACACCGTGGCAAAACCCTCGCGGTGGCATTCGAGCTCGTAGGCCTTGTCCATCTTGCGCAAGTCGTGGATCACGGTGACCTTGCGCTGCACCGCCTCGCCGCACAGGCAGTCGCCGACCTTGATGCAGTGCTCGCGCGCGACCAGCTCGGGCGAGATCCCCTGGTGCACGACCATGTGCAGGTTGCCGCGGCTGTTGTCGAGCACGCGCACCGAGCCGCCGTCGGCCTCGAAGAATTCGCAGATGCGCTGCAAAAGGCCCCGGCACAGCGGCTCCAAGGGCTGCGGCCGCTGCAGGAAGGCGGCCGCGTCGTACAGCAGCGCCAGCTCGCGGTTCTGGTACTCGAGCGTCGCGGTCTTGAGCCTGACCCGCTCCTCGAGGCTGCCGTACAGCGCCTGCAGGCGGTCGGCCATCTGGTTGAAGCCCTGCCCGAGCTGGCCAAACTCGTCGCGCGATTCGAGCGACAGGCGGACCGCGAAATCGTGCTCCTTCATGCGGTTCAAGCCCTCGTGCAGGCGGGTCACCGGCTCGACGATCAGGCTGAACATCAGATAGATCAGGCTGACCGTGCCGACCATTGCCAGGCCCAGCAGGGCCAACTGCGAGCCACGCAGCCAGAACGTGCGCGTTTCGCTGTCGCGTTCGA
Organism: Massilia glaciei; assembly: GCF_003011895.2. GTDB lineage: Bacteria > Pseudomonadota > Gammaproteobacteria > Burkholderiales > Burkholderiaceae_D > Telluria_A > Telluria_A glaciei. The sequence continues at coordinate 10,327 of NZ_PXWF02000307.1, read as the reverse complement.
TCAGTTTCACGAGCGCGTCGACGCGCGCGACGAACTGCTCGGTGTGCTCGCCAAAGCGCGCCTGGGCGGCGGCCCTGGCCGGCCCGGCCAGCCGCGCCAAGGCTAGGGCCTCGGGGCGCAGGCCGGTTTGCCATTCGCCGGCGATGGCCTCGAACTGGGTGCGGATGGCGCCCGTCGGCGGCAGCAGCAACGGGCGCTGCGGGTCGCCCTCGCGCAACTGCGCCAGTGTGGCCGATATGTGATTGAGCTGGCGCGCGGCGGCCGCGGCCGCCCTCGGGTCGCCGTCGTGCGCGCGGTCGAGCAGGATCGCCAGCCGATAGCTGTTCATGCGCACGCTGCCGGTGTCGTTGATCGCGGCGGCGCTGCCCTCGAGCTGCCACGAAAGGTAAAGCGTGGTCAGGATGGCGGTCAGGGCCAGCAGCAAAAAGCCCAGCAGCGCGCCGACGATCTTGGTCGAGAGCTTGTGGCGTGACGGGATTAACGCATCAAGGGGCATAGCAACTCCAGGCATGGCGGCGCCGTGCGGCAACGCTCGCTTGACATCATACGCTTGTGCCCAGTCCGAGCAAGTGCGCGCGCGCCCTCAACCACCGGTCTGCGCCATGAAACGCACGATTTTCTGAGGCTGCTCGCGGAACTCGTGGCGCTCCGGTTTGAGCGTGATGGCGTGGCGGATCGCGTCTTCGAGCTCGGCATCGCTGGCGCCGGCGCGCAGCATCGGGCGGAACTCGAACTTGTCCTCCTGGCCCAGGCACAGGTACAGGGTACCATCGACCGCAAGCCGGACCCGGTTGCAGTCGCCGCAGAAATGCTGCGACATCGGGGTGATGAAGCCGACGCTGGTGCGCCCGTCCGGGGTGACCAGGTAGCGCGCCGGTCCGCCGCCCAGGCGCGCGACCTGCGGCATCAGCTTGAAGCGCTGGCGGAGGCGTTGTTCGACCGGGCCCAGGTCGAGCCAGGTGGTGTCCTGCCCGGTGGCGCCCATGGGCATGGCCTCGATCAGGCGCAGCGTGAAGCCGTGCTCGATGCAAAAGCCGACCATGTCGTCGATCTGGGTGTCGTTGACGCCGCGCAGCGCCACCATGTTGATTTTGATAGGGTCGAATCCGGCGTCCTTGGCGGCCATGATGCCGTCCATGATCTGCCCGAGGCTGTCGCGGCCCGTGATTTGCTCCATGCAGCCGCGGTCGAGCGAATCGAGGCTGACGTTAATGCGCGAGACGCCGGCCGCGCGCAGCTCGGCGGCGTGGCGCGTCATGCGGGTGGCGTTGGTCGAGAGCGACAGGTCGGTGATGCCGGGGATGGCCGACAGGCGCCCGGCCAGGCCGGCCAGGTCGCGCCGCAGCAGCGGCTCGCCGCCGGTCAGGCGCAGGCGCTCGGTGCCGAGGCGGGCGAAGGCGGACACCAGGCGTTCGATCTCGTCGAAGGTGAGCCAGTGCGACGGCTCCTCGAAGCCCTTGAATCCCTTCGGGATGCAGTAGGTGCAACGCAGGTCGCAGCGGTCGGTGACCGACAAGCGGAGGTATTCGATCGAGCGGCCGTAGCGGTCACGCAGCATTGCCTGCTCCACTGGTTAGTTGATGGACTTAAAGTAGCTAAGTTAAAGGCGTCGACAAAGCAGCCAACGTCATCGCCGTCGATAAATTACCCGACGTCATCCCCGCGAAAGCGGGGACCCATGCTGAGCTTGCCTATACGCGGAGTTAAAACCTTCAGGCCCTACAAGTCCGAACTTTCGGGAGCCGCATAACCGCATCTTCAGCATGGGGAAAACGCATGCGTTTGCGCTTTCGCGGGGATGACGTTGGTTGTTTTTATCTCGGAGAGCAGTGTGCCAACGCTGGAACGACGTGCGGCCTTTAATTGATGGGCCCATTGTAGCGGGCCGGGGTCGATTTGGCTGTGCGCAGGACGAAGGGGGCCGACTAGTCATAAATGACTAGCCGGCCCGTTATGCGTCATTGCACCAGCGGCGAATCGGCGCCCTCCAGCTCAAGCCCCTCGATCTGGGCCTGCCCCACCAAAATATGCAGATACTGGTGTGTCGCGCGCCGGCTGGCCATCTGGTCGAGGAGGATGGCGACCTCGTCGCGCACCGCGTCGAACGGCAACAAGGTCCCCGCCACCTTGCGCTGAACCTGCACAATGTGCAGGCCGAAGCGCGTCTCGAGCAAGCGCCCGGCAAGCTCGCCCTCGCCCAACCGGAACAACAGTTCCTCGAATTCCGGCACGCACTGCCCGCGCGACAACTGCCCTAGGCTGCCGCCCACCTGCCCCGAACTGCAATTGGAATACTGCGCGGCCAGCTCTGCGAAGCGCTCCGGCTGCGCCTGCAAGGCCTCGAGCAAGGCCTCGCCCGTGCCGCGCAACAATTCCAACGGCGCGTCCGGCGTCACCTGCAGCAAAATGTGCCGCGCCTCGACCATGTCGCCGTTGGTGTAGCGGGCCGCGTTGTTGCGGTAGAAGCGCAGGCAGGCCTCCTCGTCCGCCTTGGGCACCTGGACCTGGAAGGCCAGCAGTTCTTCGATGCGCTGGTCGTCGTCGCCGCAAATTCCCAGCGTGTCGGCCTGCTGCAGCAGCACGGTGCGCAGCACCAGTTCCTGGGCCGCCTGCTTGAGCGGGTTGTCTGCGTCCTGGTGGTGCGCCAATTCCTGCTCGATGGCGCTGTCGTCGATGTCGACGCCGTTGACTGCGATTCCCATGATTATTCTCCTCGATTAACGGCTGCGCACCAGTTGATAGGCGCGGCCCAGGTAGGTCAGCGCGCCAAAGCCGCTCCACACATGCACCAGGCGGGTGAACGGGAAGATCACAAACAGCGACATGCCCATGAACAGATGCAGCTTGAACAGCAGCGGCGCGCCGTCGATGAAGTTGGAGGCGCCGGCGCGGAAGGTGACGATGTACTGCGCCCAGTTCATCAGCGTGACCATCGTGTGCCCGTCAAGGTGCGAGGCCGAGACCCAGATCGACGACAGCCCCAGCAGCAAGGTGGCGAGGATCCACAGCAGCACGACCTTGTCCTTGAAGGTGGTGGCGTTGCGCAGGCGCTCGTTGCTCCAGCGGCGCGCCAGCAGCAGCACGATGCCGGCCAGGCACAGCAGGCCCATGACGCCGCCCGCGACCATCGCGAACACCTGCTTGGCGCCGTGCCCCACGCCCAGCCAGTCCCACACCGCCACCGGCGTGAGCAGGCCGGCCGCGTGGCCGAAAAACAGGCCGATGATCCCGACGTGGAACATGATGCTGCCGGCGCGCAACTGGCCGCGGTGCAGCACCTGGGTCGATTCCGACTTCCAGCTGTACTGCTCGCGGTCGAAGCGGATCAGGCTGCCGAGCAGGAAGATCGCCAGCGCGATGTAGGGGTAGATCCCGAACAGAAAGTGGTGCATGTAGTCCATGATGGGCTCCTTCAGGCGGCCGAGGCGGCGGCGCGCGCCTTCGGATAAAAATTGATCGGATGCGTGCCGGGTATCCCGGTGTTTTTGAGTAGCGGCTCGACGCCGTCGGCACCGGGGCCGAAGGTCTCGAGCGCCTCGTCCATGTCGCGCACGGGCGGCTCGGTCAGGGTTTCGGCGGCCACCGGGCTCAGTTGCTCGAGCACGTTGAAGACCCCGGCGTACGGGCTGCCGTTGGCGTCGAGCTTGCGCCCGATATGGGCCAGCACGTGCACCGCGTCGCCGAGCAACCGCGCCGCCTCGTCCGCGCTTTGCTGGTCGAGGAACTCGAGGAACAGCGGCACGTAGTCGGGCAGGTCGTCGCCGGTCATGTGCAGGCCGTGCTTCTTGTACTCCTCCATCAGGTCGACCATGGCCTGGCCGCGGTCGCGCGACTCGCCGTGGATATGCTCGAACAGGTGCAGCGAGTGCGAGGGGTTGCGGTCGAACGTGCTCACGTACTGCTGCTGCAGGTCGATCAGCCTGCCGGCGCCGAGGTAGTCGAACAGCGGCAGCAGCGGCGCTTGCAAAGCCGGCGTGTCGGCCATCAGGTCGGCCAGCGCCGGCAGATTTGCGAGCAGCTCCGGCTCGGGGTACTGCAGCAGCGCCGACAGGACGGCGTAGTGGCGTGGCTGTTTCATGATGCCTCCTCGGTGGCTTTTTTGCGCGACTTGGGCATCGAGACGAAGTTCACCGATCCCGATTTCTTCTTGCCGAACAGGCTCGTTTCGGTCAAGCCGTCGGAGCAGCCATTGCCAAAGCTAAAACCGCACGAACCCTTCTCGTTGAAGCTGTCCTCGGCCATCTCCTTGTGGCTGCTCGGGATCACGAAGCGGTCCTCGTAATTGGCGATCGCCATGATGTGGTACATGTCCTCGACCGTCGCCTTGTCCAGCCCCACGCCCTCGAGCACGGCGAGGTTCTCGACCTTGTCGACGCTCTTGCTGCGCATGTAGGCGCGCATGGCGAGCATGCGGTCGAGCGCGCGGATGATCGGCGGCTGGTCGCCTGCCGTGAGCAGGTTGGCCAGGTACTGGACCGGAATGCGCAGGCTGGCGGTGTCGGGCAGGATGCCGTTCATGCCCATCTTGCCCGATTCGGCCGCGGCCTGGATCGGCGACAGCGGCGGGATGTACCACACCATCGGCAAGGTCCGGTATTCGGGATGCAGCGGGAAGGCCACCTTCCATTGAACCGCCATCTTGTAGACCGGCGAGCGCTTGGCCGACTCGAGCCACGAGTCCGGAATGCCCTGGCGGCGCGCCTCCTCGATGATGGCCGGGTCGTGCGGGTCCAAAAACAGGCCGAGCTGGGCGCCGTACAGGTCGCGCTCGTCGGCCACCGATGCCGCCGCCTCGATCTTGTCGGCGTCGTAGAGCAGCACGCCGAGGTAGCGGATGCGGCCCACGCAGGTCTCCGAACACACCGTCGGCTGGCCCGCCTCGATGCGCGGATAGCAGAAGGTGCACTTTTCGGCCTTGCCCGAAGACCAGTTGTAATAGATCTTCTTGTACGGGCAGCCCGAGATGCACATGCGCCAGCCGCGGCATTTGTCCTGGTCGATCAGCACGATGCCGTCGTCCTCGCGCTTGTACACCGAGCCAGACGGGCACGACGCGACGCAGGTCGGATTGAGGCAGTGCTCGCACAGGCGCGGCAGGTACATCATGAAGGTGTTCTCGAAGGTGCCGTACATCTCCTTCTGCATATTGTCGAACAGCTTGTCCTGGCTGCGCGCGGCGAATTCGCCGCCCAGGTCATCCTCCCAGTTTGGGCCCCATTCGATCTTGTCCATCTTTTTGCCGGTCAAGACCGACACCGGACGCGCCGTCGGCGGCGTCTCCGACAACGGCGCGTTTTGCAGGCGCTCGTAGTCGTAGGTGAACGGCTCGTAGTACTCGTCGATGGCCGGCAGGTTGGGGTTGGCGAAGATGTTGGCGAGGATCTTGAGCCGCCCGCCCTGGCGCGGCTCGATCTTGCCGTTGGCCTTGCGCTTCCAGCCGCCGTTCCACTTGTCCTGGTTCTCCCACTGCTTTGGATAGCCGATGCCCGGCTTGGTCTCGACGTTGTTGAACCACGCGTACTCGACACCGTCGCGGCTGGTCCAGACGTTCTTGCAGGTGACCGAGCAGGTGTGGCAGCCGATGCACTTGTCCAGGTTCAGCACCATCCCGATTTGCGCTCTGATTTTCATACGTTCGCTCCCGAATCTTGTTCAACCAGTGGGCCTTCCAGCCACTCGACCTTGTCCATCTTGCGCACCAATACAAACTCGTCGCGGTTCGATCCGACGGTGCCGTAGTAGTTGAAGCCCCACGACAGCTGCGCATAGCCGCCGATCATGTGGGTCGGCTTGGTGACGGTGCGCGTGACCGAGTTGTGGATCCCGCCGCGCTTGCCCGACAACTCGGCGCCCGGCGTGTTGATGATCTTTTCCTGGGCGTGGTACATCAGTATCATGCCGGCAGGCACCCGCTGGCTGACCACGGCGCGCGCCGTCAGCGTGCCGTTCACATTGAAGGCCTCGATCCAGTCGTTGTCGACGATGCCGGCCGCCTTGGCGTCGTCCTCGGACAGCCAAACGTGCGGCCCGCCGCGCGAGAGCGTGAGCATGCGCAGGTTGTCCGAGTAGGTCGAGTGGATCCCCCACTTCTGGTGCGGCGTGATGAAGTTGAGCGCGATCTCCTTGTTGCCGTTCGGTTTAGCGCCCAGCATCGCCGCCGTCGTCTTGGTGTTGATGGCCGGCTTGTACACGCACAGCCCCTCGCCGAAGTCGCGCATCCACAGGTGGTCCTGGTAGAACTGCTGGCGGCCGGTCAGGGTGCGCCAGGGGATCATCTCGTGCACATTGGTGTAACCGGCGTTGTAGCTGACCTCCTCCGATTCCAGGCCCGACCAGGTCGGCGAGGAGATGATCTTGCGCGGCTGCGCCTGCACGTCGCGGAAGCGGATCGTGTCGTGCTCGCGCGGCAGCGCCAGGTGGGTATGGTCGCGCCCCGTCATCTTCGACAGCGCGGCCCAGGCCTTGACGGCCACGTGGCCGTTGGTCTCCGGGGCCAGCGAGAGGATCATCTCGGCCGCGTCGATGGCGGTGTCGAGCCGCGGCTGGCCTTTTGACACACCCTCCTCGGTCACGGTGCGGTTGATGCCGCGCAGGACGTCGATTTCGTGGCCGGTCTTCCAGCCGATGCCCTTGCCGCCGTTGCCGAGCGACTCGAGCAGCGGGCCGATCGAGGTGAACTTCTTGTACACGTCCCTGTAGTTACGCTCGACCACGGTCAGGTTCGGCATGGTCTTGCCGGGGATCGGCTCGCATTCGCCGGCGCGCCAGTCCTTGGGGTCGAACGGCTGGCCCAGTTCGCCCGGGGTGTCGTGCATCAGCGGGGTGAGCACCAGGTCGGTCTGGGTGCCCAGGTACTCGCCGCCAATCTCGGTGAATTTTTCGGCGATGCCCTTGTAGATCTCCCAGTCGGACTTGGACTGCCACAGCGGCTGCACGGCCTCCGACAGCGGGTGGATGAAGGGGTGCATGTCGGACGTGTTGAGGTCGTCCTTCTCGTACCAGGTGGCGGTAGGCAGCACGATGTCGCCATAGAGGCAGGTGGTCGACATGCGGAAGTCGAGCACCACCACCAGATCGAGCTTGCCTTCGGCGGCCGGGCGCACCTTGACGTCGCGCGGCTTGATGCAATGGTCCTCGTTGCTCATCAAGGCGTTCTGGGTGCCCAGCAGGTACTTGAGGAAGTACTCGTGGCCCTTGCCGGAGCTGCCCAGGATGTTGGAGCGCCAGATGAACATATTGCGCGGGAAGTTGGCCGGGTTGTCCGGGTCGTCGCACGAAAATTCGAGCTTGCCGGCCTTGATCTGCTCGACCGCGTAGGTGGCAGGATCCTTGCCGGCGGCCTTGGCGGCGCGCGTGACCTCGAGCGGATTGGTTTGGAGCTGCGGGGCCGACGGCAGCCAGCCCATGCGCTCGGCCTTGGCGTTGTAGTCGATCAGCGCCATCGGCTCGGCCGGCACGTCGGCCGAGGGCGAGGCGATCTCCTCGATGTGCAGCTTTTCGTGGCGCCACTGGCTGGTGTGGGCGTAGAAGAACGAGGTGCCGTTCATCTGGCGCATCGGACGGTTCCAGTCCTGGGCGAATGCGAGCGGGGTCCAGCCGGTCTGCGGGCGCAGCTTCTCCTGGCCGACGTAGTGGGCCCAGCCGCCGCCGGACTGGCCTACGCAGCCGCACATCATCAACAGGTTGATGATGCCGCGGTAGGTCATGTCCATGTGGTACCAGTGGTTGAGCGCGGCGCCGACGATGACCATGCTCTTGCCATGGGTCTTGTCGGCGTTCTCGGCGAACTGGCGCGCCACGGTGATCACGTCGGCCGCCTTGACGCCGGTGTGCTTGACCTGCCATGCGGGGGTGTACGGCACGTCGTCGTCGTAGCTGGTGGCCACGTTGGCGCCGCCGAGGCCGCGGTCGATGCCGTAGTTGGCCAGGGTCAGGTCGAACACGGTGGCGACGTTGATGACGCTGCCGTCGGCCAGGGTGACGCACTTGACGGGCACCCGGCGCTGCAGCATGTCGTCGGCATCCTTGCCGCCGAAGTAGGCGAAGCCGACGTCGAGGACCGCGTCACTGCAATCGATCAGCGACAGCAGCGGGTCGATCGCGCGACCGCTGGTGCCCTCCTTCTGCTCGAGGTTCCAGCGACCCGACTCGCCCCAGCGGAAGCCGATGGTGCCGCCGGGCGCGCAGATGGCGCCGGTGGCCTCGTCGATGACCAGGGTCTTCCAGTCTGGGTTGTTGGTCTCGTCGAGATTGTTGGCCAGGTGCGAGGCGCGCAGGAAGTAGTCGGGCACGAGCGCGCCGTTTTTCTCGACCAGCGTGACGAGCATCGGGAAGTCGGTGTACTGCTTGACGTAGCCGCGGAAGTAGTCCGAGCCGCCGTTGGCGTGGAACTCCTTGAGCACCACGTGGCCCATGGCCAGCGCGAGCGCGGCGTCGGTGCCCTGCTTTGGCGCGAGCCAGATGTCGCCGAACTTGGCCATCTCGCCAAAGTCGGACGACACGGCCACCGTCTTGGTGCCCTTGTAGCGCACCTCGGTGTAGAAGTGGGCGTCGGGGGTGCGCGTCATCGGCACGTTCGAGCCCCACACCATGAGGAAGGTGGAGTTGTACCAGTCGGCCGATTCGGGCACGTCGGTCTGCTCGCCCCACACCTGCGGGCTGGCCGGAGGCAGGTCGCAGTACCAGTCGTAGAACGACAATGCCACGCCGCCGATCAGCGACAGGTAGCGGGTTCCGGCCGCATAGCTCACCATCGACATGGCCGGAATCGGGGAGAACCCGACGATGCGGTCAGGTCCGAATTTTTTGATCGTGAGGGCATTCGCGGCGGCGATGATCTCGTTCACGTCGTCCCACTTGGCGCGCACGAAGCCGCCCAGGCCGCGGATCGACTTGTACGAGGCGGCGCGGGTTTTGTCCTGGCTGATGTAGTCCCAGGCCGTGACCGGGTCCATTGTGAGGCGCGCCTCGCGCCACATCTCCATCAGGCGCCCGCGCACCATCGGGTACTTGACGCGCTGGGCCGAATACACGTACCACGAATAGCTGGCGCCGCGTGGGCAGCCGCGCGGCTCGTGGTTGGGCAGGTCCGGGCGGGTGCGCGGATAGTCGGTCTGCTGGGTTTCCCAGGTGATCAACCCGTTTTTGACATACACCTTCCAGCTGCACGAGCCGGTGCAGTTGACGCCGTGCGTCGAGCGCACGATTTTGTCGTGCTGCCAGCGTTGGCGGTAGGTGTTCTCCCAGGTGCGGTCCTCGTGCACGACGGCGCCGTGGCCGTCGGAGAAGGTCTCCTTGGGATTATTGAAGTACTTCAGGCGATCCAGAAAATGACTCATGCTGCCTCCACAAGATGAAAGCGGCGCCGCCAGCGATGGCGCAGCTTGATGGAATCAGTCTACGCAGCGGGACGGGGCATGGATATTGGCAAGAAGGCGGTTGGGCGCGGCGACAAGGACTAGGCGGACTAATCCTTTGTGGCTATGGAGCATGCCAAATGGATGCGGTATACCTGTGGCCATCCATTTTTTTGCGTAAGAGGCCCGTTATGACGATCGACAGTTTCACCACCTTGCTGGACGCCGCGCGCGCCCAAGATCAACCCCAGCGCATGCTGTTTGCGTTTGCCAGGGCCGAATTGCCCGATGGCGCGGGCAGCGCCGAACGCAGCGCATTTGCCGAAAGGCGCGGCGGCGCGCTGGCCCCGGTCATGTGCGTCGACAAGACGCTGGACGAACTGGGCAGCTTTGAGGAGCTGGTGGCGGAATCGCGGCATACCGGCGCCGACTGGGACATCGTGTTTGTCAGTAGTATGTCGGGACGCGGAGGCCAGGTGCCGGCGTCGAGCGAGGCCGAGGCGCCGCTCAATATGATGGTCACCTACATCCACACCGGGGAGATCGGGCGCTTCCTAGCCTTTGCCAAGGATGGCCAGTTGGTCAAGTTTGCGCCGGCGGCGTAGGGGCGACCGCAAACCGGCCGTCATTCCCGCGAAGGCGGGAACCCATACTGAAGCCGCATATACGCGCAGTCCCCCAAATCTTTTCGCTCGCAGACCTGAAATTTTCTATGACGAGTATCAGCCCACTCAACATGGGGCAAACGCATGCGTTTGCCCCATGTTGAGCGTACGAAAACTCGCCGTAAAAAATTTAAGCCCTGTCCGTAGGGAACGCCAGGTCCGGCAAATGGACACTTGCGAACCAACCACTTAAAGCACCAGCAACACCGACACCATCAGCGCCAAATAATTCTTAAATGTCCTTTTGCCGGACCCGCCCCGGGGCCGCCGCGCCCGCCTCACTGGGCGTTCTCAAGAACCAAGTGC
>NZ_PXWF02000306.1 GCF_003011895.2 Massilia glaciei | reverse complement strand
GAGTGAGTTGTGTATAAACCTATGCGTTAAAGTAGAGGTCAAGGTCAACGACTGGAGGAGTATCGCCATCATGCCAATCTACCGTTGCTAAATATTCGCGAATACGCTTGTGCATGCTAGCTCCGTGAATAATCGGGAATGTTCGCTCCTGGCCGACTGCTGTCGATTGTACTCGACGTTGTAAGACGGCCCGGAGGCTTGGCGCCGCCGCCCTAAAGCGGACCTTGGCTAGGTTGCAATAAAGAGTTTCGACCGGAAATCGAAACAGCGCGTTGCTAAGCCAGGACGCGAAGCTGTATGCCAAAGCGGATGACGAACTGGCGTGGCTGCGCGGGCAGAACCTTGGCAGGAATTGACTGCCTATTGTCATTCGACCGGGGCAGCCGGTATCGATAATCCTGATACACCAACCCAAGGATTATCGACATGCGTACTTTGCTCTTCCTGCTGCTACTGGTCGGCCAGCTGGCGACTGCGGCCGATATCGCGCCCTACGAGGCCCGTTTTGGCCGTACGAAACCTGTTGTCGCGGTGGCTGGCGACAATAACGGCACCGAACTGGTCGACTTCGTCATTCCATACGGCGTGCTGAAGCGCTCCGGCGCGGCTGACGTGATATCGGTTGCCACCCGCCCGGGAGTAATGAAAATGCTGCCAGCGTTGAACATGCAGCCGGACGCCACGCTGGCAGACTTCGACAAACGCTATCCGGACGGCGCTGATTATGTCATCGTACCTGCCGTGGCGAACTACGCCACCAGCGCGCTGGGACCCTGGGTCGTAGCGCAAGCTGCGAAGGGCGCCACCATCGTGAGCATCTGCGATGGCGTGCTGGTGGTGGCCGGCAGCGGCCTGCTCAAAGGCCACCGGGCCACCGGCCACTGGGGCTCGCAGTCGTATCGCCAGCAGCACTTCCCGGACACGCTTTGGGTCAAGAACATGCGCTACGTCGTCGATGGCAAACTGGTGTCCAGCGCTGGCGTCAGCGCCGCCATGCCGACCGCACTGGCGCTGGTGGAGGCGATTTCCGGAGCGGCGCGCGCCGCCGGCCTGGCCCACGATATGGGCGTCGACAACTGGTCCACCTCTCACAACAGCGATGCATTCCGGCCCGCGCTAGGCCGCAATCTCGGCGCCTACATCTCCGGCTACACCAATCAGTGGTTCCACTCGACGGAAAGCATCGGCGTACCGGTGACGGCCGGGATGGACGAAATCTCGCTCGCATTCACAGCCGATGCGTGGGCCCGTTCCAAGCGCAGCATCGTGCTCTCCGTGGCGCCATCGTTTGCTCCCCTGGCGACGCGTTCCGGCCTGACCCTGGTTCCGGACCGCGTAGCCGGTGCGGCTGGCACGCCCGAGGTGCTCGCGTCCGTTGGCGCCCTGCCGGGCCGGGCGCTCGATCACGCGCTTGGCGCCCTGGCACAACGCTATGGTCACCGAACTGCAGGGCTCGTTGCCCTTGAATTCGAGTATCCTGCCTACCAATGACAGTCCCTGAAAAACCCATGACTACCAGAACCCTGCGCGTGGTGCTGCTCGCGTACGACGACATGAATCTACTAGACCTGTGCGGCCCGCTGCAGGCCTTGTCGACCGCCTCCAAACGGCACAGCGGCAACGCAGAGCCGCTGTACGACATCATTGTCGCCTCGGCCGATGGCGGCTTGATCACCACAAGTGCCGGCCTGCCGGTAATGACAGTGTCGATCGCCACATTGGACGACATGCCGATCGACACCCTGATCGCGCCGGGCGGCTGCAAAGGCGACGAATTTCACTCGCCCGCCGCCCTGGTCAACTGGATCGTGCGCCAGGCGCCTCTGGTGCGCCGGCTTTGTTCGGTGTGCACCGGCGCATTCCTGCTGGCGGCGGCCGGGCAGCTGCAGGGCAAGCGCGCGGCCACGCACTGGGAGTGGGTTGACCGGCTGCAGGCGCAAAATCCCGGCATCCACATTGACGCCGACAAAATTTTCGTCAAGGATGGCTCGGTCTGGACTTCCGCCGGCGTCAGCGCCGGCATCGACCTGACGCTGGCGCTGATCGAAGAAGACTGGGGCCACCAGGTGGCGATCGAAACGGCACGCCAGCTGGTCATGTTCATCAAGCGCACCGGAGGACAGTCGCAGTTCAGCGTGCCGCTGGCGGCGCAGTCGCATGAAGGTGGACGCTTCGATGCACTGCATGCCTGGGTGGCCGCGCACCTGCGCGAAACGTTGACTGTCGAGCGGCTCGCCGAACAGGCAGGCATGTCGGCGCGCACTTTCGCGCGCAGCTACGTCAGCCAGCTTGGACGCACGCCGGCGCGCATGGTGGAGGCGATGCGGCTGGAAGCGGCTTGCCGGGCGCTCGAGAAAACGGCTTTGCCGCTCAAGGCCGTCGCGGCCAACGCGGGCTATACCGACGAGCAGAATCTGCGCCGCGCCTTCCAACGTCAGTTCGGCGTAAGTCCGGGCCAGTACCGCAGCCGCTTCTCCGGCCATGCCGGGGCCGACAGCTGAACCGGAATCTACAGGAAGCGAAACAGGACGACACGCATCATTGATATTGGCCGAATCGTGGCGCGTGCATCGTCGGCAGATACGGCCAGTCCGAGCGGAGCTTTAAGGTCTTGCGTGCAGCGGCAACCTGGCGCTCCGCTCGGTCAGTAAAATACCCATCAGGTCATTCCCGGCGTTGAGCGCGTAGAACTTGACTGGTGCAGTCACAAGTTGACGGTTTACGATCTCGAAGAACGTTCCGGTTGCCACGCCCCAGCTCTCATACTCGTCTCCTCCGAGGGGAGACGGAAATATCTGTTGGCTGCGGCCGCGGGGTCGAGTGCGCGATAACTACGGCCGATTTATCGTTTAGAGTTTTTAGCTCCGTTGAATGGTTATGCTAAAGTTTGCCGAGTCACCCAACCCAAACACGGCAAATTACTTTGAGCATCTCTTCACCTGGAAGCGACGAACTTATTCGCCGCCTGATACTGTGGGTTGGTGGAGGCGGAGCGACTGTTTTCTTTCTGCTGCTAGCGCTCGCGTTCATGCGGCCAGTGACGATCGAGAAGTGGGCGCGAGCATCCATTGCTATTGAAGTCCAGAATCGCGTTGCCGAACGGCTTCATGTGATAGATGATTCAAGATTGCTGAGGTCGGCGGAACGCATCCTCGCGCGCAACAATAAAGAGATTGCGGAAGCAAAGGCGGCGTTGTCAGCCCAACTGCCGTCCCGTATAGCGTTGATCATGGAATACATGCTCCACCCCGACTGCCCCTGCCGCCAGCGCGCAACCGAGATGGAGCACGATATTCAGAAGAATCGAATCGAGTCGCTTCAAAAAAACAATGCCCAAGTCACCCGCCTGATTGAGTCGAAGTACAGGGACGTTGCGCAGTCGCTCCTTAAGGAAGTTAAGATTTTCAGTGCGGCAAACGGAATCGTGCTCCTGCTGCTCACAGCGACCGCATTTTGGTGGAAACGTCCGGCTCTGCAACTTCTGGCTCCCGCAGTCGTAATGGGAGGCGCGGCCGCGCTGACCTTCGCCATCTACCTGTTCAACCAAGACTGGCTCCAAACTATCCTGTTCGGCGACTACATAGGCTTCTATTACATTCCCTACCTTCTGGTAGCGCTCAGCTTTCTGGCGGACGTAGTGCTCAACCGCGGACGATTGACGATGGTATTGTTAGGCGGAACACTAGCCGCGCTGGGAGGCATATTCAGCGTGGCATCCTGCTAGGGGCGCGTTGCCGATCGCCTGGGCCGGGGCCGGGTGCTCTGGATCATGCTGGCGACGATGCTGGCCGGACTGCTGTTGACGGGAAACGGAAGTTATTGGGTGTCTCGCGCAGGGATGAGACTTTGGACCATTGAATTGCGAAGGTTGTTGGGCCGGTGCGCGGGCACCTCAAATTTAGGAACTGGCATGCGCAAAAGCATTTTGGCGATGGCTGCACTGACCGCAGCACTTCCCGTAGCGGCATGCCAGCCGATGGGAGAGGTTGATCAATCAGGTTTTACTCGGGCCGAGGTTAATAGACTCCCCAGAAACGCCCTTGGCGTAATGTTCCATATGCAGGAGGGAAGGCCGATGGCGGGTAATTTCCGGGTCGAGTCTGCCGAGGACATCCGTCCATTGCAAATCCGCATCCGTGGGTCGCGGGGCCTAGTGCGGGTCGAATTGGTCAATGGATTCCAGCCCGGCGCACGCTATCACTTCCGCTATCTGCCGGCCCACGGCGTTTGGCAGCATCCCGACCATCTCACTGTCGCTATTGACAACGGCGTGGTGCACACTGCCGGAGAGTATGCGATTAAACTAGCGCCGCGGCCAATCTACAAGGTCTCGAGCGTACCCACCAGTTCCGGCTCATGTTTCGAACCGTCGCCGGCCGTGGTGCAAGAATTCACCTATGCGATTCCGGCGCAGCTCGCAAACTACCGGGAATTCCTTTCCTACGCCGTCGATGACTTCACTGTGTTGCGGCCCAAGCCACCCAAGCCACCCAAGTTTAATTTCATCGCAGGCTGGCCGTACGAACCCGAGCTATACGACAGTGGCTGGGCTCCAGGCAGTGCATCGCGCGTGGATCCCGAATACAGCGCGCAGCGCAATGCCGTCCGCGCTGCCTGCGGCAATCGTCTGACCCGCGTACGGATGAGCGGCATGGTTGGCTTTCCCGAGGTGGATGACAAGTTCTACCGCACTGCAGCCGTCCAGTTCGACATGCGCGCCAACGTCGAAGGCGGGTGCGGTGAATTGGAGGCGCTGCTCCGCACCATGCGGAACCGCCCGCCCGAACGGGTGCTTCGACAAGTGTGCGGAACCGTTCTCGGTAGCGACTTCAAATACGGCGGAATAGGGCTGGCCGACGTGGGCATGGTGCAATGGACACTCGCCTTGAGTTTCCTTTATCAGATGTCGCCGACCTGTAACATCGTGGCTCTGGCCCACCTTTGGCAGGCCGAGCAAAATGTGCCTGATGCGGAGGCGCTGAAAGCGCTTGCCGCGGCTTTGCAGCCAGCATTCGAGCGCGCTGATCCTGCACTGCGTAATCAGACCGCACATGCCTTGGCCTATCTGGCGGCCGAGTTGCCCGAGTCCTCGCGGCGCCGGGTTGCGCCGCCCTTGCTTACACCGTTGATTGGGGCCTTGATCGAGGACCTGGAAAGTTCCCATCCAAACCGTCCGGACGAGTTGGCGCGTTTGATCCTCTGGGGCGGCGCACTGCCGCCCGCGTTGCGCCTGCGGGTCCAAGCGATCGCAGGCGGAAGAACCAGCGCCGCGCCCCATGCCAAAGTGCTGCTGGCAGGGTTGCCTCGCTAATCCCGAACCTGGCGAATTCCAAGCTCCTCAAGCCCCGTCTGCGCCCCCCGGCACCACACTGATGCGCACGTCGCCGAGGCTGACGGTCTGCCCGGCGCGTATTTTGGCGGTCTTGCGCAATTCCTTATTGCCGTCGACCGACACCACGCCGCTGGCGACCAGGTTCTTGCCGGCGCCGCCGCTGTCGCACAGGCCCGACAATTTGAGCAACTGGTTCAGTTCGACGAACTCGCCCGCCAGTTCAAAACTGAGTTTTTGCATACTATCCTCTAAAGCTACATTGTTGGTAAGGCATAGTTTATAGGATCACGGTCCGGCCGGTGGCGGCGGGCCCAAACGGCCCATTCACAGGCCCGGGCGAGTCATGGCGAGCGGCACGATCCACTCGCCAAACTGTTGCTCGCTCACATAACCGGACTGCAAGGCGGCCTGCCTGAGCGTGATGCCGTCGTGCTGCGCCTTTTTTGCGATCTGGGCGGCGCGGTCGTAGCCGATGTGGGGCGTGAGGGCGGTCACGAGCATGAGCGATTTTTCCATGAGCTCGCCGATGCGGGCGCGGTTCGGTTCGATGCCGCGCGCGCAATGGTGCTCGAACGAGCGCATGCCGTCGGCCAGCAGGCGCGCGCTTTGCAAGAAGTTATGCGCGATCATGGGCTTGAACACATTGAGCTCGAAGTTGCCCGATGCGCCGCCGATCGTCAGCGCCACGTCGTTGCCGAACACCTGGCAGCAGAGCATGGTCAGCGCCTCGGCCTGGGTCGGATTGACCTTGCCCGGCATGATGGAGCTGCCCGGTTCGTTCTCGGGAATGGTGATTTCGCCCAGGCCCGAGCGCGGGCCCGAGGCCATCCAGCGCACGTCGTTGGCGATTTTGAGGAGGGCCGTCGCCAGCGTCTTGAGGGCGCCGTGCGCCGCGACCAGCGCGTCGTGGCCGGCCAGCGCCGCGAATTTGTTGGACGCACTCTTGAAGCTCAAGCCCGTGCGCGCGGCCAGTTCGGCGGCGATGCGGTTGGCGAAATCGGGATGGGTGTTGAGGCCGGTGCCGACGGCCGTGCCGCCGGCGGCCAACTGCAGCAGGGCGGGCAGGGCGGCCTTGATGTGGTGCTCGGAAAAGGCGAGTTGCTCGGCATAGCCAGAAAACTCCTGGCCCAGCGTCAGCGGCGTGGCGTCCTGCAGGTGGGTGCGGCCGATCTTGACGATGTCGGCGAACTGGCGCGCCTTGAGCTCGAACGTGCCGCGCAGCTTGGCCAGCGCGGGCAGCAGCGCGTGCGTGAGCGCGTGCGCGGCCGCCACGTGCATGGCCGTCGGAAATATGTCGTTGGACGACTGGCCGAGGTTGACATGGTCGTTCGGGTGCAGCAGCCGGCCCTCGCCGCGGCCGCCGCCCAGCAGCTCCGAGGCGCGGTTGGCCAGCACCTCGTTCATGTTCATATTGCTTTGGGTGCCAGAGCCGGTTTGCCAGACGACCAGCGGGAATTCGCCCGCGTGCTGTCCGGCGAGCACTTCGTCGGCGGCGCGCATGATGGCGTCGGCCTGGTCGGCCGGCAGCAGCCCGAGCGAGGCGTTGGCGCTGGCGGCCGCGCGCTTGACCTGGGCCAACGCGTGCAGCAACTCGGGCGCCATGCGCTCGGTGGAAATGTCGAAGTGCTCGAGCGAGCGCTGCGTCTGCGCGCCCCACAAGCGCGCCCCGGGCACGGCGATGGGGCCAAAACTGTCCTTCTCGAGCCGGTTCCCGCTGTCGTTTTCCATGGTGCATCCTGTTTTTATCGTTGGCTTGCTAAAGAGTTTAGCCCAATGTTCGTTAATTGGTTTTAGGCTACAAATTCACCCTTTTCAGGCGAATACGGTTACTCTTTCCCCATGCTTCGACGCCCCGTTTTCCGTTTTTTTAACTTTGCCGCAGCGCTGGCGCTGGCCGGACAACTTTGCTGCGTCCAGGCGGCCGAACTTGGCGAAGTGAGCGCGCGCTCCTTCATCGGCCAGTCGCTCGTGGCCGACATCGAGCTGACCTCGCTGGCAAGCCCGAACACGCCCGTGCAGGTCGAGCTGGCCAGTCGCGACGTCTATCTGGCCGCCAATGTCGCGATGACGCCGGTGCTGTCGGGCCTGGCGATGGTCGTCGAGCGGCGCGGCGGGCGCCAGATTTTGCATATTCGCTCGTCAAGAGCGGTCGACACCCCCCATCTGCACCTGTTCTTCGAATTGACCGAGGGCGGCAACCGGGCCGTGCGCACGGCCACGGTTTGGCTGGCGGCGAACCCGAACCCGAAGCCGGGCTCCGTTGCCGCTCCGGCCGCCGCGAATGTGAAACCTGCGCCCGCGGTGCGCCCGCGCGCGCCCCAGATGCGCTTCGCCGCCGTGGCGCCGGCCCCGACCGTCGAGGCGACGCCACCCGACAACGAAGCGGGGCTCAAGTACCAGAACGGGGTGCTCACAGCCAAGCTGGCCGAGGTCGAAGAGAAGATGAGGCAGTTGCAAACGAGCTTGGGCGTGCCGGCCGATGCGGGGCCTGGCATGCTGAACGAGCCGATGGTCGAGCCGATAGTCGAGCCGGTGGCCGACGCCATGGCCGCTGCGCCAGTGCCGCTTGCCGCGCAGCCGGCCAAGCCGTCCGCGGCCGCATCCGCCAAGCCCGCAAAGGCGCTGCCGGCCGGGAAGTCGCCATGGTTCTGGGTCGGCATCGGCGCCCTGGTGCTGCTTGTGCTCGCAGCTGCCGCCGGGCTGTACATCCTCCGGCACAGGAGCGGGCAAACGGGCGGGGCCGAGGCAGGGGGCGACGTTGAAGGCCACGTTGAAGGCGATACCCAACCACCGCGCCACGCCCTGACGGCACTCTGGCACCGGCTGCGCGAGCGCTTGCGGCGCAAGCACTGGACCGAAGGCGCCCAGGTGCCGGGCCAGCCGGAGTCAGCTTGAAACCATTGCAAAATCGAAAAATATTGATTTTACGAATTTGATACAAACTGGACTACACAACTTCGTATTTTCCTATATACTATTTTCCGTGGTCTTAAAGACCACAAAAAACGGGGCCAGGATCTGGCGCAGCCACCAACGATAGTGTGGCGCGACAAGCAGATGACCGTTGAAGAAACGCCTGTCCCGGAAGCGGTCCGTAAGCCGACAATGTGCGCGCGGACGCCGGATGCAACCGGCAAGAGGCGACACCAGGAGATACCTGGTGTTCGCTCTCCGGAATTGTTTAAAAGAAAAGCGCCCCCCCGGGCGCTTTTTTCGTTGATGCCTTCGGTATTTAGCAGCCGTGAATGTGAACGGCTCCTTAGTGCGCGGCGGTCATGATCTGTGAAAGTTGGCCCATCCACGGGTCGGTGATCTCGCGGATGGCGCGGTCGTTGGCCATGATTTGCTTGAGCAGTTCGATCTTGCGCAGGCGGGCGGCGCCGCTAAGGGCCGGAACGCCCGTGTCGATCGCTTCGGTCTGCTGCGCGCAGCTGTGCTCGAGCTTGGCGACATCGTCCCAGTCGCCGGCCTGGGCCGCAACCGACATCTTCCCGGTCAGGCCGGAAAGCGTTTCGTACATCGAGAGGACTTCGTTGGAGGTCATGTCAGCACCTGGGCAGAAAGTAGGAAAAGATTACCGCGGATTACCGCGTGTCTCTACGTAACGGCCCGGTGGAGAGGAACTTTAGGCCTGTTTTGGCTTATTTTCAAAAAATTTCCTCGCCGGACGAAAAGGCGCTCGCCGGCGCGGTCGGGGGCGTCCCTGAGGTAGACTGCGGGCATACCCACTTCAGCAGCACTGCCATGACGCAATCCACCGACGAGATCACACGCCGCACGCTGGCGTACTACGACAGCAACGCACGCCAGTTTTTTGCCGGCACCATCGACCACGATGTGCGCCAGAACATCGACGCCCTGCTCGGCGCGATCGAATGCGCGGGTCCGCACACGATCCTCGACCTCGGCTGCGGGCCCGGGCGCGACCTCAAGAGCTTCAGCGCGCTCGGGCACCGCGCGATCGGGGTCGAAGGGTCCGGCAAGTTTTGCGACATGGCGCGCGACTACAGCGGCTGCGAGGTCTGGCAGCAGGACTTCGTCCACCTCGACTTGCCGGCCGGGCTGTTCGACGGCGTGTTTGCCAACGCGGTGCTGTTCCACGTGCCCAGCGCGGCCTTGCCGAAGGTGCTCGCCGACCTGTTCGCGGCGCTCAAGCCGGGCGGGGTGCTGTTCAGCTCGAATCCGCGCGGACACAACGAGGAAGGCTGGAACGGCGAACGTTACGGCAGCTACTACGATCTGGCCACTTGGCGGCAGTTCACCACGGCGGCCGGGTTCATTGCCGTCGACCATTACTACCGCCCGCCGGGCCTGCCGCGCGAGCAGCAACCCTGGCTCGCCAGCGTTTGGCGTAGGCCACTCGGTTAGTTGGCGAACAGAACAAGTTGAGGAATGGCCATATTGTGGGGTTGTCACGCGGGCACATGCCCCTTGAAACCAACCAGGAGAATAACCATGAACGAAGATCAATTCAAAGGCAAGGCCAAAAATATCGGTGGCAAGATTCAAGAGGAAGTCGGCGATCTCATTGACAGCAAGAGCCAGGAGGCCAAGGGCATCGCCAAGCAGGTCGAAGGCAAGGCGCAGGAGAAGGTCGGCGATCTGAAAGAGATCGCCAAGGACCGCGGCAACTGCTAAGTTCGATTTTTTAAACGGAAACAGCCGCGGATCGCGGCTGTTTTTGTTTAGAGGCATGCCCCTAACGCTGTGTTCGTCTCCGCACGGACCGCATTTTTGATAGCGCCTATTCTGGCTTCACTGCACGGCCATCCGGATGTGCGCTTTTGAGGAACTCATCATGAACAAAGACCAAATCGACGGCAAACTGCAAGACATCGGCGGCAAAATCCAGGAAAAAGCTGGCGAAATCGTCGGCAACAAAGAGCAGCAGCTCAAAGGCATGAAGAACCAGATCGAAGGCCAGACCCAAGAGAAACTGGGCGACCTGAAAGAAGCCGTCAAGGATGCGACGAACTAAGAGTTCCCAAGTTCGCGTAAAGGACGCGGCGGACCGAAGGTTCCCGCTCCAAAGAAAAACAGCCGCGCATTCAATTGCGCGGCTGTTTTTTTTGCGTCCGTTTTTTAGCGCGGCTGTTATTTGCCGAGCGGCGCGGCCGGCATCAAATGCCTGCGGAAGAACGCGTCGATCGTGCCGAACACATGGCGCTGCCCCGGGCGTGACGAAATGCCGTGCTTGGCGCCCGGATAGGTCATCAGGTCGAAGCGGATGCCGCGGTTGACGAGGTCGTCGATGAGGCGCGTGCTGTTGCTGAACAAAACGTTGTCGTCGGCCATGCCATGCACCAGCAGCAGGGGCGACTTGAGCCCGTCCAGATAGGCGAACACGCCGCTGTCCTTGTAGGCCTTGGGGTCGGACTTGGGCGTGCCGCCGACGAAGCGCTCGGTGTAGTGGGTGTCGTAGAGCGCCCAGTCGGTCACGGGCGCGACCGACACGCCCATCGCGATCTTGTCGGACGCGGCCGCGAGCAGGCGCAGCGACATGAAGCCGCCGTAGCTCCAGCCAAACACGCCGATCCGCTTTGCGTCGACAAAGCTTTGCTTGGCGAGCCAGTCGACGCCGGTCAGCTGGTCGGCCACCTCGACCCTGCCGAGGTCTTTATAGAGGGCGTCGGTGAAGGCGCGCTCGCGCCGGTCGGAGCCACGGTTGTCGAGGCGGAAGACGACATAACCCTGCTGCGCCATGTACTGGTCAAAATTGTTGCCCCACTTGCGCTGCACATATTGGCGGCCCGGGCCGCCGTAGGTGGTCAGGAACACGGGATAGCGCTTGGCCGCGTCGAAGCCGGTCGGCTTGACGATCGAGTAGTACAGGGTCTGGCCATCGTTGGCCTTCACGGTGCCGTATTCGGTCGGCAGATGGTTGGGCTTGTACTTGGCGTAGGGGTGGTCTCCCGACAACAGGTTCTGGTCGAGCCAGCCGATCATCTTGCCGTCGGCCGAGCGGATCGAGATTTGCGGCGGCGTCGACGGGTCCGAGAAGGTGTCGATGAACACTTCGCCGCTGCGCGAGAAGGCGGCGTCGTGCCAGCCGTCGGCCTGCGTGACGCGGACCGGTTTGTCGGCCGTGCCGCCATCGAGCGCGAGCGCGTAGATTTGCTTGTCGATGACCGCGTCGCGGTTCGAGTCGACATACACGCGGCCCGTCTTCTCGTTGACGGCGAGCACCTTGTCGATGCCCCAGTCGCCTGCGGTGACGGGGTGGAGCAATTTGCCATCCATGCCGTACAGATACAGATGCTTGCGGCCGGTGCGCTCGGACGCCCACAGGAAGGCATTGCGTTTCTTCATGAAATGCAGGTCGTCGTTGATGGTGACCCAGGTCTTGGAAGTCTCGGTCAGCAAGGTGCGCTGGGCCAGCGTGGCGACATCGACCGCGACCAGGTCGAGGCGCTTCTGGTCGCGCGATTGCAACTGGTACACGAGATGCTTGCTGTCGGCGCTGAAGTCGGCGCGCACGAGGTAGATGTCGCGGTTGGCGCCGAGGGCGACCTGGCGCTGGACGCCGGTGGTGGGCGAGACGATCATGAGGTCGACGAGCACATTGGCGTCGCCGGCGGCCGGATAGCGCTGCTTGACGACGGCGGTGCGGTCGGCAAATATTTCGAAGCGGTCCACGAGCGGCACCGGGGCCTCGTCGTAGCGCTTGTAGGCGATGGCCGACTCGTCCGGCGCCCAATAGTAGCCGGTGCGCTGGTCCATTTCCTCCTGCGCCACAAATTCGGCTTCGGCGTTGTGGATGGTGCCGGCGCCGTCGGAGGTGAGCTTGGTTTCCTTGCCGGTGGCCAGTTCGATCACGAACAAATTCTGGTCGCGCACGAAGGACAGGTAGCGGCCCTTCGGCGAAATCTTCGGATCGGCCACATTGCCGGTCGCGACCTTGCGCGCCGCGTCGGGCTTGGCGACGTCGACGAGGTACAGGTCGCCCGCGATCGGCACCAGCAACTGCTTGCCGTCCGGCGACCAGCTGTAATTGAGGATGCCGCTCAGGCTGCCGGCGCGGGCACGTTCGCGGCGCGCCTTTTCTTCGAGCGAGAGCTCCTCGTTCGGGACGAGCAACTTGGAGTCGACGAGGCGCCTTTCGCTCTTGTCCTTGAGATTAAATTGCCACAAGTCGAGCTGAAACTGGTTGTCCGGACGGCCGCGCAGGAAGGTGACGCGGGCGCCGTCGGGCGATACTTTCAGGTTACGCATGCCAGGCCCCGCCAGCGCCGGGTCGGCGTGGATACGGTCAAGTGTCAGTTGTTCCGCGGATGCGGGAACAAGCGCCAATGCGGCTAAAAAGCAAAGAATAAAACGCATGGATTGTCTCGATAAAAGGTTGATCTTGCACAAGGGCACGACGATACCAGAGTCCGGCTTCAAAAGCTGTAATTACAGCTGCGGGGGTTCTTGCCAATGCCACCACGTCTCGATCGAAGTCCGCCTCGAAGCAAGCTCAGTATGGGTCCCCGCTTTTGCGGGGATGACGTTGGTTTTTTTACTTGATCAAGATATGGTTCGCGATTTCTATAAGACCGCTGTACGGGATAGTTTTATTGACGTCGCACGTAAATCCAAACAGCGGTTCAACGCAGCAGAAATCGCGAACCAGGCTTTCATCGAAAAACTAGCCCCACGTCATCCCCGCGCAGGCGGGGACCCATACTGAACTTGCCCCTACGCGTATTTCGAACCTTCAGGCCAGCGACCGTGCACCCAGATTTTTGAAGACGCACAGCTGCATGCTCATGATGTGCTCCCGCACACTCGGGCATCACGGCGTTGATTTTGATTTTCAAGGATGCGGCTGCGCGCCAGCCGCTCTAGCGACCATGTCAGCAACACCGCGGCGATCGTGAGCCCGAGCACAAGCCCGATCCAGAAACCGTTCGCGGCCATCGGCTTGGCCGGCGACCACGGGAACCACTCCGGCGCCAGCCCCAGAACACAGCCCACCGGCAGCGCGAAGCCCCAGAACGCGAACAGCTGGATCTGCATCGGCTGGCGCGTGACCTTGTAGCCGCGAATCGCGCTCGAGGCCGACACCTGCGCCGCGTCCGACAACTGGAACAGCGCCGTCATCAGCAGCAATTGCGCGCACAGGGCTTGCACCGCCGGGTCGCTCGTGTAGGCGCCCGCGATGTCCCAGCGGAACAGCGCGATGCCGGCCGCCGAGAACGCCCCGAACGCCACCGACAGCCACACCCCCACGCGCGCGGCGAAGCGGGCGCGGCGCGCGCGGCCTTCGCCCAGCGCCTGGCCCACGCGCGTGGTCGTGGCCACCCCGAAACTAAGCGGCACCATGAACACGACGGACGAGAAATTGAGCGCGATCTGGTGTGCCGACACCTCGACCGCGCCAAAGCGCGCGACCAGCAGGCTGATGGCCCCGAACGCGCTGACCTCGGCGAAATAGGTGACCCCGATCGGCAGCCCCAGCCGCAGCATCGAGCCGATCTCGGGCCAGTGCGGCCATTCCCAGTGCGTGAACGGATAGGTCTGCCGATAGGCCGGCGCGAACTTGATCCACACCAGCATGGCGCCAAGCATGAGCCACATGCCGATCGCCGTCGCTATCGCGCAGCCGACCGCGCCCAGTTGCGGGAAGCCCCAGTTGCCGAACACCAGCAACCAGTTGACCCCGATGTTGAACAGCAGCCCCAAGATGGCGATGACCATGATCGGCTTGGTCTGGTTGATGCTCGTCGTGTAGCCATACAGGGCGCGGTAGCAGCCGAACGCGGGCATGCCGAGGCTGATGATGGCCAGGAACGCCGTCGCGCGCTCGCTGACGGCCTCGCCGATGCCGACATGCGCGAACAGTCCGGTGGCAAGGATGCAGGCGAGGCAGGCGAGCAGGCCCACGCCCAAGCCCTTCCACATGGCCTGGCGCACGGTGTGCGGGATGCGGCCGAACTGGCCCGCGCCGACCTCGTGCGCGACGATGCTGTTGATGGCCATCATCACGCCCATCACGGTCACCAGCACGATCGACCAGACCGAGGCGCCGAGCGAGGCGGCGGCCAATTCATCGGCGCTGACGTGGCCCGTCATGGCGACGTCGGCCACGCTCATGCCGACCGTGGCGAGCTGGCCGACGAGCATCGGCCAGGAAAGCTTCCACAGGGACGCGATTTCGGTGCGGACGGCGCGGGGGGATCGGACGGGGGAGAGGGACATGCGGCGCCAGCGTTGACTAAACCAGTGATTTTACTGGCAATCAGTCAAAGCGGTTATATTGCAATTGTATAAATTCGGTCTCCATTCCCGCGCCCGCCTTGCGGGAATGGATTGATGCGCGATCGGGCCGGTATCAATTCCCCCCTGGCGTGCGCGGCGGCAAACTGGCCAGGTACATGTGCAGCGCCGCCACGTCGGTGTCGTTCATCTCGCCCAGCGCGTCGAACGGCATGGCCTGGTTCACGGCGGAACCGTCGGGACGTTTGCCGCTGCGCAGCATCGCCATGAACGCGGCAGCCGTCGGATAGCGCGCCATCACGCCGCCCGGGCCGGGCGTCAGATTGGCCGCGTCGGGCCAGCTCGCCGGGCTGCCCGCGATCCGGCCGCCGTTGAGGGTGGCGCCATGGCAGCTGATGCAATTGTTGGCCACGTACGCGCCGTGTTCGAGCGACGCCGCCGCCAGCACCGGGGCCGCCGGCGGCAGGCTGTGGTCGATCTTCTGCGAGGCGTCGCGGAACATGCCGAACGCGTACATCAGCTTGAGCTTGACGGGCAGCTCGACCACGGCCTTGCGTCCGGCGACGGGCGGCAGTTGCTGCACAAAGCCGAGCAGGGAGCCAAGGTCGGTGTTGGAGAGGCGGTTGAAATCCTCGCTCGGCATGATCATCACCGGGTTGCCGTTGGGCTTGACCCCGTGCCGCAGGGTGCGCACCCAATCGCTGGTGTTGTAGTCCGAAATGGCGCTGTGCGCGCCGCCGGTGATGTTGGGCGCGACCACGAGCAGGCCTTCGTCCTTCATCACTTGCAAGCCGGCCCCATTGGCGCCGTGGCAACTCGCGCAACCGCGCGTGTTGAACAGGTAGCGCCCCTGCGCGATGTGGGCGCCGTCGGTGAGCACCTCGACCGGTTCGACCGAGACCAGCATCACGCGCTGCATCTTACGCTCGCCCAAATGCTTTCCGAGCAAGACCGTTGCCAGCGCGACCGCGCCGAGCATGCCGAATGTCACGGCACTACGTTTAAGCCAAATGTTCATTGAATTGTCTCCGAAGCGTGCGCTCTTTGCATGGGTGGCGCAGTACGATGGTAAAAACTCTCCAGGAGTAGCGCTCGTGGAATACAAGGACTACTACCAGACCCTCGGGGTCGCCAAGACTGCCTCTGCGGACGAGATAAAAAAGGCTTACCGTAAGTTGGTGCGCAAGTACCATCCCGACGTGAGCAAGGTTGCCGACGCCGACCGCAAGACCAAAGAAATCAACGAGGCCTACGCCGTGCTGGGCGACGCCGAAAAACGCGCCGCCTACGACGACCTGGGCAAGCGGCAGCGGCCCGGCCAGCCTTTCCAACCGCCGCCCGACTGGGGCGGTTTCGACTTTGGCGGCGCCGGCGCGGGCGGCGGCACCGACGATTTTTTCGCCGACCTGTTCGCCCACGTGGGACGGCGCTCCCGCACCGGCGCGGGAGCCTACCAAATGCGTGGCGAAGACATCCACGCATCCATGTCGATCGACCTCGCCGACGCCTTTACCGGCGCCACGCGCGCGGTCAGCCTGCGGGTGCCCGAGCGCGACCCGCACGGGCGCGTGCTCAACCGCGAGCGCACCTTGCACGTCAACATTCCCAAGGGCGTGGTGTCGGGGCAGCAGTTGCGGCTGGCGGGGCAGGGGCATCCGGGGCACGGCAACGGACCGGCCGGCGACCTGTTCCTGGAGGTGCAATTCAATCCCGACCCGCGCTACCGGGTCGAGGGCAAGCAGGTGTTTGAGACCGTTCCCGTCACACCTTGGGAGGCGGCATTGGGCGCGCGCATCGACGTGCCGACCCCGTCCGGGCAGGTCGAGGTGCGGGTGCCGGCCGACTCGCAGACCGGCCGCAAGCTGCGCCTGAAGGGACGCGGCGTTCCGGGCGATCCGCCGGGCGACCTGATCCTGATTCTCGAGGTGGTGCTGCCGCCGGCCGCGAGCGACAAGGCGCGCGATTTGTACCAGGCCATGGCGCGCGAAATGGCGTTTAATCCCCGCCAGCAATTGGGGCGTTAGCGCGCGCGCCGACGTGGCCGAAATCTTGGCGAAAATCTTGGGGAAAAACGTAGCCGAAATTTTGGCGAAAAACGTGCTCGAAAGCTTGGCCAAAAACGTGGTCGAAAGCTTGGCCAAAAACGTGGCCCGCAACACGGCCGCCAAGCCAAAGCCGCCAGCCCAAACGGTCGCATCGAGCGCTGGGCGCTCTTGCGAACCGATGCGGGTTGCGGCTGGCATGGGGATCTCCAAACAAGTGGTATCCCGACCATGCTAACGGTCTGAGTGTGGCGAACCCTAGTGCCACACGTTGAAAGCTTGTGCCATCGCAAGGAAAAACATTCCACCGCCCATATTGTTGCGCGCGGTTATCGGATCAGCCTGCCCAGTCGCGCAATTGTTTTTCGCCCGCAACCGAAAACGCGACAACGCGCGAGCCCTTGTCGCGCCGGGCCCAGCCCAGTGCCTCGAAGCGCGCGAGCAGGGCGCGGCCGAGCGAACCGGCGAGGTGGTGGCGGCGCTCGCTCCAGTCGAGGCAGGTGCGGCACAGCTCGCGCCGCTTGTGCGCCAGGGCGGCGGTATCGATCCCCAGCGCATGCACCCGGGCGCGGCCGGCGTCGGTCAGCCCGACCCCGTCGGCCCCGAGCGAAAAGGCGCCCGCCTGCGTGAGCCGGTCGTACATGTGCACGCCGAGTTCGCCGGCCAGATGGTCGTAGCAAACGCGCGCCTTGCGCAGCGCCGGTTCGCGCGGGCTCGAGCGCAGGCGCAGCGCGCCCGTGCGGAAGGCCACATTCATGAGCGACTCGAGCAACTGCGCGACGTCGGCGTCGGCAAGGCGGAAATAGCGGTGCCGGCCCTGCGCCTCGACCACCAGCAACTGCGCCGCGAGCAGCTTGGCAAGATGCCCGCTGATGGTCTGCTTGGTCACGCCGGCAATGGCGGCGAGCTCGGTGGCCGTGAGCGCCATGCCGGACATCAGCGCGGTCAGCACCTCGGCGCGCGCGTGGTCGCCGATCAGCGCGGCGATGTTGATAATGTTGGGTCCGTCTTTCATGGTTCGATCTTAGCCGAACCATCCGGCACGGACAAGCTCGTATAGTGGTCGCACTTGGCCACCAGGAGAAACCCATGCGCATCACCTGCTTCATCCGCTACCAGATCGATCCCTTTCAGCGCGAGCAATTTAAACAGTATGCCGAGAACTGGGGCCGCATCATCCCGCGCTGCGGCGGCGATCTGATCGGCTATTTTTTGCCGCACGAGGGCAGCAACGACATCGCCTGGGGGCTGATCGGCTTCGACAGCCTGGCCGCGTACGAGGCCTACCGCGCGCGCCTCAAAACCGACGCCGAAGGCCGCGCCAATTTCAACATGGCGCAAGAAAAGCGCTTCATTCTGCGCGAGGAGCGCAGCTTCGTCGAAGGCGTCGCCGGCACCCTGCACCAGCAGGCGATCGGATGATCGCCGTGATCTTCGAAGTCCTGCCGCACGCCGAGCACAAGCAGGCGTACCTGGACGCGGCGGCGCGGCTGCGGCCAATGCTCGACGACATCGACGGCTTCATCTCGATCGAACGGTTCGGGTCGCTGTCGCAGCCCGGCAAAATCCTGTCGCTGTCGTTCTGGCGCGACGAGGCTGCGGTGCAAGCGTGGCGCAATGGCGAACTGCATCGGGAGATCCAGAGGCAGGGCCGCGCCCGCATTTTTGAAGACTACCGGCTGCGCGTGGCCGGCGTCATGCGCGACTACGGCCTCAACGACCGCGCCGAGGCGCCGGCCGATTCGCGCCAGTTGCACGGCTGAGGGAGTAATGCAAATCTGCATAGCCGGGTGCCGCGCTATACAAGAATGAATACCGGCCTACAGCACATCGTCGGGCGAGAAAAATGCTTTGCTGACCTCGATGACGCGATCGGCTTGCGGCGTCAGCTTGCCGGCCCGCCCGGGGCGACGGCGGCCGAAGCCTCACCGATGCCGGCACACTGGGCCAATGCCGGGCCGAAAGCGTCGAAGTAGCCATCGTCTCCGAGCAGACTGAGCAAACCGGCCGCGGCCACTTTCTTGCGCACCGTCGGGTTCGCTTCGCACATGATCACGCGCACGCCGCGCCCCTGCAGGCCCCCGATGGCTTCCTCCAGCGCCTGCATGCCCGTGATATCCATGAATGGCACGCGGCGCAGGCGCAACACCAGCACCTTCGGCAGATTGTCGCCATGGAGCACGATGCGTTCGAAGCGCTCGACGGCGCCGAAGAAGAACGGCCCCTCGATCGCATACACGACCACGCCCTCCGGCAAGGCCGGCATGCCCTGGCCGGCGAGATCCTGATGCAGATCCGTTTCGGTCAAGCGCACCACCTCGACCGACTGCGACATCCTGCGCACGAACTGCAAGGTGGCAAGAATGACGCCGATATTGACGGCCACGATCAAGTCCACGAACACGGTCAACACGAACGTGATGAGCAAGATGGCGACATCGGCGCGCGGCGCCCGCCGCACCATGCGCATGAAATGCTTCACCTCGGCCATGTTGTAGGCGACGATGAACAGGATCGCGGCCAGCGCGGCGAGCGGCACATTGGCCACGAGCGGCGCCATGGCGACGATCACTAGCACCAGGGTCAGCGCGTGCACGATGCCGGCGAGCGGACTGGAGCCGCCATTGCGGAAGTTGGTGGCCGTGCGCGCGATGGCGCCGGTGGCGGCAAAGCCGCCGAACAAGGGGGCGGCCAGATTGGCGAGGCCTTGCCCGATCAGCTCCTGGTTCGAATCGTGGCGGGTGCCGGCCATGCCGTCGACCACGACGGCCGAGAGCAAGGACTCGATCGCGCCCAGCATGGCGATGGCAAACGCCGGCGCGACCAGTTCGAACACGCGCGACAGCGTCACCACCGGCAGCGAGAACGAAGGCAATTGCTGCGGAATGCCACCGAAGGCGCTGCCGATGGTCGCCACGCCGTCGAACTGGAACAGCGAGTGTGCGATGGTCGCGAGCACCATCGCCACGAGCGGCCCCGGCACGCGCTTGAGGCCGGGCATGCGGGTCGCATACAGGGTGACCACCAGGCTCGCGAGCGCGATGCCGGTCGTGGCCGGATGCAACTGCGGGAAGGCCTGGAGCAGGTGCCAGACGTGGTCGTGGAAGTGGGTGGCGCTCACGTTTGGCAGCCCGAAGAAATACGTCCACTGCCCGACCCAAATGATGACCCCGATACCCGTCGTAAAGCCGACGATGACCGGATCGGGAATGAATTTGATGACGCCGCCCATCTTGGCCAGGCCCAGGCCGAGCAGCATGATGCCGGCCATAAAGCTAGCGATCTGCAAGCCATCGATCCCGTACTTGGCGGTGATGCCCGCCAAAATCGCCACGAAGGCGCCGGTGGGCCCTGCGATTTGCAGGCGCGTGCCGCCAAAGACCGCCACCACGAAGCCGGCGACGATGGCCGTGTACAAGCCATGCTCGGGCCGGGCGCCGGAGGCGATGGCAAACGCCATCGACAGGGGCAGGGCGACGACTCCGACGACGGCGCCGGCAACGATGTTGGGCAACAGGTGCGGGCGCTTGAAAAGACCGGCGCGGTGCGCCTCGACAATGCTGATCATGGCAGTCCATGCGGAGTTCCGTCCCGTGCGCGGTTGGCGCAAAGGCGTCTGTGCGGGGGGCGGATCGTAAACGATCATAAGGCACAGCGGCCTTTGCTGTCCAAAAACAGATAAAGTTCCCACGCATTCCTTGAAGTTGCGCACTCTGCACGAGCGCCACGGGACGTGCCGCGCACCTAAAATCAGCGGGAAAGGAGGTTTTATGGAACAGGAAGATATGCAGGCACTGAAGGGCAAGCATGTTGCGGTGCTGGCGACCGATGGGGTGGAGGCGTTTGAGTATCTTGGGCCGCGTGATTTCCTCGAGCAGCATGGTGTGCGTGTCACGCTGATATCGCCCAAGCCCAAGGGGGAGGCGATCCAATCGTTCGATCGCGGCACGCAGGGCGCGCGTTTTCTGGTCGAGATGGACGTGCGCGACGCGCGGCCGGTACATTTCGACGGATTGCTGCTGGCGTCGGGCGAGGCCAACCCTGACCGGCTCAAGCAGAGTCCTGAAGCGCTGGCCTTCATCCGCGAGTTTTCGCTGCAAGACAAACCGATCGCCGCGTTGGGGCAGGGGCCGCGCACCTTGATCGACGCGGGCATTGCCAAAGCCAAGCACGTGACGAGTTGGCCGGGCTTACAGGAGGAACTGCGCAAGGCCGGGGCTGAATGGACCGATGACGAGGTCGTCGTCGACGGCAAACTGGTCACCAGCCGCGACCCCGACGACCTGCCCGCCTTCAACAGAACCCTGCTGCAAGAACTGACCCTTCCAATGGGCACCGACCCTGGCGTGACGTCGTGACCACGTCATTTTCGTGACCACACTATGGCTTCGCCTCCGTGACCACATTATGGCTTCGCCTCCGTGACCACTACGGCACTCGCTCTGTGACCAGCCTGCGTCATTCGCTCCGTGACCACCCGCCCTCCGCCCCAACGTCATTCCCGCGAATGTGCAAACGCATGCGTTTGCCCCATGCTGAGCTCGCAATTTGGAGCCTTCAAAAATTTTTAACCGCGCAGTTATCGGTCTGAAGTTTCGAACGTTGCGTATAGGCAAGCTCAGCATGGGGCAAACGCATGCGTTTGCGCATTCGCGAGGATGACGGTTGGTCTATTTTTCGATCAAGATCTAGTTCACGATTTCTGCCACTTTTACATCTTTATCACATCGATCTGATGTCAATAAATTTTTCCCTGGCAGCAGTGCGCGCAGTCGGGAACCCAGGAATCAAACAGCACCAGTACGCGGCCTCAAGACTAGAGAACCCCCGCCAAAACAAAAAAACGGGAAACCACGCCAAGCATGGTCCCCCGTCACGCGCAACCTCCCGCGTCATTCGCGATCAGATCAATCACTCCGCCTGATACGCCCCGATATCAAACCCGGTCGCATAGCTACGCGTCTTGCCGTTGTAATCGGTAGGCAGCGCAAAAATCGACGTCCCCCGTCCGATCGCCGGCGACGAACGGCTCAACTTAAAGTTAGGCGTCCCCGAAGTCGCGTACCCCTCAAACAACGGCGCCGAGGTCACGGTCCCGCTATGGCTCAAACCGTTCTTCAGACTCCAGTTATAGGTTGAGTTTTGATACACCAGGTTGTTCCGGTAAGTGTTGTTCTTGCCGGTCTTCCCCTGCTCCGAGATGCCGTAGGCGTTGTCGTACACGATGTTATTGACCACATGCGTGTTAACCGCGCCGCTGCTCGTGTGATAGAAATCACCCCCGCCAACAACGATGCCGGTATGCGAGTCGGCCACAGTGTTGTTCGCGATCACCACATTGTTCGCATCATGCCAAAGGTGGATGCCCGCTTCGGCGACCCGGTAAACGATGTTGTTCATCACGAGACCCGAGGTGCTGATGTAAATGCCCTGGATATAACGGCATCCCACGGGGCCGATGTCATTGACCATATTGGCGATGACCTCCGACTTAACACCACGATAGTAGCTGTCGATACCGATCGCGGAGCCGCCGGCACTGGTGCAGGCAGCCGTCTTTGCGATGTGGTGAATATGGTTCTTGCGGATCATCACAAGCGAGCCGCCGCTGTAGATACCATGCGTCCACTTTTTGCCGCCGCCCGACTTGGTGCCGTCAATAGTGAAACCGATGATGTCGACGTAACTGCCCCGGTTGTCCCAGGCGGTATCGTTGCTCGAACTCGAAGGCGGCACAATGCGCGCCGCGCGCAGCTTGGTCGAGACGTAGTAAATGCGGTTGGCCGCTGTACCGCTCTGGGTGGTCTTGAATCCGCCGGCATACGTGCCCGGCGCGACAAAGACCGTGGTGCCGGGCTTGACCGCCGTCGCGGCGCGCGCGATGGTCTTGAAAGGCTTGTCCGCAGTGCCGGGATTGCTGTCATTGCCTGTCGTGGCAACGTAAAGTTTGTACGGCGTTGCCGGGACCAGGTTGGTGGCAAAGAGCTGAAACGTCGATGCCGCGAGCAGGCGCGTGGCGCCCGGCATTGCTGGATCGGTTGCGGCTGGGGCTTGCGCGTCGGCGCCGAACGGCAAGGCGCTCCCGCCGGCAGCGCCGCTCACATCCGGGTTGTTTGGGGCGGCTTGATCCGGCGAGCCTTCGCCGCCGTAACCGCTGATGGTGAACTCTGCCGGCGCTTGGTCTGCGCCGGCTACCGTGGCGTCGGCCTCGGCAGGAACAAACTCCGCCGCCGTCGGCATTGCGGCAGCGTCGCTGCGGTTGGACTGTTGGGGGGGCGCGCTAAGCGCGGTTGGCGACAGGCTGCTTGTGGACTGCGCAAGTTGGGCACTGCCAATTGGATCGACTGGGCCGCCACAGGCGGCTAGCAGGATTGAAGCGCTGCAGGAGAGAAGGGCACTCATACGGATTTTGGTATTGTGTTTGAAGAGTTCAACCATCAGTTAATTCCTTACTTAAACATGAAAATGAGCAAGGTATGACGGTCGGAAACTGCTTAGGTTCAATGTTTTTTTAGATTAATTTACGTTCGGTATTATTTGAAAATTGAACGCGCCCAAAGCTTCGCGGCGGCGCGCAGATGTGCAGACGGAGTGGAATTAACTCGGCAACATGCTTCCGTTCTGGCAAGATTTGATCGGCAACAGCGCTGGTAGAATCGCGTCATGATCAAGCGCACAGAACAGGTGGTGAATATACGGGATGCGAACTCGGCAGATCTCGAATGGATCAACGAACGCTACCGTACGATCGATTTTTTACCATCGACTAGCAAAGACATCGGCGTGGTCGCCGAAGTCGACGGCATAGCTGCGGGCATCGGCCGCATCGTCATCGTTGCGGAGGGCCAAGGCGAGCTGGGCGGGATGTATGTGTTCGATCAGTTCAAGGGGAGGGGCATCGCGAAGCAGATTGTCGCGAGGCTGCAGGCGATTTCGCCGTGCGCGAAATTGTTCTGCCTGCCGTTTGAAGAATTGGAGGCGCTGTACACCTCGATGGGGTTTGCGCCTGTGCCGCTGTCGGCTGGACATCCCCCGCACATCGTCGAAAAATACCGATGGTGCAACAGCCACTACGCGAAGGCGGTATTGTTGCTGGCCTGGGAGCGCCTGGATGCGAAGGACTCTCTGGCTTAGTAACAACCTCATCAACCCGTGACGTCAGTTTCCAACACCGCCACCGACGCCACCGCCACCGCCACCGACGCCACCGACGCCAACTTCGCGACCATCTCCACTACCGTCACTCCCGCGAAGGCGCAAACGCATGCGTTTGCCCTATGCTGAGTCTGCCTAAATCTGACGCAACCAAGTATTGCGGCTAGCGCATCCCGCTTCAGATTTCGCGGCGCGGCAGAGCAAGGCCCAATTTTTCCAAGCCGGGCAGCGCTAGGATCCTCTCCCGAATTTTTCCCGCAAGAATGCCCGGTTCTTGACCCAGCACAAATCAACACACATTGGACATGCCAATGTGCAACATCCCCGTTCCCAATCGTGAACATTGTGATCTTCGTCAGGCCCTTTTTTAATGCGGCATGTCCGCGCTGAAAGCCCCTCCATGCTGGAACACGTCTCAGCCCTGTTCGGACAACACACGCAGGCCAACCGGCTGTTGCGTCTTACCACGCCACTGGGCAGCGACAAGCTCCTTGCGGAATGCGTCCGCGGCGAGGAGACCATCAGCGATGGCTACACATTCACGATCAGCGCGCTGTCGCATGACGCCAAGATTTCGCTGCGTTCATTGCTTGGCCAACCCGCGCTGCTCGAACTGTTGA
>NZ_PXWF02000305.1 GCF_003011895.2 Massilia glaciei | reverse complement strand
GTGCGGCGCGCGCCGCCGCCGGCGCCGGGCGCTTCGCCATGAGCCCGGCGGCCGGCGCCGCGCACGCGCCGACCCACCATCAGCCGCCCGCGCAGACCTTGCTGTGCGTCGACGACGAGCCGAACATCCTGGCCGCGCTGCGCCGCCTGTTCCGCCCGCTCGGCTACCAGGTGCTGTGCGCCGACGGCGGCGCGGCCGGGCTGGCCCTGATGGAGCACGCGGCGGTCGACCTGGTCATCTCCGACATGCGCATGCCCGACATGGACGGCGCCGAGTTCCTCGAGCGCGCGCGCGCGCGCTGGCCCGACACGGTGCGCATGCTGCTGGCCGGCCACGCCGACGTCGGCACCATCCTGGCCGCGATCAACCGCGGCGAGATCTACCGCTACATCCCCAAGCCGTGGGACGACAACGACATCTTGCTGCTGGTGCGCCACGCGCTCGAGCGGCGCGCGCTCGAACGCGAAAAGCGCGCGCTCGAGCAGCTCGCGCACAGCCAGAACCAGGCGCTCAAGGCGCTCAACACCGCGCTCGAGGAGAAAGTGGCCGCGCGCACGCGCGAGCTCGAGCGCTCGCGCGACACGGTCGTGGCCGCCAACGAAAAACTCAAGAACAACTTCATCACGACCATCAAGATTTTCTCGAGCATCATCGAGCTGCGCGGCGACCGGCCGGCCGGGCACGCGCGCCGGGTGGCCGAGCTGGCGCGCCGGATCGCCGTCAAGATGGGGCTGGCGCCGCAGCAGACGCAGGAGGTGTTCATCGCCGCCCTGCTGCACGAGATCGGCAAGATCGGCTTGCCCGACGAGCTGCTGCGAGGGCCCGCCAACGCCCTCGGCGGCGAGCTGCTCGGCCTGTTCCGCAAGCACCCCGGGCGCGCGGCCCAGGCCCTGATGCCGCTCGACGAGCTGCGCGGCGTGGCCGCCATCCTGCGCGCGCAGATGGAGCGCTTCGACGGCGCCGGCTTTCCCGACGGCCTGGCCGGCCAGGCCATCCCGCTGGGCGCGCGCATCCTCGCGCTGGCCTCGGACTACGACAATTTGCAGCTCGGCGCGCTGGTGCGGCGGCGCATGGCGCCCGGGGACGCTCGCCAGCTGGTCTGCGACAGCGCCGGCAAGCGCTACGACCCGGCGGTGGTGGCGGCGTTTTGCGCCCTGGCCGACGCCGGCCCGGCCGGGCCGGTGCGCGACGTCGCGCTGCTGTCGCGCGCGCTGGCGCCGGGCATGGTGCTGTCGCGCGATCTACTCAGCGGCGACGGCGTGATGCTGCTCTCGTGCGAGCATGTGCTCGACGGCGCGCTGATCCGCCAGGTGCAGGAGTTCGAAACCAAGCACGAGCAGCGCCTGCAGGTGTGGGTGTGGCAGCCCAGGCCCGCATGAGCGGCCGGCGCAACGTGACAAACAAGGGGTGAGGCGATGCGAAGAATACTGCTGCTCGACGACGAGATCTATGTCTTGAACGCGCTGGTGCGCGCCATGCGCCAGCACCTTCCGATCGACGACCTGCGCATCGAAACGTTCACCAACCCGTTCGAGGCGCTCAAACGCTGTTGCGAATGCAATTTCGATATCGCGATCTCGGACTACCGCATGCCGCAGATGAACGGCGCCGAATTCCTGCACGCGCTCGAGGACATCGCGCCGACCACGGTGCGCATCTGCCTGTCGGCCTCGACCGAATTCGAAACCGTCGCCAGCGCCGTCAACGACGCCCACGTCTGGCGCTACATCCCCAAGCCGTGGCAGGCCGACGAACTGGCGCGCTGCGTCGCCGAGGCCCTGCTGTTCCGCGACCTCGGGGTCGAGGAGCTGCGGCTGGCCGACCAGCAGCGCCTGCTCGACGCCCGGCCCACGCCGCAGGAACTCGAGGCGCAATGGCTCGAGGCGGACGAGCCCGGGCTGCTCAAGGTCAAGTGGGGGCCGAACGGCGAGATATTGCTTTGACCCGTGCCTCGACCCGTGCCTCGACCCGTTTCTCGACCCGTGCCTCGACCCGTGCCCGCGAAAAACGCGCCTTGAAATAGGATCCGTCGAAAACGCGTCGTGAAAGGCGCGCTGTGGAAAACCTGTGGCGCGCCTACTGCCACTGGCCGTAATAGGCCTGCTCCGGCGCCCGTTCCGGCGCGTCGTGCCAATCGCGCGGATCGACCCGGTAGTACTTGAGGAACTCCCCGAACAGGGCGCCGTGGCGCTCGGCGAGCTGGTGCGGCTTTTCAAAAAACGTCTCGGTGGCGACGGCGAAGAATTCGGCCGGGTTGGTCGCGCCATAGTGGTCGAGCACGCTCTCCTGGCGGAACATCGCATCGGCCTGCAGGTCGGCGAAGTCGCGCGAGAGCACCTCGGCCCAATTGCGGTAGAGCGATGGGCTGCCCAGATAGGGCGCGCCGTTGTTGCTGCCCGACTCGCTGTCGAGCTGGTGCGCGAATTCGTGCAGCACCACGTTCTGGCCGTCGGTGAAGTCGCGCGCGCCGCGCCGCACATGGTCCCACGACAGCACCACGCGGCCGTCGCCCCAGGATTCGCCGAGCAAATCCTGGCGCCCATCGGTGACCACGCCGGCGGCGTCGATGTGGGGGCGCGGCACCAGGAACGCGGTCGGATACACCAGCACCGCGTGCAGCGCCGGATAGACTTTGGACGGCCGGTTGAGCAACAACAGGCAGGCCTGGCCGGCGATGGTCAGGCGCATCTCGTCGGTGACTTCGAGGCCGGCGCAGCCGACGAACTTTTTCTGGTGCAGGAACTGCTTGACGAGGCCGTTCAACTGCGCGCGCAAGGCCGGCTCCAGCCTGCCGTACACGGGAATGTTACGCGCCAGCAGTGCCAGCGCCTCCGGCGCGAGCGGGAGCGACAGCGCGCGCCGCAGCCGCCAGCGCGGCAGCAGCAACGCCGCCGCACCCAGCGCCAGAAACGAACCCAACAGCAACGCCTCCATCAGACGGCCCGGCCGGGGTGAGGGATCGACCTTGCCATGCCCGCCTCAGGCGGCCGCTTTGTCGGCGAACCAGGCGTCGAGCGCATCGGCATTGCCGATCAACTTGCCGCCGATGAAGACCTGGGGCCAGGTCGACTTGCCCGACACCGCGCGCAGCACGCTCGAATTGATGCGCTGGTCCTGCGTGATCTCGGTGAAGCAGATGCCGTGCGCCTTGAGCGCGGCCTTTGCGCGGGCGCAATGGGGGCAGCCCGGCTTGGAGAACACGACGACCGGATCGGGGATGACCGCGTTCGGGTTAATGTAGCGCAGCATGGTTTCGGCGTCGGACACCTCGAACGGGTCGCCCTCGCGCTCGGGCTCGATGAAGATCTTTTCGACGACGCCGTCCTTGACGAGCATCGAATAGCGCCACGAGCGCTGGCCGAAGCCGATGTCGCGCTTGTCGACGAGCATGCCCATGCCCTGGCTGAAGTCGCCGTTGCCGTCGGGGATGACGGTGATGTTCTCGGCGTCCTGGCCGACCTTCCATTCGTTCATGACGAAGGCGTCGTTGACCGAGATGCAGATGATCTCGTCGACGCCGTTTTGCTTGAACACGGGCGCGAGCTCGTTATAGCGCGGCAGATGGGTCGACGAGCAGGTCGGGGTGTAGGCGCCGGGCAGCGAGAACACGACCACGGTCTTTCCTTTGAACAACTCGTCGCTCGTGATGTCTTTCCACTGGTCGTTCGGGCGTGCCTTGAATGTGACCTTCGGTACTGGTTTACCCTCAAGCGATTGCGCGGTCGGTAGCATGGCGTTTCCTTCTCTGGTTGGTGTGGGGCTGGCGGGGCGCCTTGAAGGCGAACAAAGCGCAAGCGAACAAGCGGCAACTCCCCTTCGTTCACAGGCAAATGGGGTTACTTGCGCTTATTTCAATTGGCTTATTCGGATCATAGCCCGGGAACAGCGTGGGGCGGCGCTGCCAGGCATCGGCGGCGCCAAGCATCAGCGACGCCAGGCGGCATCGCAGCCGGGCGTGCAGGCGTGTCAAACCCCGGCGCTTGGCCCTCGGGCGAGCCGGCGTGCCGGCGTGCCGGCGTGAAAACGCCCGCCAGCATCGCTATCGGGCGATCGTGGCGGGCATATCTATGGCATGGCGAGGATGGCGCGGCCATTTATGGCATGGCGCATCACGGGGAAGGCGCGGCGAAGGGATGATGCCGGACGGGATGATGCCGGACGTGTGGCCCGCCCGTGCCCGCAGACGGGCGGACGCGGCCGACTGCACCGGGCGCGCCCACCTAACACTTTCGTCATGCCGGGACGTCGAGCCTTTCGGTCCTTATGCCCATCGTGCCTTAGCGTTATTATCGCGTTATTATCGCGTTATTATCGCGTTACTAGCGCATTATTATCGCGTCCTTACCGCGTCCTTATCGCATCCATTATCGCGACCTTATCTCATCCCTTATCGCGCCCTTATCGCATCCCTTATCGCGTTCTTATCGCGTTCTTATCGCGTTCTTATCGCGTTCTTATCGCGTTCTTATTGCGTCCTTATGCGTCCTTGGCCGACGGTGCGGCACCGAACAGGGCGGCGACGAGCGGATCGCGCGCCACTGGGCTGCGGTTGACGCGGATGGCGTAGTGGGTGTCGTCGGCCAGGATGTGGAAATGACGGCCGGTGCCCGCCATGCTCTGCTCGCGCAGGCCGGGACGCTCCTTGCGCGGCGGCGCGCCTTCGCGCTTTGGCTGCACGATGGCGGCCAGGAATGCCTTGACGCGGTCGGGATCGGGCGATATCTGGTAGACCGCCTTGCCCAAATAGGTGGCGGTGCCCTCGATGTAGCGCGCCAGTTCGATCACGCCAGCTTCGCGCAGGTCGCGGATGTATTTGCGCGCCCCCGATGGCGAAAACTTGAGGAACCACGCGATTTCGTCGGCGAGCATTTCGTGGGTTGACAACTCGCCGATCAGCTTTTGCATGTTTTCGATGCGGCGCTGGGTGGCGGAGGTCGAGCGCACGCGCTCGATCGGGGCCATCGAGATCGGGGCCCGCTCGGCCGGCTGGGGCGCGACGCGTTCGACCAGAGTCGTGTTGCTGTTGGCGCCTTGCGCCGTATTCTTGTGGTGTGTCGTTGCTTGCATGTTGAGTGCTCCATTAAAGAGAGAGTCATTCGTCCGGATCGCTGTGTAACTTTTGACAGCCTTAATAAACTGCAGGTTCCGTACAACTGGGCTTAAGATTGCCCGTGTCGTAGCGACCGGTCTGTGCGCCATCGAACGCTCAAGAAAAATTGACCCCGCGCAATGCGATCCCCCGATACCGTGGGGACCATTCGTCGAAAACGCCACAATTTGTGTAGCAAGCAACAAATTTATGCCCTGGGATGTTCCTGTGTGCGTTGCCGTACAGATCGGCCGTGTTTAGTTCCTTATGCTGGGTCTGTTCGCGCTAAATTGCGTGCGCAACGACAATCAGTAGCACCTTTGCTTGCCACCGGCACGCACAAACCCACTAAGGAACTTCAATATGAAAACAACTATCCTGGCAGCACTGCTGGCCGTCATCGGCCTGACCGCTTGCGAAAAAACCACCGTCAACCCGCCAGCGACGACCACCGTCGTGACCCCGGTTGAGACGGTCGCCGTTCCCGGCCCTGCCGGCGCACCCGGCGCCGATGGCGCCACAGGCACCGCAGGCACCGATGGCGCAACGGGCGCCACCGGCGCCACCGGCGCAACCGGCGACACCGTCATCGTGGTGCCAGAAAAAACCAACTAATAATCAACGCCGGACGTCCACCCTGCCAGGTGAACGTCTTTCGTTAGGCAAAAGACCGCCCGAAAAAGCGCCGCGTCGGACACACCATTCCGCCGTGGCGCTTTTTTACATTTCCACCCCCGCCGCGCCGCTTTTTTGTTCTTCCGCAAACGCGCGTCGCTTGCCGGGGCCGGCACGGCGCGCGCGTGCGTTGGCGCACATGCGATATTGAACCAGCACTTGTATTCTCCGGTCGAACAATCCGATAGCCCATCTTCTTAAACGTTCCTGGAGAGTAACCTGTGAAAAATACCAAAAAAATCGCCATGGCCGTCGCCATCCTCTGTTCCGCGGGGCCCATCCTGGCGCAAGACATCAACCCATCGTGGTACGTCCAGCCGAGCATCAGCGGCATGCACCCCGACGACGACTGGGGCCCCGACGAGAACGGCGCGGGCGTGGGCTTGCGCTTTGGCCGCGCGCTCACGCCAAGGGTCGACATCCAGGTCGGCGCCAGCCACGCGCGCGTCACCGACGGCCCGCAACGGTACCGCCAGACGCTGCTCGGGGTCGACGGGCTGTTCTTGTTCTCGCGCAACAGATTCCGCCCCTTCATCCTGCTCGGCATCGGCGCCGAGCGCGACAACGTGCGCAACGGCCCGGTGACCGTGTCCGAGGTCTCGCCGTACGTCGCCGCCGGCGTCGGTTTCCAGCTCGACCTCAACAAAAGCTGGGCGCTGCAGGCCGACATCCGCAATGTGCACGGGCGCATCGACAACGTGAGCACCTTCGGCTTCGACCGCCCCAACAACCAATACCTGACGATCGGCTTCAACTACACCTTCAACCAGCCCGCGCCGCCGCCACCGCCGCCGCCGGAGCCGGCGGACACCGTGATCGTGCCGGTGCCACCGCCGCCACCACCGCCACCGCCGCAGCCGGGCTTCGAAAAGGTCACGCTGTCGGCCACCGAGCTGTT
The DNA here is from genome assembly GCF_003011895.2 of Massilia glaciei. Taxonomy (GTDB): domain Bacteria; phylum Pseudomonadota; class Gammaproteobacteria; order Burkholderiales; family Burkholderiaceae_D; genus Telluria_A; species Telluria_A glaciei. The sequence goes on along the minus strand of NZ_PXWF02000305.1, from coordinate 17,936 downwards.
CGCCTTCAACAGCGCCAACCTGACTTCGCCCCAGCCGCGGCTCGACGAGATCGCCGCCGCCCTCCAGGCCGACCCGAGCATCTCCGACGTCACGATCACCGGCTACGCGGACCGGCTCGGCGCCGAGCAGTACAACCAGCAGTTGTCCGAAAAACGCGCCATGGCGGTGCGCGACTACCTGGTCAACAAGGGCGTCGACGGTTCGCGCCTGCAAGCCGTCGGGCGCGGCGAATCCAATCCCGTGGTCGTCTGCAACCAAAGGAGCCGCGCCGAGCTGATCAAGTGCCTCGAACCGAACCGCCGGGTCGAGGTCGAGCAGATTACAATTGAGCGGCGCGTCCAGTAAGCCGGCCGACGGGGCGCCGCGCGGCGCCCCGCAAGCCGACAGGCGGGGGCCGGGCGACGGTCCCTTTTTTGAGAGTTGCCGATGGAAGAGCATCAATGGAATCCGTTTTCGCGCAAGTTGCTGCACGTGCTCAAGTGCGCCGCGACCCAATGGATCGACCACCGCGACGGCAGCAAGGGCGCCGCGCTCGCGTTCTACACCCTGTTTTCGATCGCCCCCATCCTGGTGCTGGTGATCGCGGTGGCCGGCTTTTTTTACGGCACCGAGGCCGCCCAGGGCGGTTTGCTCGAGCAGTTGCGCGGACTAGTCGGCCCGCAGGGCGCCGAGGCGATCCAACTGGTGCTGGCCGGCGCGAGCAACGAGAAGACCGGCCTGATGGCCACCGTCATCGCGACCGCGTTGCTGCTGTTCGGCGCCACGACCGTGTTCGCCGAACTGAAAATGAGCCTCGACGATATCTGGGGCATGCCCGCGCCGCCCGAGGCGAACTGGTGGGACGTGATCCGCACCCGCCTGCTCTCGTTCGGCGTGGTGCTGGTGCTCGCTTTCCTGCTCATGGTCTCGCTGGTCGTGAGCGCCGCGCTCGGCGTGTTCGAAAACTTCGTCAGCGGCTTGTGGAAGGACGCGACCGTGCTGCTGTCGTGGGTGGCCTCGGCGATCAGTTTCGGCGTGATCGCGGTGCTGTTCGGGGTGATCTACAAGTTGCTGCCCCGCGTCAGGCTGGCATGGCGCGACGTCATCGTCGGCGCCCTGGGCACGGCGGCCCTGTTCACGGTCGGCAAGTTCGCGATCGGCCTGTACATCGGCAACAGCGGCGTGGCGAGCAGCTTCGGCGCGGCCGGATCGCTGATCGCCCTGCTCCTGTGGGTTTACTACTCGGCCCAGATATTCTTCCTCGGCGCCGAATTCGCGCGCCAGTACGCGATGCAGATGGGCAGCTTGCGCAACACCGAACATGCGAAGCCGGCCGAGGCGGTGCTCAAATAATATCTGCGAAATGGTGCCGATACGCGTGGTGTGAATAGGCGTGGTTTGGATGCGTGGTTTTAACGCGGGTTATATGGACGCGGGGTTTTAACACGGGTGGTATGGACGCGTGGTTTGGAACGCTGGGTTTGAACCCGTGGTTTGAACCCGTGGTTTGAACCCGTGGTTTGAACCCGTGGTTTGAACCCGTGGTTTGAACCCGTCGTTTGAACCCGTCGTTTGAAATAGCGCGGTTTCAATACGCTTGGTTTGCTTGCGCGCGCCGGCGGCCCTGGCGCGATGCGCGCACCAAGGCACGCGGGGCGGGACGCGGTTTGACCAGGGCGGCTTCGGCCCTCCTCCGCCTTAGGCCGGCGGCGCGCCTGCTCGCGGCGGGCCTATTCCCCGAGCAGCTCGGCGACCACTTCCATGCCCTCGACGCGCTCGGCGACGACCTTGAGCACGACCACCAGCGGCACGCCGAGCAACAAGCCCCACATGCCCCACAGCCAGCCCCAGAACAGCAGGCTCACGAACACGGCGGCCGGGTTCATGCGGGCGATGCGCCCCGTCATCCAGGTCGCGATGAAGGTGCCTACCACGGTCGCGATCGCGAGCGAGGCGCCGGCCACAAGCACCACCATCTGCAGCGACTCGAACTGCATGAAGGCGACCAGGCCGGTCGCCGAGGTGATCAGGAGCGGCCCGAAATACGGCATGATGTGCATCAGCCCGGCGAATATCGCCCAGGCGCCAGCGTTCTGCAGGCCGATCGCCGTGAGCGCGATCCACATCATCAACGCCAGCAACAGGTTGGTGACGAGCAGCATGAACATATAGCGCTGGATCGACGTGTTGATGTCGTCGAGGATGTGGACCGTGATTTTTTTCTTGCTCAGCGAAGGCCCCGTCAGCTTGACGAGCTTGCGCTTGAAGGTGTCGCCCGCCAGCAGCAGGAAGAACACGAGGAACACCACCATGGTCGCCTGCGTGACGAAGGTGATCAGGCCCATCGAGCCGACCAGCACCCAATCCATGACCTTGAAACTGCTCGCGCCCGGGGCGTCGACGGGCGGCTTATTGCGCGCGGCGCGGCGCGGGTCCGGCAGCGCGCCCGCGTTCGCGGTCGCCTGTTCGATCTCGGCGGCGGCCTTCTGCACCTGCTGGATCGTGCTCGGCTGTCCGCCCGAGGCCTTGCCCAGCATGCGCGTCACCTTCTGGGTGATCGTCGGCAACTCGTCGATGATGTTGAAGAATTCGCCCTGCACCCGGTGCATCACGCCCGCGCCGAGCACCAGGATGGCCACCGTCACCAGGGTCGCGCCATAGGCGCGCTTGACATGCCAGCGTTCGAGCCAGGAGACGACCGGATTGAGCGTGTAGGCGATGAAGATGCCGAGCAACAGCGGCACCAGAAATTTTTGCGACCATTGCAGCGCGTACAGAAAGACGACAGTGGCAATGATGCCGAGCGCTATGCCGCGCGCGTTGACGTGGATCGGGAAGCGCAGCAGCTGCGCGGGCAACCCGGTGTTGGGGTCGATGCCGTCGGCGCCGTCGGCGCCTCCGCCGGCCGCGACCGGCTCGTCCAAGATGGGGCCGTCGGGCGGGGCCGGCGCGGCCCCGGGGATGGCGGGCACAACTTTGGTATCGGCGAGCTGCATGGTGTTCTTTATAAAAATATGGCCGGCCATGCCGGCCGGCCAGGAAAAAGGCGGATGCGGCCGCCTATTTTACTTTACACGGATGTCGTTCTTGACCGAAGTCACGCCTTTGATGCCGCGTGCGATGGTGCCGGCCAGGCTGGCGTCGGCGGCGTCGCGCACGAAGCCCGACAGCTGGACCACGCCCTTGAAGGTTTCGACGTTGATTTCGGTCGCCTTGAGCGATGGCTGGTTGAAGATCGAAGCCTTCACCTTGGCGGTGATGACGGTGTCGTCGATGTACTCGCCGGTGCCTTCGCGGGTATCGGTGGCGGCGCAACCGCCCAGGGTGCCCAGCAGCGAGGCGGCGAACAGCATGGTGGCGAGGCGTTGTGATGTTTTCATGGTAAAACTCCTTAGTGGTCTAACAATGTGGTCAACCGGATCGGTCGATCAGGTGCGCAAGATGCGCTGCTACATGGTGAAGCGGTAAACAGGGGGACTACTGACTAAACTGCGCTTTCGCAGCCGATACACAATTATCTTTTTGCACGCCCGAGAAGGCGTCGCACCGTTCCTTCGCGACCGCGTAGTCGGCGTCGCGTTTGTCGTCGCGGGCGTTGGCGCGCGCCTCGATCGCCTTCTTGTCGGCCTTGGCATCGGCGTGGGCGGCGATCAACGTCGCCTTAGCCTGCTTGACACAGACGTCGCGCTCGTTGCCGGCCAGGGCCGCGCACTTGACCTTGTCAAGCTCGAAGGTGGCCGAGGCGATCCGCAGCCGCGACGTGGTGTAGGCCTTCAAGGTGTTCTTGTAGAAGGCGGTCGCCTCCTCGTCGGCGCGCACGCGCTGCGCCTTGGCCTCGGCCTCGCAGACCGCGTTCGGGTTGCCGGCAAGCGATTTGCAGCGGGCCCGCGCCAGCGCATACTCGGCCGCCGCGGCGTCCCGGGCCTGGTGGTACGCGGCCTTCGCCGCCGGCGTGGCGGCAGCCAGGCTTTGGCTGGCGCCCAACACGCCGGCGGCGCCGAAAAGGATGGCAATCAGGATTTTCATGTGCGGGTGTTCCTATTAGCAGTGCTTGCGACAGACATAGTTTTACGTGGAAACATTGTGTCGATCTGTACGCTGACGAACATCCGTTTGGGTTTCCGACAAAAAGCGCCTCTAAAGGCGCGATTGCACAGCTTTCCGGCTTCCTGCGTTGTTGTTCCTCCTATCAGAATGCGGCCCGCGTCGCCACGCCTGGCCAGAAAGCCGGGAAAACGCACACTGGCGCCTGTCCAACCGGGGAATCAAAAATTATTTTCGGCAATCACGATCACTTGAGCAATTGTGCGGCAGCGCACAGACCCAAAAAATGTTGCTGATTATCCTGAAGTCACACTTTGCTAGGAGAACAACATGAAATCGACCCACACCATCGCCGCACTGATCATCGCTAGCACCGCAGTCCTGAGTGGTTGCGCCAGCAATTCCACGGACCCGTACAACAACGGCGCCTACAACTCGCCCGTGTCGAGCTCGATGGGCTACGGCACCATCGATTCGATCCAGGTCACGCGCGGCCCCGGCCAGACCAGCGGCGCCGGCGCCATCGTCGGCGGCATGGTCGGCGCCCTCGCGGGGCACCAGGTCGGCGGCGGTGACGGCAAGAAAATCGCCACCGCCGTCGGCGCGGTCGGCGGGGCGCTGGTCGGCAACCAGATCGAAGCGAACCGCAATGGCGGCGGCCGCGACATGTACCAGATCGGCATCCGCCTCGAGAACGGCGACTACCGCACCATCGTGCAGGACAGCGTGTACGACCTGCGCATCGGCAACCGCGTGCGCGTCGTCGACGGCCGCGTCTACCGCTATTGATCGCCGGCCAACGCGAGGCCAACGCCAGGCCAATGCCTGACCGCGCGCGCCTTTGCGCGCGCACCAACGAACCGCCATAATCCGCCGGCGCCCGCAAAGCGCCGGCGGCCAGGTTTTTTCCACTGAACGCCGTTCAGCTGGACCATCACTAAGGAGCTCCCCATGGGAACCATTCTGCTTGTTATCCTCATTCTTGCGCTGATCGGCGTCCTTCCAACCTGGAACCACAGCCGCAAATGGGGCTACGGGCCGACCGGCATCACCACGGTGCTCGTGATCGTCCTGATCGTATTGCTGCTGACCGGCCGCCTGTAATACGAAGCGGCAAAAAAAACCCATCGACACTGTCAGTGCCGATGGGTTTTTTTATTGCCGCGCGCTTTTATCGGGTCAAGGAGGCCGCCGGGCTTGGGTAGCCCGGTTAGGACAGCCCGGCCGCCTCGACCTCGGGCAGTTCGTGCACCACCACGGCCGTGTCCTCGCTGACCTCGGCGAGCCAGCCCGCATGCCCGAGCGCGCGCAGCGCGTGGCGGTAGCCCTGGTCCCAGCGCCACTCGATCGAGCCCTTGGAGAAATTGACGTCCTTGGCCGCCATGTGCCAGTCGTGCCCGGTGTAGGCCAGGCGCACGATGTGCAGGGTGCTGTCGCAGCCGAGCGCGGCGAGCGCGGCCGCGTCGTCGGGCGTGCGCGCCGACGCCGGCAGGCGCGCGTGCAGCTCGCGCAGCTTGCGCTGCAGTTCGTGGGTGCTCACGTAGTCGGCGATGTGGCGCTTCGAGCGCGAGGCGAACATCACGTCTTTCTGGCGCGTCTGCACCTCGTCGAGCGTGGCCGGGGCGTGGCCCTGGGCGCTCCAGAGGTCTACCATGAAGCACAGCGTGTCGCCCGGAGGCAATTCTTTGAGCACCGACTCGAGCGGGGTGTTGGAATACAGGCCGCCGTCCCAGTACAGGTCCTCGCCCACGCGCGTGGCGGCGAACGCCGGCGGCAGGCTGCAACTGGCGCGCACATGGTCGGCGCACAGGTCGCCGGCCAGGCTGTCGAAGTGGGCCAGTTCGCCGGTGCACACATTGACCGCGTTGACCGTCAGGCGCATGCCGCCGGGCGCGTTGAGGTAGTCGAAGTCGACCAGTTGCTCGAGCGTGTCGCGCAGCGGCAAGGTGTCGTAGAACGAGGCCTGCTCGGGCGCGACGGGCAGGCCCATCGCGAAGCCGCTGAACCAGCGCGGCAGGAAGAAGCCGGGAATGCCGCGCACGAAGCTGTCGAGCGTGTTGAGCCAGATGTTGGCGCGGCGCTGGCGGTCGCCCACCGTTGCCATGTCGAGCGCGTCGTGGTGGGCGGTCAGGTCCCAGAAGGCCTTGACGCGCTGCAGGCGGTTGGCCTTCTCGTTGCCGGCGATCAGGGCCGCGTTGACGGCGCCGATCGAGGTGCCGACGATCCAGTCGGGCACCAGGTCGTGTTCGTGCAACGCCTGGTAGACGCCGGCCTGGTAGGCGCCGAGCGCGCCGCCGCCTTGCAGCACGAGCACGATGCGCAGCTTGCGCGGGTTGAGCTTGTTGTCGGTGTTGATTTCGGGAGTGCTGTCGGACTGCATACGGATCCTGCGAACGGCGCGCCCGCCCGGGGCGATGCGCGACAAAAAATGGAAAAAAAATGGCAACAAGCAAAAATGGAGACGGATAAAAAAAGACGGCGCCGAATCAGAGATTGCGACGCCGCTCAAGCCCCACCATAAAAATGCCCTTCAGGACCGACCGGTACACGGCCCTCGGCGGGCCGGCGTTCGGTGCGCCGCTTCGGACGGCGCGTGCATGCCGCCTGGCATGCGGGTCAGTACGTGTATGCCGCCCGCGCGCGCCGGCGCTGCAAGTACCAGGCCAAGCCGGCGGCAACGGCGACCAAGCCGATGGCCGGCTTGATCAGCCGGCGGCGCGAGATGAAGCCCATGATCGTCGCCGCGTACGGCATGATCGCGGCCACACTCATGCCGGTCGGGGCGAGCAGGCCGTCGAGGCGCGAGCGCACCGCGTGGGTCGCGTGCTCGAACGCGGCATGCATGATCGCCTCGGGGCGCGACTCGTTGCGCAGGTGGGCGCGCGAATGCACGATGCCTACGCGGTAGAGTTCGCCCTGGCGCAACAGCTTGGCCTTGCGCTCGGCGAGCGCGGCCTCCTTGTCGTTCGGTTTTGTCAGATTGTGTTGCATACCCAGCTCCTGTGCGCTTGACCGCTTGTTGTCCGCCTGTTGTCCGCCGATTGGCCGCCTATTGGCCGCCTGTCGGCCGCCTGTCGGCGCCCCTCAGAGCAGCATTTCGCGGTCGTTTTTAAGTTCGTTCATGGTTTCGGGCAGGCGCAGCTTGCCTTCCTTGAGCATGGACACGGCCTTGAGCAACAGCCCGACCGTGAGGACGAGGAACACCAGGAACATGATCATGAGGATCCGCCAGCCCATGGACTCCCAGGCCAGCGCGACGATCATGACGGTGCCGTAGGCGAGCGCGAACCACGCCGACAGGATGGCCAGCGCGGCCACGGCCATCAAGGCCATGGCGTGGTTGCGCGCCTCGGACAATTCGAGTGCGGCCAGCTCCATGCGCGACAATACAAGCCCGAAGACGTTTTTGGCCAGGCCGGTGACGCCGACTATGAGGCCGGGCCCCGGGCCGTGCACCGCTGCAGTCGTTTTGTCCATGGTATCTCCGAAGACGGTTACTTGCGGCCCAGGATGACGCCGACCAACAGGCCGACGCCGGCGGCGGCCGCGATGGTGCGCCATGGGTTGTCCTTAACATAGACATCGGCCGTGTGCGCCAGTTCCTTGCCCTTGACGATGGCTTGACCCTGCACCACGTGGGCCTTGTCGAGCGCCGTGTCGAGCATGGCCATGCCGCGCGCGCGCATGTCGTCGGCCTTTTCGCCCGTCAGGGCGGCGGCGGCGGTGAGCAGCGACTGGGCGTCGCGCACCAGGGTTTTGACGTCGGTCTGGACCGCGGTGATGCTGCCGTTGAGCTCGCTGGTGCTGGTGGAACCGTTGCCGGTGAAGTGGGTGGTTTCGTGCATGGTGGACTCCCTAAAGTAAGTAATTGAGTGAAGCAGGCAGCTGGTTGCTACATACCGGGTGCTACAGAGTTTAAGCGGGCCCGCCCGCGGCCCGCTGTCTTTCAACAATCGTGCGCCATGCTATGGCACGCGATCGACCGCGCGGACGCGTCGCGCCCGCGGCGCCGGTCAGCGCGGCGGAATCGGCTGGCCCGGGTTCGAGAGCACGATTTCGACGCGGCGGTTCAACTGGCGCCCGCCGTCGTTGTCGTTGCCGGCAACCGGATGCGCCTCGCCGTAGCCGCGCATGGCGATGCGCTCGCGCGCCACGCTCATCGACAACAGGGCGTCGCGCACGGCCGCTGCGCGGCGCTCGGACAAATCGAGGTTGGCGGCGTCGGAGCCGACGCTGTCGGTGAAGCCCTCGACCAGCACGCTGCGGTCGGTGTTCTGGTTGAGCACGTCGGCCAGCTTGCGCACATTGTTCATGCCGCCCTGGGTCAGCGTCGACTTGCCGGTGGCAAACAGAACGTCGCCGATCGTGACGATCATGCCGCGTTCGGTCTTCTTCGCCTGCAGGTCGGCCATCTGGGCTTCGAGCGCGGCGGTGCGCGCCTGCGCCTCGCGCGCCATGGCCTCGGCGGCCGCGGTCTGGCGCTGGGCGTCGGCGGTTTGCGCCTGGGCGTTGGCGGCGGCCAGGCGCGCGCGCTCGGCTTCGGCGGTGCGCGCCTCGAGGCGGATCTGGTCGCGCTGGGCGCCGGCACCGGCGATCTCGGCCTCGGCCGCCTTGCGGCTCGCCACTTCCTGGGCGATCGCGATCTTTTGCTTGGCCAGGTAGGCCAGCTTGTCGATCTGCTCGAGGCTGTCGCGGCGGGCCGAGGCGGCGTTGGCCGCCTCGAGGGCGTCGCTCGCCTGCTTGAATTCAAGCGGGGCGTAGGTCGACACGCGCGTGTTGTTGTTGGCCATGACGAAGTCGCTGCGCGCCTGGTCGAGCAGGGTGGTCGTTGGCGGCGTCGAGCTGCAGGCGGCGAGCAGGATGACGGCGGAAAAGATGGCCGATTTCAAAAATGGATTTTTCATGGTGTTTTCCTTGGTGTTGGCGTTGTCGTTTCGGGCGCGGCGCGGGCGCCGGCGCTGCCGGCCCCGCAAGGGGGCCGGACATGGATTATTGCGGGCGGTTGGCGCGCTCGACTTCGACGCGCAGCAGGCGCAGGTCGGCGTTGAGGGCATCGGCAGCGGCGTTGGCCTTGGCCGAGGTCGACTTGCTTTGCGCCAGCTTGGCGTCGACTTCGGCCTGGGCCGACAGTTCGCGCGCCAGCGCATAGTCCTTCGCCGCCAGCGCCTGGTTGGCGCGCATCATCTTTTCGCGCGCCGCCATCAGCTCCATCGGGGCGAGGTCGGCGGCGCCGGCGCTGACCGCGTTGGCGACGGCGCTGTTGGAGACGGCCACGTCGGCCGAGGCCGGCGCTTTTTGCGGGCTCGAACATGCCGCCAAGGTCAGCACGACCGAGCCGCACAGTGCCTTGATCAATTGTTTGTTGAATTCTGTAGTCATGTTTATTTCCCCATTTAAGTGTTAAGTGACAATACCTTTATAGGCTGAAATTTTGTCCCGCTCGGTTCGCTGACGCACATAGGCAAACTAATCATTCTTTCCCGCGGCCACTATGTTCGGCAGCGAACGTATACCGTTGCCGCTTTGCGCTAAGCTCGGCCCAAACGAACCCATATAGATAGAAAGACCTCCATGGACCAGACCGAAGCGCCGGCCCCAGCGCCGGCCCCAGCGCCCGCGCCCGCGCCCGCCCCGCCGCGCAAACCGCTGTCGCGCCGCGCCAAGATCTTGCTGGGCGCGGCCGGCGTGGCCGTGGCCGTGCCGGCCGTCGCGCTGGTGGTGTTGCTCACCTACGACTGGAACAAGGCGCGCCCCTGGCTCAATGCCAAGACGAGCGAGGCGATCGGCCGCCCGTTCACGATCGCCGGCCCGCTGACGCTGACCTGGGACAAGACCGCGCTGCCCGCCGTGCCCGGCGAAACGGGCTGGCGCGACGCGATCCCGTGGCCGCACCTCGTGGCGCGCGATGTGCACGTGGGCAATCCGGACGGCATGGGGGCCGGCGACATGGCCAGCGTCAGACAGTTCTCGTTCTCGCTCAACCCGTTCAGCCTGCTCAACAAACGCATTTCGATCCCGCAACTGCGGTTCGAGGCGCCCGTGGTCGCGCTGCGGCGGCGCGCCGACGGCAGCAACAACTGGACCTTCAAGCCGGCCAACAAGGATTCGCCCTGGCGGCTCGAGCTCGAACAGGTGGTCTTCACCAAGGGCGTGGTGCACCTGAAGGACGCGATCAAGAAGGCCGACATCACCGCCCGGCTCGACACGCTGAGCGGCGACAAGACCTACGGCGTGGGCTGGACCGCGCGCGGCACCTACAACGGCGCGCCCATGAGCGGCAGCGGCAAGGCCGGCGCCGTGCTCTCGCTCAAGCAGCAAACCGCGCCCTTCCCGCTGCAGGCCGACGTGCGCATGGGCGGCACCCGGATCGGGATCGAGGGCACGCTGACCAAGCCGACCGCGCTCGCCGCGCTCGACATGCAGCTCAGGCTGAGCGGCGCCAGCATGGCCCACCTGTACCCGCTGACCGGGCTGCTGCTGCCCGAGACCCCGCCCTACCGCACCGAGGGCCGGCTGCTCGCGCAGCTCACGCCGGGCAAGCAGCGCTGGATCTACCAGCAATTCAAGGGCAAGGTCGGCGGCAGCGACATCGGCGGCAAACTGAGTTTCGAGTCGGGCAAGCCGCGCGGGCGCCTCAGCGGCGAGGTGGTCTCGAACCTGCTCCAGTTCCGCGACCTCGGCCCGCTCGTCGGCGCCGACTCGAACGCGAAAAAGGCCAAGCGCGGGGCGGCCCCGGTGCAACCGGGCGGCAAGCTGCTGCCGGTCGAAAAGTTCCGCACCGAGCGCTGGAGCGCGATGGACGTCGACGTCAAGTTCGCGGCCGCGCGCATCGTGCGCGAGAAGCAATTGCCGATCAAAAAACTGTCGACCCATTTGCGGCTCATCGACGGCGTGATGACGCTCGCGCCGCTGCGCTTCGACATGGCCGGCGGCACCCTGGTGTCGAACATCGAACTCGACGGCAGCGGGCGCCAGGGCAAGAACGCGATCAAGGCCAAGGCCAAGGTCTCGGCGCGCCGGCTCGAACTCAAGCAGATGTTCCCGACCATCGACAAGCTGCAGGCCACGGTCGGCAAGATCAACGGCGACGCCCAGTTGTCGGCGGTGGGCAATTCGGTGGCCTCGCTGCTGGCCGGCGCCAACGGCGAGATCAAGGCCACGGTCAGCCAGGGCACGGTGAGCAAGCTGCTGCTCGAGCAGGCCGGGCTCAACATCGGCAACGTGGTGCTCACCAAGATGTTCGGCGACCGCCCCGTCAAGCTCAATTGCCTGGTCACCGACTTCGACGTGCGCGACGGCGTCATGCGAACGCGCGTGTTCGTGGTCGACACCGAGGAGGCGCTGATCACGGCCGACGGCACCATCAACCTGGCCACCGAGCGGCTCGACCTGACGCTGCGGCCCGAGACGCGCAACATCCGCATCTTCTCGCTGCGCGCGCCGCTGTATGTGCGCGGCCCGTTCAGCGCGCCCACGGTCAAGGTCGACAAGGGCGTGCTGGCGATGAAGGCCGGCGGCGCCGTGGCGCTGGCCGCGCTGGCCGCCCCGCTGGCGGCCCTGCTGCCCCTGGTGAACACGGGCCCGGGCCAGGAGAGCAACTGCGGCAAGATGCTGGCCGAGGCCAAGGTCAAGCCGGTCGCGCCGGCGCCGGGCAAACGCGCCAGGCGCTAGGAGCCTGGCGGACTTAGGGAGTCGAAGCGAAACGGTCGAGGCAAAAAAACGCTGGACGAGGACAGATTTTGGCGATTTCGCAGTGCCAAAAGCGAGCTATTGGCCGAGAAAGCGGCGAAATATGGACCGTCCAGCACTTTTTGCAGCCGACGATCCTAAGTCCGACAGGCTCCTAGGACGCTGTCGGATTCGGGAAGCTCGGGACCTGGGATCGCCGGCCGGCCGCCCCTAGCCCGGCGGCCTCCCTGGCCGGCCAATGCCACGGAAATGCAACTTTGGCAAACTGTGTGCGCTTCCGTACAGACCCATGAGCTAGGCGGACCCTACTATTGGTTCATCGGTGCGGGAAATGCCCCGCGCCGCAAGCACTGCACAAGCATGAGCAACACCCACCTACCCTCGAGGAAAACCACAATGAAAAACGTGAAAATCGTTTCGACCCTGATCGCCGCCCTGATGCTGACCACCCTGGTCGGTTGCGCCGCCACCGACAAGCGCGAAAGCACCGGCGAATACGTCGAGGACTCGCTGATCACGACCGCCGTCAAGGCCGCAATCCTGGGCGAGCCAACGCTCAAGGTCGCCGAGATCAACGTCGAAACCTTCAAAGGCGTCGTGCAGCTGAGCGGCTTCGTCAAGGCGCCGGAAAGCATCGCCACCGCCTCGACCGTGGCGCGCGGCGTCAAGGGCGTCAAATCGGTCAAGAACGACCTGCGCCTGAAGTAAGCGTCCCGCCCCGCCCATGCGGCGGGGTACGGCAAAGTGCCCCGCTGGCCGGGGCATTTTGCCGTCCGCGGCGCGCTGCCGCGGGCGTGGGCGGCGCGCGTGGGCGGCGGGCGTGAAAGAATCGGCAGTTGCGTTCGTGCTTGAGGGATCGAGGGGGGAGTGGCGCGCCGCCGGCTGCGCGCCGGCGGTTGCGAAGGGGATTAGACGAAGGCGGTGGCGAGCGCGTCCTCGCCCGCCTCCTTGACGATCTCGTAGCACTTGCACGAGGCGGCGGCGAGGCCGGGCACGTCGAGGATCTCGATGTTGCCGCGGCTGTAGATGATCAGGCCCTGCTGCTGCAGCGCGCTGGCCGCCTTGGTCACGCCGACGCGGCGCACGCCGAGCGCGTGGGCCAGGAATTCGTGCGTGAGGTGGAACTTGTCGGATTGCAGGCGGTCGCGCGTGACGAGCAGCGAGCGCGCCAGCCGTGCCTCGAGCACATGGAAGCGGCTGCACACGGCGATCTGGATCGCCTGCGCGAGCAGACAGTCGGTGTAGCGGTACAACACGCGCTGGAGCGCCGGGTTGCGCGTGAACTCGTTGCGGAACTGGGCGCTGCCGATGCGGCTGGCGCGCCCGGGGCGCTGGACCACGGCCCTGACCTGGGCCATCTGGTGGCCCAGCGCGACGGTGGCGCCGAGCACGCCCTCGCGCCCGACCAGCCCGACCTCGAGCGTCATGCGCCCCTCCGCCACGGCCAGCAGCGAAATCAGGCTGTCGTGCGGGAAATAAATATACGGCATCGCATCGGTCGGTTCGCACAGCACGGCGCCGATGTCGAGCTGCACCGGCTCGAGCAGCTCGGTCAGATGGGCAAGCTCGCTCGCCGGCAGGGCGGCCAGCAGGCGGTTGCCCTCGTGCTGCGCCAGCGCGGCGGGAGGGACGGCGACATTGTTCATCGGTGCCTTCCGTGGGGGGCGCGCATGGCGGCGCGGAATGGGGGGCGAAGTTGGGGCATGGGAAGTGACCAATGGTTTAGATACGCACGCAAAGCGGTGCGCACCGATAAGGCAGCGTAGCGGCAATAAAGGCCAAAGTATGTACGGTGACGCACGGAAGCCCGGCCTGCGCACGGGGACAATGCCCCCATCGGACCACTGCTGAGCAAGCAGTCCGCGGGCGGCGCTTGCGCGCGCCCAAAAACAACGCACAACAAAACCCGCGCAGCAATCAAAAACAATTCAAACCAAAAGGAATAGCCATGAACACCACCAGCACGCAGTCCCACCGCGCCGCCCCGCATCCCCTGATGATCGCCGCCGCGATCGCCGTCCTGATCTTTTGCCTGGTCGGCACCGCCGCGATCATGGGCTGGCTGCCCTCCTCCAAGGGCAACAACGGCGGCGAACTGACCGCCGCCGACCGCGGCGCGCTGGCCAGCGACAGCCGCCAGTTGCAGCAGCCGCAACAACAGTTGCTGGCCCAGAACACGCAAGCGCCCCACCAGGCGCAGCCGCAGCCGCGATACGAGGAGGCGCCGCGCACCCAGTACGCGCCAAAGCCCGCGCCCAAGCCGGCCAAGCCGCTGCGCAACACGCCGGTCCAGCTGGCCGCGGCCGAGCCGGTCCGCAACAGCTGCCGCAACTGCGGCAATATCGAATCGATCCGCGCGATCAAAACGCGGGCCCAGGGCAGCGGGGTCGGCGCGGTCGGCGGCGCCCTGCTCGGCGGCCTGCTGGGCAACCAGGTCGGCGGCGGCAGCGGCAAGAAGGTGGCCACGGTCGCCGGCGTGGTCGGTGGCGCCATGATCGGCAACCAGGTCGAAGGCAACATGAAGGCGACCACGCGCTATGAAATCCGGGTCCGCCTCGACGACGGCAGCTCGCGCACCTTCAACCAGGACGCCGCCCCCGCATGGGGCGACGGCGACCGCGTGCGCATCGTCGACGGCGCGATCCGCTCGCTGCGCTAAGGCGCCCGCGGCCCGCGCCGCCCCCCCCAAAACGCCGTGTGGAAATTTTCCAACGGCGTTTTTTTCATTTAATCAATGTGCGGCAGCGAACGGTCTTACCGTCGAGCCCGGGTCAAAATGGTCTCACGCTCAAGTCAGGGCGGGACACAAACCACAAGGAACACCATGAACAGCCAAGCCTGGATCGGCATCATCATTTGGGGACTCTTCGTCACGGGATTCGGCCTGAGCACGGCCGCGGGCGCCACGGCGACCTCGCAATTGCAGGCACAGGACGTGGTGTTCCTGATTGCGGGCGGGATGGTGTCGATCTTGATCGGCAGCGTCGGCCTGATCGGTTTCATGGGTTGGATTCCCGGCCTGCGCGACACAAAAAATAAATCTGAGCAATGTACGTCAGCGTACAGAACCTCGGGCAGCAACGAAGCATACTGAACTTATCAACTTGCCCCCAAGTTTCCATAAAATCCAATAAAAGGACATCCATCATGCTTTATACAATCGCCGTCGTACTCCTCATCCTGTGGCTGCTCGGGATGGTCACCTCGTTCACCGTCGGTGGCTTCATCCACATCCTGATCGTGGTCGCGGTCATCATGGTTCTGGTGCGCCTGATCAGCGGCAGAGGCATCTAGCAGCCTGTCGCAGCGTCCCGTGCGCGGCGGCCCAGAAATATTTATAATTAACTTATACTTAGATTCCAGACCGATCCCTTTCGCGGTCATGCCGGCCCACCCGGGTGACGGCGAAACGGATCACTCAACAACACTTTTAGGAGTTTCTCATGCATAAAAACATCACCAAATCCATCATCGGCGCCGTCGTCCTGGCGTTCGCGGCAACCGGTTGCGCCGACATGTCGGCCACCCAACGCGGCACCGCCACCGGCGCCGGCATCGGCGCCGGCCTGGGCGCCATCCTGGGCGGCACCACCAGCGGTGGTGGCGGCGAGCGCACCACCAAGGGCGCGGTCATCGGCGGCGCCGCCGGCGCGCTGATCGGCAACATCTGGTCCAAGCGCATGGAAAAGCAAAAGCAGGAAATGGAAATGGCAACGCGCGGCACCGGCGTCCAAGTCTCCCAGACCCAGGACAACCGCCTCAAGCTTGAGATCCCTAGCGACGTGTCGTTCGACACCAACCGTTCGGACATCAAGGCGAACTTCCGTCCCGTGCTCGAGCGTTTCGCCAACACGCTGCAAGACAATCCTGCCACCACCGTGACCATCGTCGGCCACACCGACAGCACCGGCAGCGATTCGATCAACCAGCCGCTGTCGATCGACCGCGCCGCCAACACCCGCGACTACCTCGCCATGCGCGGCGTCTCGCCCAACCGCATCATGATCGACGGCCGCGGTTCGCGCGACCCGATCGCCTCGAACGAAGACAACAGCGGCCGCGCGCGCAATCGCCGCGTCGAGATCTACGTCGCCGAGCGCGGCAACCAGGGCTAATCACCGGCCCGCCACCGCGCGCCCCGGCGCGCGGTTTGCCAAATGCCACGACCGCAGCGATGCGGCCGTGGCTTTTTGCATTCGGGAACACCGCGTTTCGCGCCTTCGGCCGAGGCGGCAGATTGAAAGCCGCGCGAACCAGCGGCGTTGACCTACGGCCACTCAATTCCACTATCGGGGTCAGGCGCCGGGTCAGACCCCGATAGCGCGCCGATGGCGCGATTGCGCAACCATTGCGCTACTGCCCTTCCATGAAGGCGAAGTAGCGGTCGCGCGCCAGCGTGGCCACCGGGCCGACCGCCAGCGTCCGCTGCTCGTAGCGCACGCACGGCATGACCTTGCCGTAGTTGCCGGTGTTGAAGATCTCGACCGCGGTCTCGAGCTCGGCCGGCGCGACCGCGCGCTGCTCGACCTGCACCCCGGCCTCGGCCAGCAAGCCGATCACCCGCGCGCGCGTGATGCCGGCCAGGAAGGTGCCGTTGGGCACCGGCGTCACGACCGCGCCCCCGGGCGTGACCAGGAACAGGTTCGAGGACGCGAATTCGGCGACCCTGCCTTCGCCGTCGAGCATGACGGGGTTGTCGAACCCGCGCGCCTTGGCCTCGCGCAGCGCGCGCGTCGAGTTGGCGTACAGCGCCGAGGCCTTGGCGTCGGTCGGCGCCATGCTCGCGTCGGGCCGGCGGAATTCCGACAGGCAGGCCGAGAAGCCCGCGAACGAGGGCAGCGGCGCGTCGAACAGGGTCAGCGCGAAGCCGCTGTGCCCGGGCTCGGGGATCAGGAAGCCCTCGGCGCCGAACACCAGCGGGCGCACGTAGAGTTCGGCGTCGGCCGGAAACCGCGCCACCCCCTCGCGCACCAGCGCCGCCATCTCGGCCGCCGTCAGCGGGCAGCGCAAACCGAGCCTGTCGGCCGAGACGATCACCCGTTCGAGGTGCAGCTGCAGGTCGGGCAGGTGGCCGCGCACCGCGCGCGCGCCGTCGAACACCGACGAGCCGAGCCAGACGCTGTGGTCCATGGCGCCGAACAGCGCGACGTTGCCCTCGGCCCACTGCCCTTTGAAGTATGTCAGATACATTGTCCGTCCTCTGTGATGGTTGCCCCGCAAGTTTAACCGAAACGCGGCGCGCGCCGCCGCCGGTAATAACTTGTCGTTTTACAACTACTCAATGCCGGCTCTGTTCGCCACCGCACAAAGTTCCGGGCGGTGCCGGGCGTACACTCAGGCATTCATTATTGCCGCCCTAGAAACGCCCATGCTTTCCATTTTAAAACGCATCGACCCCGACAGCGAACGCATCGACCTCCTCGTCGAACTGGTCGAGCGCCTGCGTCCGCCGCGCACGCGGGTGCGCAGCGGCGCCATCGGGCAGGTGCGCGTGCTCACCGCGCTGCTCGGCGCCAACCCGGCGCTGGCGCTGGCGCTGCGCCGCCACCTGACCACGCTGCTCGTGGCGCGCCGCCACGCCAGCGTCTACACCGACACCGGGATCTTCTCGAACGACGGCTTCGTCACCGAGCTCAAGACGCGCATCGCCTACCGCTTCCTGCCGCCGGCGCTCGGCGACGTCTACCTGAGCGACGCCATCGACCAGGTGCTGTACCAGACCTGGGACTACCGCTGGATCCGGGCCGTGCCGGGCGCCGACTGGCTCGCCCTGTTCGACGTGCTGGCCGCGGCCGCGGCGCCGGCCGGCGCGCGCGGCGACGCGCGCCGCTCGGTCACGCTGGGCATGCTCAAGGCGATCCGCACATTGTCGTGCCGCATCGGCGCGCTCGGGCTCGAGCCGCGCCTGGTGCGCAGCGACCCGCGCATGGAGGACGCCGAATCGCCGTTCCTGATGCAAAACATCGAGACCTACGCCTACCTCGACGCCTACACGCGCATGCTCGAGCGCGGCGACGGCGCGCCCGAGGCCGCGCGCCACCTGCTCGTCATGCTCGACCAGTGCGACGCGGTCGTGGGCAAGGTGCGCAAGACCGCGCGCAGTCAGGGCACCACCGTGGCCCTGACCTATCTGTTGCTCGCCATCACGCAAAGCGTGGAGCGCATGCGCAAGCTGCTGTTCCTGGTCGATGTCAGCGGCGCCGCGCCGCCGGCGCCCCCGGCC
>NZ_PXWF02000304.1 GCF_003011895.2 Massilia glaciei | reverse complement strand
CGCGCGGCGCGAGGCGGCGGGGCTGCGGCTCGCCTTTGCCGGTGCGCGCGCCGGCCTGCGCCATGGCGTGTGGTCGCTGCACGGCGGCGCGTGGCGTTTCGCGCTGGTGCCGGCCGGGGTGGCGCAATGGCTGGTGGCCCATGACGGCGCGCGCGGCCCGGCGCAAGCGGTGGTGGTCAGCGCGTTCGACCGGCTCGGCGTCGAAAGCGCGCGGGTCCAGGTGGCGCTGGCCGCCAGCCCCGCCGCGCCATAACCTGTCGGAATATGCATGCGGCGAGCTTTCATTATCGGGCTGCGGGGTGTCCTTGTATATTTAGTCATTGCCCTTTCTGAGGGCGCCGCCGGAAACCCCCATGCCCGATTCCACCCACGACCCAGACCCAGACCCAGAGCGCGGCCTTGGCCTTGGCATTGACGCCGGCGGCACCCAGACCCGCTGGGCGCTCGCCGACGTCGACGGGGTGGTCGCGGCCGAGGGCCATGTCGCCGGCCTGTCGGCCCTGCAGCTTTCAAACGAGGGCGGGCGGGCGCAGTTCCGCTCGGAGTTGGCCCGGCTGGCCGCCGCGGTGGCGCCGCACGGCCGCCCCGGCCGGGTGCGCGCCGGCTTGACCGGCTTCGGCGGCGACGGTGAATCGATCTCCGGCGCGCTCGCGCAGGCGCTGGGCGTCGCGCCCGACGCCGTCACCCTCAGCAGCGATATCGAGATCGCCTATGCGGCCAACTTCGGGCCCGGGCAGGGCTACCTCGTGTACGCGGGGACCGGTTCGATCGGCGCCTTCATCGACACCGCCGGCACCTTGCACCGCGCCGGCGGACGCGGCGTGGCGCTCGACGACGGCGGCGGCGGTTACTGGATCGCGCGCGAGGCGATGCGCGCCATCTGGCGCGCCGAGGACGAATGCCCCGGCCGCTGGCGCGGCTCGCCCATGGCGCACGCGGTGTTCGCGCATGTGGGCGGCAGCGACTGGGCCGATTCGCGCCGGTTCATGTATGCGCAGGAGCGCGGCGCGGTCGGCCGGCTGGCCATGGCGGTGGCATCGGCGGCCGACAGCGACCCGGCCGCGGCCGATATTTTGCGCGGCGCCGGCGTCGAGCTGGCCCGCCTCGCGCTGGCGCTGGCGGCGCGCCACGGGCCGCGCCCGGTGGTGCTCAGCGGGCGCGCCGCCGCCCTGCATCCCATGCTGTTCGGGGCGATGCGCAAGGCGCTGCCCGCGTCCACCGAACTGGTCCACAGCACCGCACGGGCCCATGTGGCCGCCGCGCGCTGCGCGGCCCGAACCCTCTCCCCCTATGTGCGACAACACGAAGGAAACAGCATGATGGAAACAGCAGCATGAAGGAAACAGCATGAACAAGATTTTGTGCGCGGCCATCATGGCCGCCATGCTCGGCGCCTGCGCCAGCCCACCGATCGACCGCAGTTATTCGGCCGCCTCGCAGGGCAGCCGCGTCAAGTTCCTGATCCTCCACTACACGGTGGGCAATTTTCCGTCGTCGCTCAAGACGCTCACCCAGGAGCAGGTGAGCAGCCACTACCTGGTCAGCGACGGGGCTGACCCGGTCATCTACGGGCTGGTCGACGAAAGCCAGCGCGCCAGCCACGCCGGCAACTCGCAATGGAAAAACTTCACCGATATCAACTCGAGTTCGGTCGGCATCGAGATCGTCAATCCGGGCTACACCGACACGCCCGAGGGGCGGGTCTGGTATCCGTTCCCGCAGGCCCAGATCGACCTGATCATCGCGCTGTCGCGCCAGATCATCGAGCGCCACAAGATCGCACCCGAAAACGTGCTCGGCCACAGCGACATCGCGCCCCAGCGCAAGCAGGACCCGGGCAAATTGTTCCCTTGGGACCAACTCGCCAAGGCCGGCCTGGTCAAATGGCCCGACGCGGCGCTGGTGGCCGACGCGCGCCTGCGCTACGATCAGCAATTGCCCGACGTCGCGTGGTTCCAGAAGCAGCTCGCCATGGTCGGCTACGCGGTGCCGCAGACGGGCGAACTGGACCCGCCGACGCGCACGGTGCTCGGCGCCTTCCAGATGAAGTACCGGCCCGCCACGATCGACGGCGCGCCCGACGCCGAAACGGCGGCCATGCTCGAGGCCTTGACCGCCGCGGCCCCCAAACGGCTATGATCTGGGCAAACGGGATTACACTTAAGGATTGAACCGATGCGACTGAGGCATATAGAAGTCTTCCACGCGATCATGCAGGTCGGGACCATCAGCGGCGCCGCCCAGGTGCTGCACATCTCGCAGCCGGCCGTGACCAAGGTGCTCCAGCATTGCGAGCTGCAGCTGGGGATGCTGCTGTTCGAGCGCGTGCGCGGCAAGCTCTATCCCAAGCCCGAGGCGCACCGCCTGTTCATCGAAACCGAAAAACTCAACCGCGACCTGCAGGGCATCCGGCGCCTCGCGGCCAGCCTCAAGGGGCGCGCGGTAGAGACCATCCGGCTGGTGTCGACGCCGGCCGTGGCCAACAGCGTGCTGCCGGCCGCGATGACGCACTGGCGCCACGATTTTCCCACCACGCGCTGCGAACTTGCCACCCACCACACCAGCGAGATCGTCAACACGCTGCGGCTCGGCGAGGCCGACCTGGGCTTGTCGCTGCGCGACCCTTGCCATCCGGGCATCGTGGCCGAACCGATCGCCCAGGGCGTGATGACGGCGATCGCGCCGGCGCGCAGCTGGAGCGCCGACGAGGCGTCCAAACCGCTCGGCGCCGACGGCCTGTTTGGCGAACTGATCGGCCACGCCGAACACGATCCGCTGGGAGAACTGATGGTCGCCGCGTGCGAGGCCCAGGGCGTGCATCCGACCTTCAGCACCGTGGTCCAGACCTACCAGATCGCCCGCTCGCTGGTCGAGGCCGGCGCCGGCATGGCCGTGGTCGATCCGTTCACGGCCGCCTCGGCCGACCGCGACAAGGTGCAGTGCCGTCCGTGGGCGCCCACCATTTCCGTGCAACTGTTTTTACTCACGGCCAACAGCTCGCCGCTGTCGCACGCGGCGCGCGCGCTGGCCAATTGCATCGGCGAGGCCGCCAGGGCGCGTCTGGACAAATGACCCTGATGACCCTGATGACCCTTCCCCCCGCGGCCGAGAACATCGGCTCCCACCCCGACTTCCGCCACCTCTCGAGCATCGAGGGCATCGAGGTCGACCTGCGCTATGCCTCGTCCAACAACTTTGTCGGGCGCGACCTGTATTCGCCGTTCGACTGCGCCTGGCTGCACCGCGAGGCCGCCGCCGCGCTCGAGAAGGTGGTCGCCTGGTTGGCCGCGCACCATCCCGGCCACACGGCGCTGGTGCTCGACGCCTTGCGCCCGCAGCGCGTGCAGCAGCAGTTGTGGGACGCGCTCAAGGGAACCGAACTCGAGATGTACCTGGCGCACCCGGAGCGCGGCTCGATCCACTCGTTCGGGATGGCGCTCGACATCACCTTGCTGGGCGCGGACGGCCGCGAGCTCGACATGGGCACCGCGTTCGACGACATGAGCGAGTTGGCCCATCCGGCGCTCGAACCCGAGCTGCTCGCGCGCGGCGCGCTCACGGTGGCGCAGGTGGCCAACCGGCAGGTGTTGCGCGAGGCCATGACGCAGGCGGGTTTCACCGGCCTCAACAGCGAGTGGTGGCATTTCGATTGCGGCGACCGGGTCCGGGTGCGCGGCAGTTTCAGCCGGGTGCTCTAGAATGGTGCCGACCATGAGACTGAATGTGTGCAAAATAAACGTTTGCAAAACCGCCGGCTGGCTGCTCGCCGCCGCCTGCCTGGCCGCGCCCTTGGCGGCCCACAGCGCCGCGCCCGCCGACAAAACGCTGCGCGTGTACATCAACACCAGCGAAAGCGGGATCGACCCGGCGGCCGCGTCCGACATCAGCACGCTGAGTTTGGTCGAGAACGTGTTCGATCCGCTGTTGCGCTACGACTACCTGGTGCGCCCCGTCGCGCTGCAGGGCAACACGGCGGTGGCGCTGCCCGAGGTCAGCGCCGACCGGCTCAGCTACACCTTCCGCATCCGTCCCGGCATCGTCTTCACGCCCGATCCGGCGTTCAAGGGCGCGCGGCGCGAGCTGACCGCCGCCGACTATGTTTACAGCATCAAGCGCCTGTACGACCCGCGCATCCGCTCGCCCTGGTTGTCCATGTTCGAGGGCAAGATCGCGGGCGACGCCGCGCTCAAGGGGGCCGACGGCAAGTTCAGCTACGACACCGGCATCGCCGGCCTGCAGGCGCTCGACCGCTACACCCTGCGCATCCGCCTGACGGCGCCGGACAACAATTTCCTGTTCTACCTGGCGACGCCGGCCACGGGCGCCATGGCGCGCGAAGTGGTCGAGGCCTATCCGGGGCAGGCGGGCAACCATCCGGTCGGCACGGGCCCGTTCATGGTCGGCGAATGGAAGCGCAGCGACAAGATCGTGCTGCTGGCCAATCCGGACTCGCACGCGGTGTTCCGCGCCGCGCCCGGCCTGGGCGGGCGCGCGGCAAAAATCGGCGCCGCGCTCGAGGGCAGGCGGCTGCCGCTGGTCGACCGGGTCGAGGTGAAGATCGCCGAGGAGTTCCAGGGCCGCATGCTCGGCTTCCTCGACGGGCAATATGATTACATCGAGCAGGTGCCAGAGTCGATGACGAGCATGGTCATCGGCGACGGCAAACTCAAGGACGCGCTGGTCAGGCGCGGCATGGAACTGGTGCGCTTTCCGGTGCTGCAAACCTATTACATGTGGATGAACATGGAGGACCCGGTGCTGGGCGGCTACAGCAAGGACAAGCTGGCGCTGCGCCGCGCGATCGCGCTGGCCTACGACAGCGCCGAGGACATCGGCCTGCTCAAGCAGGGCTTCGCGCTCAAGGCCGAGTCGCCGCTGCCGCCCAATGTGATCGGCGCCGACCCGGCGTACCGCAGCCCGATTGCGCACGACCGCGCGCTGGCCAACGGCCTGCTGGACCGCTTTGGCTACGGCAAGCGCGACCCGGACGGCTTCCGGCGCGGGCCCGACGGGCCGCTGACGCTGACCATGCACAGCGAAGCGACCGTGGGCGGGCGCCTGCGCGACGAGTTGTGGCGCAAGAACCTCAATGCGATCGGCCTGCGCGTGGTGTTCAAGACGGACAAGAAGAGCGAGATCATCAAGGCCTCGCGGCTGGGGAAGGTGCAGATGTTCGAGTCCAATTGGATCGCCGATTTTCCCGATGCGGATAATTTCTACCAGTTGCTGTACGGGCCGAACGCGGGCCGGGCCAATTACGCGCGCTTTAAGTTGCCGGCCTACGACCGCCTGCTCGAGGCGGCGCGGCGCTCGCCCGACCCCGCGCCGCGCGCCAAGCTGTATTTCGAGATGAACCAGCTGATTCACGCGTACAACCCGTGGATTCCGCTGACGCACCCGATCTCGGCCGACATCCGCCAGCCATGGCTGAAAAACTACCTGAGGCATCCGGTCGACCTGACCGTGTGGCGCTATCTCGATGTCGATCTCGCCGCGCGCGGGCGGGGGGCGGGCCGCTAGTTGCAGGCCTCCCAATGATGGCCAACAGTGCGTGGCTTGTTTTCTATTTTGAAGGAGTCGAATTTATACTTTCATTCTGAGATAAGTTCGATCTTCACCTTCTTACCGAGGGCGGCAGCGGCACTGACCAAGGTTGTAAGTGTCAGGCTGGAATCGTTGTCATCTAGCAAGCGATTTAGCGAGGCGCGGCTCGTGTGCATCTTCTCGGCGAGACGCGTCTTGGTCATTTTCTGGTCCCTCATTTCACGCGCGATTTGCCACGCGATCACACGCTTAACGGCAACGACCGTTGCGCTGGTTAGCATTGCTCCGCCTGCAAGGAAGTCGTCGAAACTGCTGCCGATATTTTGGGCATTCATTTGTTCCTCCTGTAACCGCTACGCATGCTTCACTTCATTCGCCGTTTGGCAGTACGCAAATTTGTAGAAGCGTACTTCCAGCAGCGGCGCCATAGTGAATCAATGTACCAATAATGATACGTCCATCCAAGCGACGATTCGGAGGCGCGGGGCCAGTCCGTCGGTATCGCAGCGCGCCGGGCAATTCATTTTTGAATATTAGGCGGCTTATCTATGCAAAAATGCATGATGGTGCGGTTAACTTTCGAGGCGGCGGGCAAATGAAACAGTGCTGGATTCAATCTCAACGGTCGTTGGTGTTCTTCGTTTGCGCGCTGCTCACGTTGAACGGCCCCGCGATGGCGCAATCGTCGTTCCAGTGGCCCGCAAACATCAAGGCGGCGGTCAGCCTGGCCTACGACGACGCGCTCGACTCGCAACTCGACGTCGCGATCCCCGCGCTGAACAAGCATCGCTTGAAGGCCAGCTTTTACCTGCAGTTGTCGAATCCGTCGGTTGGCGCGCGGATGGCGGAATGGCGCGCGGCCGCGCTGGGCGGGCATGAACTGGGGAACCACACCTTGTTCCATCAGTGCTCCGGCGCGCAGCCCGACCGCGCCTGGGTGCAGGCGCACCGCGACCTCGAGAGCACCAGCGTGGCGCAAATGAAGGACCAGATCCTGCTCGCCAATGCGATGCTCTATGCCATCGACGGCAAGCGTGCCCGCACCTTCACCGCGCCTTGCGGCGACCGGCGCGCGCGCGGCGTGAACTACCTCGACTCCATCAAAGACGATTTCGTCGCGATCAAGGCGGGCGCTGGCAGCGCTGTCACGCCGTCGATGGCCGCGCTGGACCTGCATGCCGTGAACGTCCACGCGCCTGTTGGCATGAGCGGCAAGCAATTGATCGATCTGGTCAAAGCCGCCGCCGCGCAAGGAACCATGTTGAACCTGACCTTTCACGGCGTGGGCGGCGACTATCTGACGACGTCGCGGCAGGCGCATGAGGAACTGCTGGCGTATCTGTCGACCAACCGCGACACCATTTGGACCGATACCTTCCTTAACATCGCCACATTTGTGCAAACGCAAAGAGCTCCAAAATAGTCGATTCGCCAAAATTATTTGGCCGGTGTCGACATCGAGGCCGGCGTGGTTCGGGTCGCAAATAAATTACGGCCGATCGGCGACGCGACATGGCGCATCGTACCGGCAGCGGGCACCGCCGTCGACCTGATGGCCTCGGCGGATCTGGTTGAAACACCGCAGCTGCGCCTGCGCCGCTTCGGCAGCCGCAAGGCCGATGTCTACGGCGCCTATTTCAATCCCGAAGAATATCGCCAATGGCTTGGCGTGGCGGCAATCCGCAAACGCAGCGCCGGCTGGCACTGCAGCGCGGCATTGGGGGCGGGGCGCGAGCAGAACGATGGCGTCGGTTCGCGCGCATCGTATCTGGCCGAGGCGCGCGCCGAGACCACGGTCATGCGCGACAGCAAGCTGGTGCTACACGGCGGCTATTACCGAAGCGCGGCCGGGGTCATCGACAATCCCAACTACGCGTACCGCCAGCTTGGCGTGAGCCTGGTCGTGCCATTGCATTGACCCAGATAAATTTACGTGGCAACCCGCACCCCTGCCAGGCGATTCCCACGAAACAAATTTCGTAACCGGGGTCTGACCCCACTTGTGAAATTAATTTCCAAATTGAAGCCATGCGCAACAATCCTAGCCCTTGCTAGGGCCGAAAAATTTATGCTGTGCAAGAAATATTTCGCAATCGGGGTCAGACCCCGGTTACAAAATTTGAGTCAACTCACGGTTGCGCAGCACTTTTTGTACTTCTTGCCGCTGCCGCATGGGCATGGGTCGTTGCGGCCGACTTTCGGCGCGTCCCGCGCGGCGCTGCGCTTCGGCTGGTGTTGCTCGGCGTAGTGCCCGTTGATCTGGATGACCGAGGGCGTGACTCTGGCCATCCAGCGCTCCGTCTCGTCGTCGCCCATCGACGCCGCCTCGCTCGCGCCCAAGCGCTCGAACGGGGCGAACCAGTCGGGCTGCGACTCCAGCAGAGGGGCCCACGCGGCGCTGTCCATCTGCATTCCTTTGAGGAAGCCGACACACCACTGCGTGATGCCCCACTCGGGTCCGCACTCGAATATCGGCTCGAAACTTCCCGGGTCCTTCGCCAGCCAATCGGCCATGTGGTGGTAGTGGCGCATGACCAAGGTCTGCGCCAGGGCGATGTCCTCGGCCGTGCCGCTCGGGCCTGTGGTGCCTTCTTGCTTGTCCCACACCCGCGGCAGCCATTGCTCGGGCGTCAGGCGGGTCGGGCCGATCACGACGGCGGTCAGAAAACCTTCCAGTGTCGAGACATCCATCGCGCGCCCGCCATGGCCGGGCGCGCCAAGCAGGGCGTCGAGCTTCTCGTATTCTTCGTCCGTCAGTGGGGCCTTGAGCGCTTTGCTTTGCATGCTTATTCCTTGTTGCCTGTGCCAAAAGTGGCTTGGCGTAATTGTACCGTTCAAAATATAGTGCGAACGCGCACCCTGTTTCATTTATGATTTCGGACACTGTTGACAGTGCAATGGACACGAATGTTCAAGAAATTAGTCGGGGTGTTCGATAGGGCGCGCGGTGCGCCCGCTCCATATGGCAATGCCCTGCTGCGCGACGGTTTGCAGGGGCTGAGCAAACTCGACGCGGCGCTGCGCGAGCGCGCGCTGGCCTATGTTTGCACTGGTGCGCCCGAGTCCGTTTTGGCGGAATTGCAACGTTTCGATGGCGGCGCGGGGATCTTGCTTGGCAGGCCGGGCAAGCTCGGGACCTGTCTCTTGGCAGGGGCTCTGAGTGACGATGAATTCGATGCGGCAAAAGCGAGCCTTTCGGCGCGCAGCGTTTTTTACCAGCAGCTCGAAGCAACGCCGCCGCTCGAACTTTTGCTGCGTTTGGGGAAATTGTTCGAGGCTGCCGACCAGGGAAAGTCGCTCGACCGGCGTTGCAATGCGGCGCCCGACTACCTTCTATATCTGGTCAACGATGCGCTTTCGACGAGCTTCGATGGCGTCCGCCCGGACCCGCGCGCAGATCAACGCCCGCACTGGGACGTCGTGCTGGTCGACAATCTGCTCACCTGCGCCGGCTTGCCGCGCGCCCTCGCGCTGCAAATCGTGTTCGAGCGCGATGGCGCCGAGCCCCACCATCCGGACCCGTCGCTCGAGCGCCTGCTCGCTCCCGGGTCGCTGGCCGGCTACATGCTTGCCAACGGCGACTGCGTGGAATCGTTGCCGGCGATCTTGTCCGCTGGCGCGCGCTTGCTGCTGGCCGACGCGATCGGCGGCGTCGCGGCATTGGCCTCACGGTTTGCCGCGCTGCTCGTGCGCCTTGCCGTCGATAACAACAAGACCGTCCGCGATGCCGCCGCGCGCCATCTTGAAAGCATCCCCGCGCCGCGCAGGTTAGATTTGCTGGCGCAAACGCTCACGGAAGGGGACGGCGCCGAGCGTGTGCTCGCCGCGCATCTGCTGGGACGGACGCTCGGCCCGGACAGCATCGCGCGGCTCGACGCGGCCCTCGCGCAAGAGGCCAGCCGGCCTGTGCGGCAAGCCATCGAAGGTGCTTTGTTGCGCCTGCGGGCGGCCAGCGAGGCGGGCGCGACCGAGATGCCACCCGCGCCAACCCTGCAGCCGCCACGCGATGACGAACTCGGCGAGGAGGCCTTGCGCGTGGTCGCGGGCAACCGCCTTGAGTTGCTCGAGCGGCATCGGCAGGCCGCGGCAGCCGAGCGGGAGCAAGATCCGCTGGGCACGCATTCCGGCAGGCGGCGCGAACGCCATTACCAGCAATACCTGGCGCTCACCGACGCCCGGCTCGCCACGGCCGTGCTGGCACTGAACCAGCACGCCGACCCCGCGCGCCGGGACGATGCCGACATCGCCCTCATCAACGAAACGCTGGCCTTCGACGGCCGCCTCGTGTCCTTGCCTGGCTTTGGTTTGACGCAGTTGCTCCGCTGGATACACCGCCTCCCACAGAGCAAGGGCAATTTTTGGTACGACCCGCGCTTCCAGATGTGGCTGGCGCGGCAAGACCGCGCGTCGATCGATCTGCGCTTGCTCGAGGACGCGCTCGAACAGCTTGGCGACGACGAGGATGCGGTCGCCGCCAGTTGCCTGCGGCCCAGCCGAAGCGCCTGGCCGTCGCCGCTCGAGGCGCTTCCGCCCGAGTGCGTCTGGCCCTATTTCTCCGCGCATCCCGCGCTGATCGACGAGGGGCTGGGATTGGGCGCGGGACAGCGCGGCGGCGGCGAGGGCTTCGATGTCGACCGCACGCTGGCGGTGCTCGCGACCTTTCCGGCCTTGCCCGCGCGCTGGTTGCCAAGGCTTATGGAGTTGGCGCTGGGCGAGGGCAGGGCGCACCGGGCCGCCGCCAGGAAAGTCCTAAGCGGCGTGCCCGACATTGGCAGGCGCGTGCTGGCCTCGCTCGGATCGAGCCACCAAGAGACGCGTGGCGCTGCCGCGCGCTGGCTTGGGGAAATCAATTACCGGCAAGCCGTGCCCGAGCTCTACCAGGCCTTGGACAAGGAGACGCGCGAGACCGTGCAGGCCGCGCTGCTGACGGCGCTTGAGTACCTGGGCCAGGACATCGGGCCCTTGCTGGCGCCGCCCGCCCTGCTCGCGGGCGCGCGCAAGGGCCTCAAGGCGCGCCTGCCGGGGGCGATGGCGTGGTTTCCGCTCGACGATTTGCCCTCCTGTTCGTGGCGCGACGGCATGCCGGTCGAAACGGAAATCATTCGCTGGTGGGTGGTGCTCGCGTGCAAATTGAAAGAGCCCGCCGGCAACGCCTTGCTTGCGCGCTACCTCACGCTGCTCGACGCGGACAGCCGCCACGCGCTTGGCACCATGGTGCTGCGTCAATTTATTGCGCACGACACGCGTGCGGGCGCGAAGGGCGAGTACCTTGGCAGCGCCATCGGCGAAAAGGGTTTGCTCGGATTGATGCACGGGGCGCCCGCTGGGGAAATCGTCGCCCAGGTGCAGGCCTATTTGCAGCAACACTACGGGCGCCGGGCCCAGGTCGAGGCCCTGCTCGAAGCGGCCGCCGGCTCGTCCGACCAAGGCGTGATCCATTTCATGCTCGGCCTGTCGCTGCGCTGTCGCACCGCTTATATCGCGCAAAAGGCGCGCGCGCTGGTCGAACAGATTGCCCAGCGCAATGGCTGGTCCGATGAGCAATTGGCCGACCGCACCGTTTCCCACGCCCGCCTCGACGACGGCGGGCAGATGGAAGTGCGGATCGACGAACGCGTTTTTTATATGCGGGTGGGCGCCAACCTCAAGCCGGTCTTGCTCGACCACGAGCAGCGGCCGATCAAGGCCTTGCCCGCGCCCGCCGCGCACGACGCGGCCGTGCTAAAGGCCGCGCGGCACCAGTTTTCCGTGTGCAGCAAAGAGATCAAAAAGGTGGTCGCAGCCCAGAGCGCGCGCCTGCACGTGGCGATGTGCGCCGGCCGCCAGTGGCAGGTCGATGAATGGCGCGAGTATCTCCAGCGCCATCCCGTGGTCGGGCAACTGGTGCAAGGTTTGTTGTGGATGGCGCTAAGCGGCGACGGGCGTTGTCTGCATTTGTTGCGTCCCGGACGCGATGGCCGCCTGCTCGGCGCCGACGACGAACCGATCGTGCTGGCCAAGACGAGCCTGCTCCAGCTTGCGCGGCGCGACCTGCTGACGAGCAAGCAGGCGCGCGAATGGAAGGCGCATTTCAAGGCGCACGCGCAGCCGGCATTGTTCCGGCAAATGCTGCGCGCGCGCGCCTCGGCCCAGCTTACTTCGCGTTGACGATGCCCTTGAAGTCGTAGGGCACGACGATGGTGTGCACCTTGCCTGCGGCGACGCCCTCGGCGATCTTCAGGTTGGCCATCGCGTTCATATAGCCGATCGCGCCGGCATTGGCGTTCAGGGCGGCGATGCGCTCTGCTTCCTTCTTGGCCGTTTGGACTTCGACTTCCTTGGTCTTGAGTTCGTTCTGGGCCCGCACCAGGTCGTTGGCGCTGTTGATGATCACGTCGGCCGGCGTGATTGCGCGCACCTGCACCTGCGACACCGTGATCTTGTCGCCGAGCTTTTCTTCGACGAGCGTCTTGACGATGGTTTCCCTGATTTGCTGCTCGATCAGTGGCCGGTTGTCTGCCATCTTGAGGGACTCGTAATTGCGCGCGGCCTTATAGGCGGCGTTGCGGGCGGTGAGGGCGACATAATTTTGCATCAATAAGATGTCATCACCGAACTGGTCCTTGCCATGGAAGGTCTTGTTCTTGGTGGTCCAGAGTTCGGACACGGCGGAAGGGTTGATATTGTAGATGACCGTCATGTCGAAATCTTTGATGGTCGAATTGTCCGACGCCAGCGGCGTCATATTGTCGATCGCGGCGGCCACGTCCTGGATCTTGAATGTCACGATCGACCCGACCAAGGTTTGGTTGAACGAACCCGGCAAACGTTCGGTCGGGTCGGTGGTCCTGTCGAAGTTGACGCGCAACCCGACTTCGCCCGTTTCAATCCGTTTGCAGCCGGCCAGCGCGAGCGCCACCGACAAAACCGCCACCGCTGTAAATTTATTCGCCATCATCCCACCCCATTAATTAGTTATCGTTTTTATAATGCCGCTATCGATGCGCCGCTGCCTTTTCTCCGTTCGTGCGAAAATACTGGCTCACTATTTATCCTGACGAGCAAACGACACCATGATGACCTTATTCGCACTTCCAATTTTCGATGCCACGATTGTCGTCGATGGGAATGAACTGTTCAAGGGGAAAGGCTCCGCAAGCCACTGGGCGGAGCGACTTGCAGTTGAGGTGAAAAGTGAAGTGACGGTTCAAAAGATCGGCAACGGCTGGGCCTTGTTCGCCAACGTCGATGGCAAGGACTGCGTCTGGGGCATTCTCGGGCAGCGTCTCAAGCAGATCGACTTGCCGCCAAGTAAGCCTATTTGAATAAGCCTGGTAGTTGAAACCGCCCGCCCTTACTTGGCGCCGGGGCGCACGCGCTCCATCATCACCTTGTATTGGGCGTCGATAAAGACCTGGTTCGGGTCGTGGCCGGCGGCAGGCACCAGGATAAAAGCCTTTTCCGGCGCGCTGATGCGGTCGAAATAGCGCTTTGTGACGTCGACGCGGGTCACCAGGTCCTCCGTGCCATGGACCAGAAACACCGGCAGGTGGAAATCGAGGCCCAGCTTTGGCAGGTCGACCTGCGAAAACATCCCCTCGCCGGTCATTCCCATGAATTGCACAAACGAGTAGTCGTCGGCTTCCTCGGCGTCGCCCAGCGCTTGTGGAGTAGCGTAGGCGGGCGCCGGTTTCCACCATGGCGCCGGCGCCGGGGCCGTCGTTTTGGCCTCATATTGACGTGTGATGCGGCGCATGATCCCGAAGTTGCGCGGATTAGTCCAAGGCGGCGCGCCGATCGACGCGAGCATCGCCGACGATTTTTTATCGCCGGCCAGGGCGCTCATCTCGGTCAATACCTTGAAGGAGGCGGCCAGATTCTCGTCTCTTTCGACCATCTGGGCCACGCCGACATACGCGTGGAACAGTTCGGGATGCTGCTTGGCCATGTGGGCCCCGAGGATCGATCCCCACGAACTGCCCGTCAGGATGATCTTGCGCTTGCCCAGATGGCGCCGCAGGAAATTGCTCACCTCGATGCCATCGGCCGTCATTTGCGCCAGCGTCAGCGTGGTGTCGGCACCGGGCTTGTTGCGGCCGAAAGTCTTGCCGGCGGCGCGCTGGTCCCATTGCACCAGGGTGAAGTCGGCCGCCCAGTCGCCGTAAATCGCATCGGCGTAGGGGCTCATGGCGTTGCCTGGTCCGCCGTGCAGGAACAGGATCACGGGATTGTCGCAGCGCTCGCCACGGATCGTGATCCACTGCTCGATCCCGCCGATCGGCACGAATCCGTCCTGTTGGATGCGGCCGGCGCCGGTGCAGCGCACCGGCTCGAGCGGGTCCAGCACGGTGGTGGTCTGGGCGGTGCTTGTCGTTGCGGCAAGCAGGGCGATGCTTGCAAAGATGAAACTGCGGAGCAGGTTGCGGATCGTCATGATGGGGACCGGTGGGTTGAACAGGATGCCAGTTTCGGGTTTGCGGGCGCGCCAGGCGCTTCAAATGATGATTTGAACCCTTTTTTGGGGACCCTCGGGGCCATTATTCGCTGTTTTCTCCGCCGCGGAACTCGGATGGTGTCATTCCGACATGTTTCTTGAATGCCCGGTTGAGCGAGCTTTTGCTGTTGAAACCGGCGGCAAGTCCGAGCTCGAGGATGCTTGCGCCCGACTGCAGCGGATCGCGCATCGCCGTTTTCAGGTCGCGCACCCGAAAGCCGTTCAAGTATTCCTGGAAATTCATTCCACACGACTGATTGACCAGTTGCGACAATTCGTGCGCGCTCATCCCGATGCGCGAGGCCAAGGCCTCCAAGCTCAGTTCGCCGTCGCGGTAGGCGTGCTCGTTTTCCATGCAGGCGGAAAGATCGCGCAGATAACGGGCGCTGTCGTCCGGCGTCAGCTGGCTGGCGGCGTAGCTCGGCTTGGCCGGCTCGGGCTCGGACAGGGGCGCCGGCTGGTAGTCGAGCGGCATGCGCATGGCCAGATGCGCCAATCCGTACACGAATCCGATCATGACCAAGGCGCCAAAGGTGTCCGATGACACGGGAAACCCGGCAAAGATATTCTCGAGCACGAAAATGACGGCGTCGATCCCGATCCCCAGTCCCAATAACAGGGTGAGTCGGCGCAGTCCGCGAAACAGTTTTTCTTCGGGTTGGACGCGGTTGGCGCGCGCCACCAGGCGATAGCTCGCGATCAAATAGACGCCCAGATGGACGGCTTTAACCAGGCCGAAGCCGATGATATACAGCGGAATCCGCGTATGTGATTGCAGGATGGCTAGTTTGGCCTCCGCCGATTGCAGGTAATACGGGGCCCACGCCACTAGGGCCAGCGCGAAAGGGGCGAAGTGGCGCCAGTCGCGGCCGGTGAAAGGCGCGTCGTCAAGGATATTGCGCAGATACAGCAGGAGCAGGGGGCCGATCAACAAGGGCAATGCGGCGATCGCGCTGGCGGCGTGCGGATAACGGCCGAACATTCCCTGCATCGACAGGCAGGCGTGCGCGATGACGAGCACGAAGACAAATACCAAGGCCGACAGCAAGCGATTGGCGACCCGCAGGTCGGCGCGCTCGTTGGTCAGCAAGGACCAACAGAGGAACAGGCCCTGGCCGCCCGCCATAACGAATAGCCAGAATAGAAAGCTAGATTCCATTTGAGGGGACGCCGATACGCGGAAAGCGCGATTGCGCCGGTTCGCTTTTTTCCTGCGACACCTCGTGGAGCGCGCCTGTTCGCGGTATTTGACGCCAGGATAGAGGCATTAGCACGCCATTGGCGGCGTGCGGCATCACCCCGACCGCAAACAGGGCCACTTGCGCGACGTTGGAGCCGCCGGGTGGAATCAATTTAGCCATCGGGGAATGTGTCCTGCCGTGCGCGTTGTGCCAGGTAAGCGGGGAGCCTGCGCCCATCCGGCCAGAAAAGAAAGTGTCGGCCATGGTAAACGATAAGCCGGGGTTTGCGAACTACCAATTTTCCGACAATATGGAAAAGACTATCGGCGCTGTCGGCGCGATTTTTCACGGTAATTATAATTGCCAAAAAACTATTTTTTCATATACCATGGCCAGCGTCCGGCGAGCGCTAGCTTCCTGATCTTGGACATCAACGAGAATCCCCTATACGAGAACCGCGGGCCCACAATGAGCGACCAACCCTATTATCTGGAACGTCTCGGGATAGCACCGGATGCCGACGAGCGGACGATCAAGCGCGCCTACGCGCGCGCACTCAAACTGATCGACCAGGATGCCGATCCCGCCGGATTCCAAGACCTGCGCGAAGCGTATGAGGAAGCGCTGTTCTGGCTGCGGAATCAGGCGAGCATGGCGCAAGACGAGCATGAAGCCGAAGCCATCGATCCTGCCCCGACGCCGGCGCAACATCGGCCGGACACCGGGAGCGTAGACACGCGCGCGCCGGAACCGGGCCAAGCGCACGAAAGCCTTGGCGCCGATACGACAGCCCTGGCGATGGAGGTGTTCACGCAATTCCAGCAGCGCTGCCTGTCGATCGCCGACGATACGGAGGCGGGCGAGGCCTGGTATCGGCAATTGCAAGCCGCGATCGACGATGTGCGGCTTATCAGCCTCGGCGCGCGCGAGGCCTTCGAGCAAGGCGTCGCGAACCTGTTGGCCGGCGGGTGGCAACCGGGCCATCATGCGCTGTTCGTTGCCGCGACCAGGGTCTTTGATTGGGACATGGATCGCCGCCGCCTGCTTGGGCTCGGAATGGGGGGATACACCATTGACCGCGCCCTCGAGCAGCGCGCAATGTACGATTTGCAGCCGGACCAAGATTGCGAGTCGCAACGCCAAGTGATCGCGCGCCTGCGCGACCCGCAGCCCCCCTCGACGCGCGAACTGGTTGACGCAATGCCCACGCTGGCGACGCTGGCGGCGCGTTTTCCGACCTGGCTGGCGCTGATCACCGATACGGACAAGATCGCGAGTTGGTCCGCACTGCACGAAGCCATGCCGCTATGGCCCCAAAAAATGACACCCGCGTGGATCAGGGTGATGGCGGCGATCGTCATTGCGTTCATCATGCTGGTGTATTTGGCGACGAATGGCGCGAACAGGCAATCGTCAGACATGCAGACGGTCGCGGCCGAGCACCTTGAGCGCGCCGAAGAACTGCTGAATGCGGGCGACTCCGGCAACGCCATTGCGAGCTTCGACAGGGCGCTTCGCGCCGATCCAAACAATGCGGAGGCCTATGCCGGGCGGGCGCTCGCGTACATTTTTAACTTCGACTGGGAGCGTGCCTCGGGCGACCTCGACAAGTTGGAAACGATGGCCCCGTCGCACGCACGCTTGTATCTCGGCCGGGGCCTGCTTGCGGTAAAGGATAATCGCGCTGCGGATGCGATTGCGGCATTTACGCGTTCGCTTGAACTGCGGCCCGGTAGCTCCTTTACCTATAAAGAGCGCGCACTAGTCTATGAACAAATCGGGCAGCAAGACAAGGCGCTTGCGGACGCGGACGAGGCGATCCGGCTGCAGCCCGACAGATACTCGGCCTATTCGCTGCGCGCACGCGTTTATTTGGCGCGCGGTGAAAGGCAGAAATTACGCGAGCAGGCTGCAGCCGTCGTCGCCGTGGATGGCAGGAGTGACGAAGCGTACATCACCGCCGCTAGGATGCATATCGATCTCGGCGAGCGCAAGGAAGCGCTTGCCCTCGTCGACCGGGGGGTGGCGCTGGCGCCAACCGCATCGATCCATGTCTACCGCGCGGCAATCCGTCCATCGTCCGATATTGCCGGTCGGCGCGCGGACCTCAAGACGGCACTCAAGTTGGACCCCGACTTTCCCGGCGCGCTGAGGAATCTCGCCGAACTCGAGCGCGATGCCGGCCGCTACGAGGAGGCCATTGCAGCCTTCGATCAGGCGATCGCGAATGACTCGACACAAGGGATGCGCGCTATCTTGCTCGCGGGGCGCGGAAGCGTGTATGCGAAGCTGGGCGACACGGTCGCGGCCGATCGCGCTTTTGCGTCGGCCCGTTTCGCCGCGACGACCCCAATTGGGCTCAACAATCTCTGTTGGTACCTCGCGGTCGAGAATGCCGGGCTGCAAACGGCGCTGGCCGCTTGCGACGCGTCACTGGAACAAAGTCCAGAAAGCGCCCATACACTCGACAGCAAAGGCCTCGTGCTCGTGCGCTTGAACAGGTTTCGGGAGGCGGTCGCCGCCTATGACGAAGCCGTAAGGCGCAAACCGGCCGGGGGCGCGTGGTCACGTTATGGCCGTGGCATCGCGAAACACCGCCTCGGCGACGTGAAGGGCGGTGATGCCGATATGAAGGCTGCGCAAGCCGAGAATGCAGGGGTTGCCCAGGAATATGCGGCGATGGGCGTGTCCCGCTGATACTGCGGCACGCGCCCGGCTGCGAGGAAATTAGCCCGGGTATCGACTGCACCGCGACGCGCCTATCCGTCAATCCCAACCGCTTAAGCCGCGCCTGGGCAGTTTCATCCATATCGCCGCCAAAGGGGCGATGCTTATGGTTACCCTCTTGAATATGTTCCTTAACGCAGCCTCTACAGGAGAGCGGAGTATGAATTCAACAAACAATTCACCCATCACGGAAAGGCATCGACGCGCCACTTCCGCCGCCACGGTCACGCTGTTTGCAGCGGCTTTGTTGATGACGGCCTGCGGCGGCGGTGGCGACTCGCCGCAACGCGTCGAATCGCTTGGCACGCACAATGAGCAATGGACCCTCGCAGCGCCCGGCGAGGTCGGCATGGATGCGGCAACACTCCAGTTGGCGCTGAACGATGAGAGTTTCAGGTCCAGCATCATCGTGCAGCGCCACGGCAAGCCGGTGCTGGAACATTACTGGAAAGGGTACGATAAAAACACGCTGCACGAGATTCGCTCCGCCACCAAGAGCATCACCTCGCTCATGACCGGCATCGCCATCGACAAGGGCGTCCTGAAGGGCGTCGACCAGCCGATATCCGAACTGCTCGGCGCGGCCTACCCGGGCCGTCCTGCACTGACCCGCAATATCACGGTCGGCCACTTGTTGACAATGAGCAGCGGCCTCGATTGCGACGATTTCGACGAGTCCTCGCCCGGACACCAAAAAAACATGTACCCCACCAGGGACTGGCCCGATTTCATACTGAACCTGTCGCAACGCTCGACGCCGGGCACCCAAGCGCGCTATTGCACGGGGGGCGTGACCACCTTGGGGCGCGCGATTAGTGAAGCGAGCAAGCTGTCGGTTCCGGCATTTGCCGAACAACATCTGCTTGCGCCATTGAACATCACGACCATGAAATGGGTTACCTACGACAACGGGAAGCATTCAAGCGCAGGCGGACTGGCCTCCTTGCGGCCGCGCGACATGCTGAAGATTGGCCAATTGGTCTTGCAAAAGGGTAAGTGGGAGGGGCGCCAAATCGTATCGGAGGAATGGATTGCGGAATCGACAAGGTCGCACGTCGCGCTTTTCCCCGCACGCAACAGGTATGGCTACCTGTGGTGGTTCGGAACGGTTCCACTTGGAAACCGCCTGCTCCAAGTCCATTACGCATCGGGTAATGGCGGGCAGTATATTTTCGTGATTCCAGAACTTGACATGGTCGTGGTGTTCACGGGACAAAATTTTAATGCGAATACAGATACCTCGACTTTTCAAATCCTCACCCAATACATCGTCGGGGCAGTCAAATAAAGCAAGCCTTGCTGTTTTACTCGCCGACAATTGACTCGTATTGCCTATGAAGATGCGTCTGGTGCTCCGTCCGGCCCTGCCCGGACAGCTTTTTGCGTATGCGCTTGCCGCTCGGACCAGGGCGGCGTGCTGGCCTCCTCGTTAAAACGGCGCACATCTTTAATCGACACCCTTGAAATTCCGGAACGTCATCGAATTTGAGATTCCGGGCTGCGCGCTGTTCGCCTAGCCCGCACCGGCCGACCTAACGGCCGAAGGCGCCGCCCCTGCCTTCAATGACTAACCCACAAGCCAGCGCGCACCAGGAGCAAGCCCCCGCCGCGCCCTGCGGCGGTCCACATGGCCCGTCCGGATCTTGCAACGCCACACACTTTCCGCTCGATACCGGCACCGTCATGCATCGCGGAACCGGCAATTGCGACGTGCGGCGGACGACGCAGCTCAAGCCGCAGTCGGATGAGCCCGGTTAATGTTGAGCGACTCTGAAGTGCCAGGGGGTGTGTCTAAAGGAGAACAACAGTGAATATGCTATTGGTAAAAATTGTCGATTCAAATTCCACGCACGTTAAGGGCGCCGCTGTGCGCGCCGTCACCGCCGGCCGGGCGACGGTGCCGCTGCGCTTGGAGGACGATCAATGGACCGGCGCATGCGAGCGCGAACAGCAGGTGACGATCCACGTCTCGGCCAAAGGCTTTGAATCCGAAACGCACACTTTCGTCGCCACGGAGGAGGTGACGCAGGTGGTCGTGGGACTGCGCGGCGCGGGGCAACTTTCCTACGCTTATGGCAACGGCCGATTCTCCTTCCATCCGGTCGAAGACGCGTTTCTTGTCCGCGCGCAGGGCGCCGGGGCGGCCGACATGTTCTCCAAAATCGCGGCCCAACAACAACTCGAATGGCACCCCGTGCTGGAGCGGACCGGCGCCGCCGCCGACGAATTGTTCGTACGCGTGGAAGGCGACGCCGAGATCGCGCAAAGACTGACGGCCGAGCTGGCGCGCGCCCCGCTCACGGTCGAGCTGTCGCGGGTCATCGCGCACGGCCAGCGGCCCGCGGTCGGCCTCACCAATGAACTCGTGGTGCGCTTCCGGGACGACGTCACCCGGATGGAGGCCGAGCGCATCGCCGCCAGTTTCGGATTGACCATCGCGCGCGAGCTGCGCCACGCCGGCAATGCCTTCCTGCTCGCCAGGAAGGGCTATCCCGCCTACGAATTGCTCGAGACCGCCGATCGGCTGGGCCGCAATGAACGGATCGTGTACGTCGAGCCCAATCTCACATTCGCGCTTGAGCTCGATGACTACACACCCAACGATCCACTGTTTGCGCAAGTGCCGCATCTCGATCTCATCGGCGCCGACGGGGCCTGGGATCTGCTCGACGACCTCGCCGTCAACTTGCGCGGCGGCTCGCCGTTGGTCACCATCGCCGTGGTCGATCCACACGGAGTGACCCCCGACCATCCAGAGTTGACCGCCGTCCTCACCGACGGCACGAACAAGCTCGTCACTTCGATCAATTTCGCCGTCTCGCCGATCGCCGCGCAGAGCGTTGCCCAATTGGGCGGCGATCATGGCTCCCAATGCGCGGCCTCGGCGGCGGCCGCGTTCGACGACGCCCGCGGCCTGCCCGGGGTCGCTCCCAATTGCCACCTCATCGGCGCGCGCATCGGCTCGGCCACCAACGCCGTCGCCATGGCCGATCTCTACCTGTGGGTCGCCGGTTTCATGAACGGCTCCACCGCGGCCGGTTTTCCGGCCGCCTTGCCGGCGCGCGCCGCAGATGTGATCACCAGTTCCTTCGGGGTGACCGGCCTGGCCCTGTCGAACACGATCCGTGACGCCTTCGACTTCCTGACCACCTATGGTCGCGGCGGCAAAGGCGCCATACTTTGCTTTTCGTTGGGCAATACCGGCTACGGCGACTACACGGATGCCGCCGGCACACGGTTCCGCGCCTGGCCGGCCTACGAGAAAACCCTGGGAGTCGGCTCGAGCATCAATGTCGGCCCGACCAATCCGATTGCCGTGTCGGTGCATGCCGACCCCACTGGCGACACCACCAACATCGCGGTGGCGGTCGACACGCGCACCCTCTACAGCCCCTTCGGCGCCACCTTGCTGCGCAAGCCGGACCTGGTGGCGCCATCCCACAGCGCCTATGGCCCGGCCTTGATCGACCCGATCCTGTCGGCTGTGCGGGTCGGCACGGGCACCGTCGACGGCTGCCCCGGCCCGGCGGTGTGCAACGACTACGCGGTCTCGTTCGGCGGCACCAGCCACTCGACGCCCACCGTCGCCGGCGCGGTCGCGCTGATCCTGTCGGCGCGCCGCAACCTGAACTGGGTGCAGGTGCGCGACATTCTGCGGCGCTCGTGCACGCGCATCGACGCCGCGCAAGCGAACGCCATCGGCGCGTGGCAGGACCTCGATGGCGACGCGCTGATCGATTACAGCCGCTGGTACGGCGCCGGACGCCTCAATGCGCGCGCCGCGGTGGCGCTGGCGTTGGACGCCTCGCTTCCCCTGGCCGACATTTACGTGCGCGAAAACCTGGACGACATCGGGACGGTGCCGTCCGGTGGCGCATGGTGGGCGAGCCCGGACATCTGGGTCCGGCAAAACGCTGCAACGCCGATCCCGGCACTCGCCTGGACCGATCCCGCGCCCCACGAGAATGCGCGGCGCGGCCAGGACAACGCGCTCTTTGCGCGGGTGCGCAACCGTGGCGCGGCGGTCAACCCGGTTGTCTACGTGCGCGCCTTGATCACCCATTTCCCCGGACTGGAATTCACGTATCCCGCCGATTTCCAGCCATCCCACAATGTCGGGGCGCCAATACCGAATCCCCTGGTTCCGGGCACCTACCTGATCGGCGAGGCGCGCATCGACAACCTTGCGGCGGGCGCCAGCCAGATCGTCAAATTCAACTGGCAGCAGGCGCTCATCCCGCCGGAGACCGTCATCGTCGCAGACGCCACCGTGCGCTGGCACCCATGCCTGTTGGTGGACGCGTCGCCGCATGATGGCCCCGATCCGGTGGGCGGCTTGTCGGTGCCCGTGCAGGGCAACAACAATATCGCGCAACGCAACATCGCCATCGTCGACGCGGGCGACGCGCGCGCCGATCTGTTCGTCGGCATCATCGCGGGCACGCGCTCCGCGGTGGGCGTGTCCACCCTGGTGATCGATGCGTCACGCCTGCGCGCGGCGGAGTCGATCAGGATTCACGTCGCCGACGGGCGTGCCATGGCGCAGCTCGTGGCGGGCGTGCGGCTGGCGCTGCTGCGGCAGTGCTTCCCGATCCAGACAGGCGAAAAAACCGATGCCTGCGCGGTGGTCATCGAGCAAACAACCAGACTGCGGGTGGAGAATGGCTCCTGCGACACGGTCATCGAGGCGGCGCCTGGAACGAGGGTCTTTAGCGGCGGCTGCGGCGGCTCGGGAGTGGTCAGCACTTGCGTTGTGAAGCACCAGGATATCGAAACCGTCGAGATCAAGGGACTGCGTGGCCGGATCGAGATTCCCATGCGGCTGGCCGGCGGCCAGTTTGTGCCGCTGCTGGTCGCCGTCACCGGGCCGGGCCTTGGGGATTTGGAGGTAACGCAGCGTCGCGGTGATGGGGAAATTTCCGCTGGCTATGGGATACGCATGGTCAAAAGCTGAGGCCCGGATGGCTGGGCGAGTTCTGGCCTAAGGGTTTTTTCAGTGGCTGTCGGGCCGATTGTCGAGCGCCCGGCAGCCAATGCCCGAAAAGACTAGTCCTTGGACGCCGGAGAGATCGTCTTGCTGACCTTTCCGGCTTCATCGAGCATTTGAATCTCGGCTTTTCCGTCGGCACCGACCAACAGCATCATGCGAACCCGGCCTTGGGCATCCTTGAGCTGCAAGGCCGATCCCTTGTCGCGCGTATTGCCCAGGAAGATGCGATTGGTGCTCAGGCGGCCTTGCCCGGACAGCTTTTGCCAATAGGCTTGCTGCTCGGACGAGGGCAGCTTGCTGGCCTCCTCGCCAAACCGGCGCACATCTTCCATCGACGTCACCTTGAAATTCGGGACGTCGTTGATTTTGATGACAGTTTGTTGATAGTCCGCACCGTCAGTATTCAGTAGCTGCAGGGCCTGGTCCTGGCGGAAGCGATCGAAGGTCAGCGACAGGCCCGACGATATCGTGCCATCGGGAGCGATGCTTCCCTTCTGAATGAAGCCGCCGTTCTCGGTGCCTTCCTCGTTGATGAAAAGCATGCCTGCGAAGCTGCGGCGATCCGGCCGGGCGCCTTCCTTGCCTTGCATGAAGTCGCCCGGAAACTGCGCCCTGTTCGAGATCACGATGCGCTTGGTGCCGTCCGGTTCGACGATATTGATCCGTCCGACGGTGATCTCGTCAAATTGCCCATGCTTTGGAGGCTCCTTGGCCCCAGTTAACATGAACACTGCTGCCAGTGCGCTGGCCATGGTGGTGGCGCCCGCGAAGAACGTTCTGATTTGTGACATTGGTTTGCTCCTGTTTCAAAGTTAAATAAGCGTGTTTTCAATCCGACCGACGGCCTTGCGCATCCGCCATTCCACCAAAAAGGCCAACACGCCGCAGAATGCGAACAGGGCGCCCAGATACTGCAAGACCTTGTTCGTCGCGGAGTGCACATAGCGCACGTCAACCAGTTCAAACTTGCGCCGCCCGTTCCCGGCATCTTCAAAAAACACGCTGCCGCGGTCGCCCCAGGATTCGACGGTGATCATCCTGACCCTGGCCGCCTCGAATTCGGCGAGCAGCCGGGCATGTTCGTCTGGGCGGATGGTGTTTGCGGCGAGCTTCAAATTCTGGATTTCTTTGAATTGTTCAAAAACATTGTCCGATTCACTTCTTAGAATCACGCCCTTTGATGTGTATTTGTACTGGTCGTTGGGAGAGAAAATGCCATCGTTGGCCGCCAGCATGAGGGCAAATCCCACGGCACAGGCGCAGGCCGCGCCGAACAGCCATTTTTTTGCGTGGTGAACGCGGCGCTCGACGGCGCCGCTCAGGAATTGCCTCACTTCCGGGATATGGCGCAGGGAGGTCTGCAAGACGTTCTTGTCGATATCGCCAAGAAAAACCTCGGGGTCGATCTCGAGCGCTTTGACAATTGCGCTGAACATGTCGGAAGAGGGCTGCGATTTGTCGTTTTCCAGCTTCGACAAATAGGACTGCTCAATGCCGATGACTTCCGCAAACTGCGGTTGGGTAAGATTCTTTTCTGTTCTGATGTGCTTGAGCTTTTCGCCAAAATTCATCGGTTTCGCCTTCCTTTAGGTGGTTGGGGGCTGCCTCGATGTGCAGCGCCAGAACCGTATTCTTCGTGATTCGTGCATGAATTAGAAGATGAATATGGGCGAATGTCGATGAATATCGTGGTCGCGCCAGAATTGCCGGCAGGTTGAGCGCGAAGCGCTGGGGACCGGCCCCAATCCACCGGACTTAACGGGT
>NZ_PXWF02000303.1 GCF_003011895.2 Massilia glaciei | reverse complement strand
GCGCCGGCCGCGCGGGGCGCGGGGCGGACGGCTCGGGGATGGCGCGGGAAGGCGGCGGACGCGGCGCTGCGCGCTGCGCCCTCGGCGCCATGGCCGGCGGTATAGAATGGCGGCGCCATCCAACAACGCCAAGGTCCCCGTGCAAGAGCATCCCGCCTTTCCCTTCCTCCGTGAGATCTTGCTGTTCCTGACCCTCGCCGGCATCCTGATCCCGCTGCTGCAGCGCCTGCGCATCAACCAGGTGCTCGGCTTCCTCGCCGTCGGCGCCCT
This sequence comes from Massilia glaciei, assembly GCF_003011895.2. GTDB lineage: Bacteria > Pseudomonadota > Gammaproteobacteria > Burkholderiales > Burkholderiaceae_D > Telluria_A > Telluria_A glaciei. The sequence goes on along the minus strand of NZ_PXWF02000303.1, from coordinate 24,427 downwards.
GCTCGGCCCGTTCGGGCTCGGCCTGTTCGCCGCCGAGATGCCGGCGCTGGCCTACCTGACCTTCCCGCGCGCCGAGGGCGTCGACGCGCTCGCCGAGCTCGGCGTGATGTTCCTGATGTTCATGATCGGGCTCGAACTGTCGGCCGCGCGCCTGTGGTCGCTGCGGCGCTGGGTGTTCGGCGCCGGCACCGCGCAGGTGTGCGTGAGCGCGGCCGTCATCGGCGCCATCGTCGCCATGCTCGGCCATCCCCTCGTCACCGCCGTCGTGCTCGGCCTGGTGCTCGCGCTGTCCTCGACGGCCGTGATCATGCAGCTGCTCACCGAGCAACAAAGCACCCACACCCGCCTCGGCCAGGCCGCGTTCTCGGTCCTGATGCTGCAGGATCTGGCGGTGGTGCCGGTGCTGATCCTGATCGGCGCGATGGCCAAGGGCGGCGACGGCAACATGGCCACGCTGGTCGCCCTGGCCATGCTCAAGGCGGGCGCCGCCATCGCCCTGATCTATTTTTTAGGCGGGCGCGTGGTGCGCCCCGTGTTCCGCATGTTCGCGCACCACCGCCAGCCAGACGTGTTCATGGCGCTGATCCTGCTCAGCACGCTCGGCATCGCCGGGCTGTCGGCGCTGGCCGGGCTGTCGATGGCGCTCGGCGCGCTGATCGCCGGCCTGCTGCTCGCCGAGACCGAGTTCAAGCACGAGATCGAACTGATGATCGAGCCGTTCAAGGGCTTGCTCATGGGCCTGTTCTTCATGACGGTGGGCATGGGCATGGACGCGCGCCTGATCGTCGAGTCGCCGCTGTGGCTGGCGGGCGCCGTGCTGGGCCTGTTCGCGGTCAAGGGCCTGGTGGTGGCGGTGCTGTTCCGCGCCGGCGGCCTGAGCTGGGGGCGCGCCCTCGAGGGTGGGCTTCTGCTCGGCCAGGGCGGCGAATTCGCCTTCATCGTGATCGGCTACGCGATCGCCGGCAAGCTGGTGGCGCCGGAATTGGGGCAGATGGTCATGCTCGCGGTCGGCCTTAGCCTGTTCGTGACGCCGATGGCGGCGCGCCTCGGGCGCGCCATCGGCGACAAGCTCGAACACGACGGCGACGCCAAGGGCGCGCTGCGCGACGACCTGCCGCTGGCGGGCGCCGGCGGGCAGATCATCATCGCCGGCTTCGGGCGCGTGGGCCAGCAGCTGGCGCACCTGCTCACCGAGCGCGGGATCGCCTACGTCGCGTTCGAGAACGACGCGCACCTGGTCTCGGAGCTGCACGCGCGCGGCTTTCCGGTCTACTTCGGCAACGCCTCGCGCGCCGAGCTGCTGCGCAAGGTGAACGCCGGCGCGGCGCCGGCGATCGTGCTGACGATGGACCATCCGGCCTCGGCGCTGCAGGCCGTCAGCGGAATCCGGCGCGCGTTCCCCGCGGTGCCGCTGTTCGCCCGCGCGCGCGACGAGAAGCAGGCGCGCCTGCTCAAGCGCGCCGGCGCCACCTTCGTGGTCCCCGAGACGCTCGAGGCGAGCCTGCAGCTGTCGGCCTTCGTGCTGCAGGCGACCGGCCTGTCCGAGGAGGTGGTCGACGACATCATCGACGCCGAGCGCGACCTGTTCCAGGCCGCGCTGGCGCGCCCGCCGGCGCCCGGGAAGGAGGACGAATAAGGACGACTGGGGTGGCGCCCGCCTAAGCGAGCGCCCGTTCGGCCGCGCGGCAGCCCCACCAGGCGGCCTCCTCGAACAGCGAAAAACCCGTCAGGTCGGCGTGCGCGAACAGCACCGCGCCGTCGGCCTCGCGCAGCGCGGCGAGCCCCGCGTTGCCGCGAAAACCCGGCAGCGGCGCGGCCATCGCGTGCCCGCGCAGGGTGATCTCGACGCGTTCGACGCAGGGCGCGAAATTGATGCCGTAGGCCGCCTTCAGGTCGGCCGCGGCCAGCGCCAGCAGTTCGTCGGCGCTGGCGCCGGCGAGCCACTTGCGCGCCTCCCCGGGGCTGCGCCCGGTCAGCGCGACATAGGCGCTGAACACGGTTTTCTCGGGCGGGCGCACGCGGATGTCCTGGTGCGTCGAGACCACGTAGCCGAGGCCCTGCGCGGCCTCAAGCCCCGACCGCGCCCCGTCGTAGACCACGTTGTCCCACGACAGCGGCGCCTCGGGCAGCTCGCTCGGGAAGTCCTTCATGAGGAAATTGGCCACCATCCAGGGCGGGTAGACCGGCATGTGCCTGGCCGGGTCGAAACCGTAGTCGCCGATCGACTCGACCACGCGCGCGGCCACCTGCAGCGGCATCGCGCAGATCGCCTTGCGCGCCCTGACCAGCCAACTGCGCGCGACCCCGCCCTCGAGCGCGAAGCACAACACCTCGACCCCGCCGTCGACCCGCCGCAGCGAGGCCGCGCTGCCCGTCCTGCGCGCCACGCCCGAGCGGCGCGCCATCGCGCCGACCAGTTCGGACAGCCCGCCGGGCCAGGTCAGCAGCGCGCCCTCGGCCGCGTTGGCAGCCCTGGCGCCGGCGCGGCAGCAAAAATAGTGCAGCCCGGCCCAGGCCGAGACGCCGTCGTAGGACATGCCGTAGTCGTCGCGGCAGCCATAGTTCGCGTACCAGTGCACCGAGGGCGCGCGGTAGCCGTTCCGGTCGAGCCACTGCTTGAAGGTGAGCGCGTCGAGGTGGTCCCAGGCCGGGTCGCTCGAGCCGAGCTGCACCGGCAGCGTGAAGAAGCGGCGCCCGTCGGCGCCGCGCAGCGCGCCGATGCGCGCCATCTCGGCGAAAAAGCGCTCCTGCTCGGCCAGTTCGAGCGGCGCCAGCCCCTCGCCCGGCAGCATCCCCTCCTGCCACCGGCCCGCGTGCAGGACGCGCTCGGCCGGGCCGTGCAGCACGCAGCGCTCGTCGTAGGTCGGCGCCTCGGCCTGCGGGTCGCCGCCGATCAGGCCGAGGTCGGCGAGGATCTCGCGCACGTGCGCCGACTCGGGCGTGGCCAGCGGCAGGTAGTGGGCGCCGGTCGGATAGGCCAGGTCGCCGAAGCGCCCGCCGGCGGCGTTGCCGAACGGCTCGGGGCCGTCGATCATGAGCGCGTTTTTGTGCCCGCCGCGCGACAGCTTCCAGGCGGCGCTGACGGCCGCCACGCCCGAGCCGAGGATCACGATGTCGGTCTCGAGCACCTCGGACGGCGGCGGCAGGGGCGCGCCGGCGCGCAGGAAGTGGCCCTCGGCGCGGCCCGGATGGCGCAGCGTCGGCGCGATCTCCTGCCAGCGCAAAAAGGCGGCCGGCCCGGCCACGGCCGAGGCCCCGGCTGCGGCGCTCCAGGCGAGGAAGGCGCGGCGCTCCATCAGCGCACCACCTCTTTCCAGTCGCGTTCGAACTCGCGCACCAGCGACTGCGTGTTGAGCCGGTTCGGCGCCATTTTCAGCGGCGCCATGTCGGGCGGGAAGCTGAACATGGCGCGCGTGGTCTCGGCGTTGAGGAAGCGCATCGGCAGGCGGTAGTTCGCCGGCGGCGCGAACGCGCCCTGCGGCGAGGCCAGGATGAAGCCCCACTCGCCGAACGAGGGCACGTACACGTGGTAGGGGTAGGTGCGCATGCCGACCTCGCGCAGCGTGGCGTCGACCGTCCAGTAGGCGTGCGGCGCGAAGAACGGCGAGGTCGCCTGCACCACGATCAGGCCGTTGGCGGCCACGTGGTTCTTCAGGCCGGCGTAGAACGGCACCGAATACAGCTTGCCCAGCGCGAAGCTGGACGGGTCGGGGAAGTCGACGAAGGCGGCGTCGAACATCTCGGCGCTGCCCTTGAGCCAGACGGCGGCGTCGCCGTTGACCACCTTCACCCGCGGGTCGCGCAGCGCGCCCCGGTTCAGCGCGACGAGCTCGGGGCGGGTCGCGAACGCGTCCGTCATGGCCGGGTCGAGGTCGACCAGCGTGACGTGCTCGATGTGCGGGTAGCGCAGCACCTCGCGCAGCGCCAGCCCGTCGCCGCCGCCGAGCACCAGCACCCGGCGCGCCCACGGCAGCGACTGCAGCGCCGGGTGCACCAGCGCCTCGTGGTAGCGGTATTCGTCGCGCGAGGAGAACTGCAGGTTGCCGTTGATGTGCAGCCGCAGGTCCTGGTGGAAGCGGGTGATCACCAGCCGCTGGTAGGGGGTGTTGGTGGCGTAGACGATGTCGTCGCCGAACAGGCCGTGCTCGCCCCATTGCACCAGCCGGTCCGACAGGCCGAAGCCGAGCACCAGCACGCACATCACGGCGCAGGCGCGCAGCACGCGCGCGGCCATGTTGTCGAGCTCGCGGCGGAAGGCGTGCAGGGTCCACATCGCCACGCCCACGTTGAGCATGCCAAACAAAAAGCCCGAGCGCACCAGCCCGAGCTTGGGCGCGAGCACCAGCGGGAACAGCACCGACACGGCCAGCGCGCCGAGGTAGTCGAAGGTCAGCACCCGGCTCACCAGTTCGCTGAAACCGGTGTCGCGGTCGTTGAGCGCGCGCATCACGAGCGGCACCTCCATCCCGACCATCGCGCCGATCATGAACACCATCACATACAGCACGGTGCGGAACGGCGCCTCGGTCCACGAGAACGTCATGAACAGCACCGCCGCCGAGAGCCCGCCGACCAGGCCGACCGCGAGCTCGATGTCGATGAAGCGCGACAGCACGTCCCCGTCTTCGACGTATTTGGAGAAATGGGCGCCCACCCCCATGGCAAACAGGTAACATCCAATAATGGTGGAGAACTGCAGGATCGAGTCGCCCAGCAGGTAGCTCGAGAGCGCCCCGGCGATCAATTCGTAGGCCAGGCCACACGACGCGACGACAAACACGGAAAGGATCAAAATTCGTTTGGTCATTGCGCTTTATTTGTTTTAAGATTGTTCTTTGTCATTGTGACTATTTTTCAGGAGCATGCGGTGCCCGCCATCCTAAACTATCTGCTGTATCTTTTATCGGGCATTGGGCTGGTCATGGTGTTTTTTTTCGTATACACCACGATCACGTCCTACGACGAAGTGCTGATGATTCGCCAGGGCAACGAAGCGGCCGCGCTCTCGCTCGGCGGCACCCTGATCGGCTTCTCCCTGACCATCGCCTCGGCGATGATGAACACGAAAAATTACACCGAATTCCTGATCTGGGCCGGCATCGCGATGGTGATCCAGGTGCTCGTCTTCGGCATCGTCACGCGCCTGCTCAAGATGTCCAGGGAGCAGATGGAGGCCAACAACCGCGCCTTCGGCGGCCTGCTCGGCGCCATCTCCATCTCGATCGGCCTGATCAACGCCGGCGGCATCTCCTGAGATTGCCGCGCCACCCGCACAGCACCACGAACCAATAAGGAACAACCACCATGTCCATCGGCTCATTCATCAGAAAACAGTTCATCGACGTACTCCAGTGGAACGAGGAGGCCGAGGGCGTGCTCGCGTGGCGCTTCCCGATGCAGGACTTCGAGATCCAGAACGGCGCGGTGCTGGTCGTGCGCGAGTCGCAGGTGGCCGTGTTCGTCAACGAGGGCGTGATCGCCGACGTGTTCGGACCGGGCACCCACAAGCTCAATACCAACACCTTGCCGCTGCTGACCAACCTCAAAAACTGGGACAAGTTCTTCGACTCGCCCTTCAAGTCGGACGTCTACTTCTTCAGCACGCGCGTCCAGACCGGGCGCAAGTGGGGCACCGCGCAGCCGGTCACGATCCGCGACAAGGACTTCGACATGATCCGCGTGCGCGCCTTCGGCATGTATTCGTACCGGATCGCCGACGCGCGCGCCTTCTTCACCGAGATCAGCGGCACGCGCGAGGTCTACACCCGCGACGAGGTCGAGGACCAGCTGCGCGGCATCATGCTCGCCACCATGGCCAGCTCGCTCGGCGGCGGCAACGTGCCGTTCCTCGACATGGCGGCCAACCAGACCCTGATGGCGCAGCAGATCAAGGGCGGCCTGGCCACCGCGTTCGGCCGCTACGGCATCGGGCTCGACGAGTTCAACGTCGCCTCGGTCAGCCTGCCCGAGGAGCTGCAGGCCGCGCTCGACGAGCGCATCGCCGCCGGCATGAAGGGCAGCCTGTCGGCGGCCAAGATGGGCGGCTTCACCCAGTTCCAGGTCGCCAGCGCGATCCCGCTGGCGGCCCAGAACGAGGGCGGCCTGGCCGGCATGGGCGCCGGGCTCGGGGCCGGCGTGGCGATCGGCCAGACCATGGCCAACAGCATGGGCAACGCCTTCGGCCAGCAGCAACAGCCACAGCAACCGCAGCAGCCGCAGCAGCAACCCGCGGCGCCGGCGGCCGAGCCGATCGAGGACCGCCTGCTCAAGCTCAAGGGACTGCTCGACAAGGGCCTGATCTCGGCCGCCGACTACGACAGCACCAAGGCCGAACTGCTCAAGAAACTGATCGGCTAAGCACGGCCGATGCAAACAGTCTCCTGTCCCGGCTGCGGCGCGCCCGTCACGTTCAAATCGCACGCGTCCGTGATGGCCGTGTGCGAGTTCTGCCAGGCCGCCGTGATCAAGGATGCCGCCGCGGTGGGGGACCTGGGCAAGATGTCGTCGGTGCTCGAGGACTATTCGCCGATCCAGATCAACACCGCCGGCGTGTTCGAGGGCCGCCCGTTCACGGTGGTCGGGCGCATCCAGCTGCGCTACGCGCACGGCATGTGGAACGAATGGTTCCTGTTGTTCAACGACGCCGGCAACGGCTGGCTCGGCGACGCCAGCGGCCAGTACATGGTCACCACCGAGAGCGACGTCGATGGCAGCGTGGTGCCGTTCGGGCAAATCGCGCCGGCCCAGCACTACACCTTCAGCGGCCTGCGCTACACCGTGGCCGACCACCGCGTGGCCGACTGCATCGGCGGCCAGGGCGAGCTGCCGTTCCGGGTCGGCCAGGGCTGGCAGTCGCGCACGGTCGACCTGCGCGCCGGCGGCGCCTTCCTCACGCTCGACTACTCCGACGCCGAACTGCCGACCGCCTACCGCGGCAAGGCCGTCAAGCTCGAGCAGCTGCAGTGCCAGCTGCTGCGCGACGACGAACAGATCAAGGCCAGCGCCGGCCGGTACCGCGGCAGGCTAGACGTGCTCGACTGCCCCTCCTGCGGCGGCGCCATCAAGTACCTGCCGGGCCTGGCGACCCAGCTGGTGTGCCCGGCCTGCCAGGCGCGGCTCGACGCCTCCGGCCCGGAGGCGACCGTGCTGGCCGCCGGCGAACGGGTCGAGGGCGAGCGCACCACGCTCGCGCTGGGCGCGGTCGGCAAGATCGGCGGCAGCGACTACACCATCATGGGCGTGATGCGCCGGCTCGACGACGAGGACAGCGCCTGGACCGAATACCTGCTCCACAACCCCGCGGCCGGCTTCAAATGGCTGGTCGAGACCGACGAGGGCTGGTCGTTCGCCGAGGTGCTCGACACCTGGCCCGAATGGAACGCCACCGGCGGCGAGCGCGCCACGCTCGACCAGGCCAGCTACACCAAACTGTACGACTACGAGGCGCGCGTCGAATTCGTGGCGGGCGCCTTCAACTGGCGCGTGGCGGCCGGCGACGCGGTGCAGGTCTACGAGTTCGAGCGCGGCAGCACCAGTCTGGCGGCCGAGCTGTCCGACACCGAACTGACCTGGACGCGCTCGACCAAGGTCGCCTTCGACCAGCTCGCCGCGTGGTTCGGCAACGGCACGCCGGGCGCGCCCGCCCAGCCCGCCAAGCCGGCCTCGGCCGCCAGCACCAGCATCAAGTTTTTCGTCTGGCTGCTGCTGCTCAACGCCATTCCGCTGATGTTCAATTTCGGCCGCACCGCGATCTACCTGCTGCTGGGCGGACTGGCCATCTGGCTGCCGTACGAACTGGGCCGCATCAAAAAGAAGGATGGCGCCAACGATGGGTAAGGGTTATTTCGTCTACGCGCTCGTGGTGGCCCTCGTCACCACCGTGCTGAGCTGGAGCTCGATGGCCGGCTCGACCAAGAAACCGGGCGCCGGCAGCGCCTGGAGCGCGCGTTCGGGCGGCGGCGGCTTCGGCGGCGGCGGCGGCGGCCACAAGTGAGCGTCCCGCACCACCTTCCGGCCGGCAGCCACCTGCTGGCCGACCTGTATGGCGTGAGCGCCGACAAGCTGGTCTGCTGCGAGGCGATCGACCGCCTGCTGCGCGCCGGCGCGGCGGCGGCCGGCGCGCGCATCCTGCACAGCCACTTCCACAGCTTCGGCGAGGCGCAGGGCGTGACCGGCGTGCTGCTGCTGGCCGAGTCGCACATCTCGATCCACACCTGGCCCGAATTCGGTTTCGCCGCGGCCGACATCTTCATGTGCGGCGCGGCCGAACCGCAGCGCGCGCTCGCGCTCATCGAACACGCGCTGCAGCCGCGCTCGCGCATCGTGCAATGCATCGCGCGCGGCGCCGCCGGCACGCTCGCGCACGGCCCCGCCGGCCCCGCCGGCCCAGCCGCCGCGCGGCCGGCGCGCGCCGCGGCCGCCACAGAACCCATAGGAAATTGAAGAGTGCCCAACGAGAATCCCGCTTCGCCCGCGCCCCCAAGCGCCCCCGCCCTGCCGACGGCCCTGGGCCACATCCGCGTGCTCGACCTGAGCCGCGTGCTCGCCGGCCCGTGGTGCGCGCAGAACCTGGCCGACCTCGGCGCCGACGTGATCAAGATCGAACGCCCGCTGGTGGGCGACGACACGCGCGCCTGGGGCCCGCCATACGCGCGCGACGCCGACGGCAACAACACCAGCGAGGCGGCCTACTACCTGTCGGCCAACCGCGGCAAGCGCTCCGTCACGGTCGATATCGCCAGCGCCGGGGGCCAGGCCCTGCTGCGCGAACTGGCCGGCCAGTGCGACGTGGTGCTCGAGAACTTCAAGGTCGGCCATTTGAAACGCTACGGCCTCGACTACGAGACGCTGCGGGCGCTCAAACCCGACCTGGTCTACTGCTCGGTGACCGGCTTCGGCCAGGACGGCCCGTACGCGCACCGCCCCGGCTACGACTTTCTGATCCAGGGCATGGGCGGGCTGATGTCGATCACGGGCGAGCGCGACGACCTGCCCGGCGGCGGCCCGCAAAAGGCGGGCGTGGCGATCACCGACCTGATGACCGGCATGTACGCGACGGTGGCGGTGCTGGCGGCGCTGACCCACCGCGACCGCACCGGCGAGGGCCAGCACATCGACATGGCGCTGCTCGACGTGCAGGTGGCGATGCTGGCCAACATGGGCAGCAACTACCTCAACAGCGGCATGCCGCCCAAGCGCATGGGCAACGCGCACGCCAACATCGTGCCCTACCAGACCTTCGCCTGCGCCGACGGACACATCATCGTGGCCACCGGCAACGACAGCCAGTACCAGAAATTCGTCGAGGTGGGCGCGCGCCCGGACCTCGCGGCCGACCCGCGCTTCGCGACCAATCCGCTGCGCGTGCGGCACCGCGACATTCTGGTGCCCCTGCTGGCCGGGATGGTCGCCACGCGCACCCGCGCCGAGTGGATCGACCAGCTCGAGGCGGCCGGCGTGCCGTGCGGGCCGATCAACGATATCGGTGACGTGTTCGAGAACCCGCAAGTGAAGGCGCGCGGCGTGGCCATCGAGATGGACCACCCGAGCGCGGGCAAGGTCACGCTGGTGCGCAGCCCGATGAAACTGTCGGCCACGCCGACCGCGGCGCACCGCGCCCCGCCCCTGCTCGGCCAACACACCGACGAGGTGCTGCGCGAGGTGCTCGGGCGCAGCGACGCCGAGATCGCGCAGCTGCGCGCCGGCGGCGTGCTGTAGGCGCGCCGCCTTTGCGCTCGCCTTGGCGCGCCGCCAAGGCGAGCGCTGGCACCCGCCCTGGCGCACCCGATGCTGTTACGCCGCCGTTAGTGCAACTGGTGTTTGAGGTCGGACAGTTCGTCGTGCATCCGGATAACCGCCTCTTTCAGCCGCGGCGCCACCTGGGCCGAGGTGCCGCACACGCGCTTGGCCTCGTCGCCGAGCATTTCGAGGTCGTCGACGCACTGGCGGATGCGCGACTGGTCGCCCGACTGCATGACCTCTTTGGCCAGGCTCGTTTGGCGGTCGAGCTTTTGGATGCAGTCTTTGAGCTGGGGCGGCGTGTTGATCTCGGACTGGCTCGTTTGCGCGGCCTGCCCGATGGCTTGCTCGACGCGGCTGAAACGTTGTTGGATCTCATTTGCTTGCAGCATGATCATTCCTCCTTGTCAGGCACGAAAGTGCCAAACCCGTTCGATCCGCAAAACGGGCGTAAGTTGCGCTCGACCGGCAGCCGGTTTGGGCGCCGCGCATGGCCGTTTCGTCGCAAACGGCCTGACTTTGCGCGCGCGCGGCGGCACAATGGGGGCAAGCAACCGAACGCATCGATAGCCAATTCGGCGTCGGCGAACCGGACGTCCGCCCACCCCGCGCCAGCCCAACCTTAGCGAGCCTTGCCATGCGCCCTCCGTTCCCGATCAAACACTTCCTGCTCGACGGCGTCTACACGGTCGTGCTCTGCACCATCTGCGCGCTGTTGATCAGTCTAGTGGTGGGCAAGCAGCATATGTTCTTCCCGAACCTGGTCGTGTCGCTGTGCATTGGCTTGCTGGCGTGGGCGCCGATCGACCTGTTGCGCCTGAGCGTCTGGCGCCAGCCGGTGGCGCTCCGCTGGGGTCCGTTCCTGGCGGTCACCTCGTGCTTCGTCCCGCTCGCCTATTACGGCGGCAGCAAGCTGGCCGGCCGCCTGCTCGGCATCCCTGCCATGCCGTCCTGGTCGATGTTCACCTTCACCCTGGTCGCGTCCGCGTGCTTGACACTGTTCTTCACGAGCCGGGAGCGCATGGTCGCCGCGCGCGCCGCGATCGCCCAGGAAAAAAACCGCGCCGACCAGACCATGCTGCAGGCCACCCGGGCCCAGTTGCAACTGCTGCAGGCGCAGATCGAGCCTCACATGCTGTTCAACACGCTGGCCAACCTGCAAGGCCTGATCGCGCTCGACCCGGAGCGCGCCCAGCGCATGCTCGACCATCTGATCCAGTACCTGCGCGCCACGCTCGGCTCCTCGCGCGCCGGCGCCACCACGCTGGGGCAGGAGTTCGCGCTGATGGAGGCCTACCTCGGCCTGATGTCGGTGCGCATGGGCACGCGCCTTAGCTATGCCTTGACACTGCCCGAGGCGCTGCGCGCCATCGCGCTGCCGCCGATGCTGCTCCAGCCGCTGGTCGAGAACGCGATCACGCACGGCCTCGAACCGAAGATCGACGGCGGCCACATCGCCGTCGATGCCAGCCACGACGGCGTTGTGCTGCGCCTGCGCGTGGCCGACAGCGGGCTCGGCCTGCACGCGGGCCCGGGCAGACCCGGCCACGGCGTCGGCATCTTCAACACCCGCGCCCGCCTGCTGGCCCTGTATGGCGAAGGCGCCGGCCTGAGCCTCGAAGCGGGCGCGGCCGGCGGCGCCGTCGCCTGCCTCACCCTGCCCATCGCCCACACACCAAAGGAGGCCGCATGCGCGCCCTGATCGCCGAAGACGAACCCATCCTGGCCGCCACCCTGGCCGCGGCCCTGCGGCGCCTGTGGCCCGAGCTGGAGGTGGTGGCCACCTGCCTCAACGGGCCCGACGCGGTGGCCCGCGCGCTGGCGCTGCAGCCCGACATTTTATTCCTCGACATCAAGATGCCCGGCATGACGGGGCTGGAGGCGGCCGAGGAACTGGCCGAGCGATGGCCGGACGGGCGGGCGTTCCCGCAGATCGCGTTCGTGACCGCCTACGACGACTACGCGCTGGACGCGTTCGAGCACGCGGCGGCCGACTACGTGCTCAAGCCGGTCAGCGACGAGCGCCTGGGCAAGACCGTCGCGCGGCTGCGGCAACGGCTGGCCGGCCCGGCGCAGGCGGGCGGCGGCGACCTGTCGGCGCTGCTGGACACCATGCGCGCGCTGCTGCCGGCGCCGGCGCCATGCGCCCGCCTGAGCATGATCCGGGCCGCCGTGGGCAACCAGGTGCGCATGATTCCGATCGGGGAGGTGGTGTATTTCGAGGCGCTCGACAAGTATGTCAACGTGGTCACCGAAACGGGACAGGCGCTGATCCGCACGAGCTTGAAGGAGTTGTTGCCGCAACTGGACGACAAGCAATTCTGGCAGGTGCACCGCGGCACCGTGGTCAACGCCGGTTGCATCGCCAGCGCCACGCGCGAGGAGTCCGGCAAGACGGTGCTGACGCTGCACAAGCGCGGCGAACGCCTGCGGGTGAGCCCGCTGTACGCCCACCTGTTCAAGCAGATGTAGCCGGAACGGGTTTGGCGCAGGCGGGTGGCGCGCGGCGCGCCCTCCCCGCCCAGACCAATTACTAGGAGCCTGTCGGACTTAGGGAGTCGAAGCGAAAAAAGTGCTGGACGAGGACAGATTTTGACGATTTCGCAGTGCCAATAGCGAGCTATTGGCCGAGAAAGCGGCGAAATATGGACCGTCCAGCACTTTTTGCAGCCGACGATCCTAAGTCCGACAGCCTCCTAGGCCACCACCACCTGGGTGCCGGCGATCAGGTCGTGCACGCAGCGCTTGTCCGAACGGAAAATGAACAAGATGTTCACGATCGCCAGCAAGCCACCGATGCCTGGAATGGCCGAGATCAAACTCATCGACAAATAGCGTTTGGCCAGCAGGGTGACCAGGTCGGGCTTGTTGCCGTTCATGTCGACGATCTTGATGCCGACGATCTTCTTGCCGATCGTCTGGCCGCTGGTTTTGAGGAAATGGCCATGCACCACGCAAAAAAAGGCGAAACCAAGCAGGCCAAACATCAGGCTGGTCATGAACCCCATCTCGCCCGACGTGAGCATCGCCCAGCCGCCGAAAACGAAAAACATCGGCACCAGGAACACCAGGCCAATAATACCGTCGACCAAGGCGGCGCCGAAACGCGATCCGCGGCCCGCCAACTCCAGTTCGGCTGTCTGGCCCGGCTTGGTCAGGTCGGTCATGGGTGGGGAGTAAGGGTTTTGAGTGTCCATGGTCTGTTTTGAATTATAAAAAGGGCAAGGACAGCACCCTACCATAAATAAATCGGATTAGGAATAGTCGGCGTCGAGCTCCGAGCCGGCGTAGTTCTCGAACTCGGCGAACAGGGTTTTCATGGCGGTGCGGCTGCCGATTTTTTCGATCACGGTGCAATGGGTGCGGTACTGCGCGATGCGCTCGGCCAGCACCGGCTGGTGCTGCTGAGGCACCTTGGCCAGCAGTTGCGCCCAGCCCGCCTCGAAGTCGGGTTTGCTCTTGCGCACGCCCTTGACGAAGCGCTCGAACTCCTTCTGCCCGGTGCGCGCGACGATGCGCCCGCCGCCCTCGATGGCGAAGATGACGGCCACCGCCAGCACGCCCTCGGCGTTGAGGTCGGGGTCGCTGATGGGGCCGTTGTGATGGTGGCGGCGCAACCAGTTGGCCGCGAACACCACCGCCTGCACCTGCTTGCGCTGCACCAGTTGCGCCGCGTAGCGCTCGGGGCCGGACCAGTTCTGGCCCGGGTCGGCGCTGCACAGGTCGGAGAACAATTCCTTGAGGCGGCGCTGCAGGTAGACCGGGTCGTTGTCGTATTCGCCCAACAGCGCGTCCTCGGGCAGTTGCGACAATTCGCGCACCAGGCGGAAGCCTATCTGGAACGCGTGCTCGGCGCCGTGCTCGACCAAAAACTCGAGCGCGGCCTCGTCGCTCTCGTGCCCGAGCACGTGCTCGAGCCCGAGCGAGACCCCGCCCACGGTCAGAAAGTGGGCGCGCGCGATGCCGTCGGCGGTTTTATCGTTGGTGAATTTCTCGGCCACCATGGCCGTGATGCCGGCCAGTTCGTCGGCCAGCATCACCGCCTCGTCCTCGACCCCGCGCGCGGCCAGGCAGCGGATCGCCCGCACCAGGCGCGGCAGGCGCTCGGCGACCAGCGCCGGCAGCTGCGCGGCGGCCGCGCTGGCCGCTGGCGGCGAGTCGGCGGCGCCGGTTGCGGCGGGCGAGTCGGCCGGGTTAACTGCGCTGGTCGCGTCGATGGCGGCGTCCGCAGCGTGCGCCTTCGGCGGCGCCTTGGCCTTGCGCGCCTTTGGCGGCGCCTTGACCGCGGTCACGAGAAGATGTCCGTGCCGATGCTCTTGCGCGAACCGCGCTTGGGCACGCTGCTGCGCGTCGACGGCACCTGCTTGCGCAGGCGGTACAGCAATTCCTTGGTCGAGCGCTGCAGGAACTTCGGCTCCTCGTCCGGGTCGTCGCTGAACTCGGCGTCGGCCAGGTCGCCGCTGTGGCGGAAGTCGGGGAACAGTTCGAACAGGGCGCGGTCCCAGCCGTCCTCGCTGGCCTTGGCCAGTTCGATCGCCAGCGGCACCAGGTCGGAGTCGGACGAGGTCTGGCCCGTGATGTACGGGCCCTTGGCGATGATCTCGGCGGCGACCTCGAGGATTTCTTTCGGGGCCATCGAGAACAGGATCGCGAACACGGTCGCGCCGTGGTCGGTGGCCGAGGCCTCGGCCAGCAGCTCGGCGCGCCGCTCCTGGTCGTCGGCCGAGAACACGATGCCGTGCACGTGCGCGAACAGGGTCTCGGCGACGCGCTCGGGGTCGTCCTCGATGTGGTCGTCCGACCAGGTCGCGGCGAAGAACGCGAGGCTGTCGGCCCAGGCCTTGGGCGGCACCAGCAGCGTCGCCAGCGAGGTCTTGCCGCCGTCAAAGCCCGACAGGTGCAGCGCCGTCACCTGCGGCGCCAGCCCGGCCAAGAGGTCGACCACGGCCAGGTCGCCGTGGGTTTCGACGGCGTCGGAGAAGGCTTGCTCGGCGTGCTGCAGCGAGCCGGCCAGCACCAGTTCGCTGACCTGCCTGGCGAGCGCCGGGAGCATCGCTTTTGTGTCGTTGCCGCTGTCGGTCATGTTTAGTCCCCGTCCTGGTCGAACATGTTGGCGAAGTCGTCGGTGACGTCGCCGTCCTCGTCGTCGTAGTCGCGGCGGCTGCCGTCGCCGTCGCCGTCATCGTCCTTGGCCAGCTGGTCGAGCGACTGGTCGTCGGCCTCCCATTTGCGCGGGTGCTTGAACAGGAAGGCGGTGATGATGGCCTGGCGCGCCAGCTCCGGATGGTTGCGCGTGATCGCCTCGTACATCTCGGCCTGGCCGGCGCAGGCGGCCATGCCGAACACCTTGGCCGGGTCGCCCCCCTCGTACTCGGCGCTCTCGGCGAGCAGGCCCTTGGGATCGCTGAAGGTGATGTGGTCGACCAGCGCGAAGCTCATCATGTTGACGTCCTCGATGCCGCCGCCGCCCGCGTATTCGGACGCCAGCGCCTGCTGCATGAGCTGGTAGTTCTTGCGGTTGGGCGGGTCGCCCAAAATGCCGTCGATCTGGCCGCCGAGCTCGCGCGACTGGTAGGCAAATTCGGGATGTACTCTTTTCATGATCGTGTCCTGGTGTGGTGCGGAGGTTTTTTAGGGCGCCGCTTACGCCGGCAGCGTGACGCCGTTCAGGCTGAACAGGGAGCGCCACAGTTCGTACGCCTCGGCCTCGGCGTCGATGATGATGCGGTGGTTCACGCTCTGGTTGTACTCGTCGCGCCGGGCGCGGTCCGACAGCACCTCGTAGGCCTTGGTGATGCTCTTGAAGCGCACCTCGGCCCCCGGCGCGTCGTTGCGGTCGGGATGATAGCGCATCGCCAGCGCGCGGTAGACCTTCTTGATCTCGTCGTCGGTGGCGTTGGGCGCGACGCCGAGGACGGCGTATAAATTTTCCATAAGGCAAGCTCCCGGCCTGCGCCGCGAAACAATAAACCCGGATTATCCTATATAAAGCGGTTTCCCGTGCCGCTTGCGGCGGCGGCGCGCGCGGGCGCGGCGCCGGGCCGCGATTGCGCACGCGCCGGGCCGGCCGGGGCGCCGCTACGGTAAAATGGGGGCAACCCGATCATTTCAGAAGCATTAATTCATGAGCAACGAAAAAAACAAAGCCGCGCCCGCCGCGCCGAAGGCGCCGTCCCCGACGCCGTCCCCGACGCCGTCCCCGAACTTCCTGCGATCAATCATCGAGACCGACCTGGCGGCCGGCACCCACGCGCGCGCCGGCCTGCCGCCGGTCATCACGCGCTTCCCGCCCGAGCCCAACGGCTACCTGCACGTGGGCCACGCCAAGTCGATCTGCGTCAACTTCGGCCTCGCGCGCGACTTCGGCGGGCGCTGCCACCTGCGCTTCGACGACACCAACCCGGCCAAAGAGGAGCAGGAATACGTCGACACCATCATCGACAGCGTCAAGTGGCTCGGCTTCAGCTGGGAGCAGCCGCTGCCCGACGTCGACGGCGTGCGCGTCCACCTGCACTATGCGAGCGACTACTTCGAGCAGCTCTACCTCATGGCCGAGTATCTCATCACGGCCGGCTTCGCCTATGTCGACAGCCAGAGCGCCGAGCAGATCAAGGCCAACCGCGGCGACTTCGGCAAGCCGGGCACCGATTCGCCGTTCCGCGGCCGCACCCCGGCCGAGTCGCTGGCGCTGTTCCGCGACATGCGTGCCGGCAAGTACAAGGACGGCGAGCACATCTTGCGCGCGAAAATCTCCGGCGACGCGATGGCCTCGCCCAACATGAACATGCGCGACCCGGCCATCTACCGGATCCGCCACGCGCACCACCACCGCACCGGCGACGCCTGGTGCGTCTACCCGATGTACGACTACACGCACCCGATCTCGGACGCGCTCGAGCACATCACCCATTCGCTGTGCACGCTCGAATTCCAGGACCACCGGCCGTTCTACGACTGGCTGCTCGCCACCCTGGCCGCGGGCGGCTTCTTCGCCCAGCCGGTGCCGCGCCAGTACGAATTCTCGCGCCTGAACCTGACCTACGTCGTCACCAGCAAGCGCAAGCTGCGCGAGCTGGTCGATTCAAGCATCGTCAGCGGCTGGGACGATCCGCGCATGCCGACCATCGTCGGCCTGCGCCGGCGCGGCTACACGCCCGAATCGATCCAGCTGTTCTGCGAGCGCATCGGCGTGTCCAAGGCCGACGGCTGGATCGACATGAGCGTGCTCGAGGGCAGCCTGCGCGACGACCTCGACCCGAAGGCGGCGCGCGCGACGGCCGTGCTGCGCCCGCTCAAGCTGGTCATCGACAACTTCCCGGCCGGCCAGAGCGTCGCCTGCAGCTCGCCCGTGCATCCCCACTTCCCCGAGCGCGGCGTGCGCACCTTCCCGATCACCAACACCTTGTGGATCGAGCGCGAGGACTTCATGGAGGTGCCGAGCAAGGGCTACTTCCGGCTCACCCCGCCGAGCGGCGACACCCCGGGCAGCCGCGTGCGCCTGCGCTACGGCTACGTGGTCGAGTGCACCGGCTTCGACAAGGATGCCGACGGCAACGTCACCGCCGTGCACTGCAGCTACTTTGCCGACAGCAAATCGGGCACCGAGGGCAGCGCCAACTACAAGGTCAAGGGCAACATCCACTGGGTCAGCGCCGACACCGCGCTCGAGGCCGAGGTGCGCCTGTACGACCGCCTGTTCACCGACGCCCAGCCCGACGCCGGCGGCAAGGACTTCAAGCTCACGCTCAACCCCGACGCGCTCGAGGTGGTGACCGCCTACCTCGAGCCGGGCATGTCCGAGGCGCAAGCCGACCAGCGCTTCCAGTTCGAACGGCACGGCTACTTCGTGGCCGACCGCGTCGATTCGCGGCCGGGCAAACCGGTGTTCAACCGGATCACGACGCTCAAAGACAGCTTCACCAAGTAAACCGCTTTTCCGACCGATCCCGCTGCCGTGCAGACCGCAGCGGGTTTTTTATTGGCGCGGGGCGTGGCGCTTGCAAGCAATGATTGCAAGTAACAAACCGATTGTGCCTAACAGTCCTGCTAGGTACACTTAGATGTTACCTTCGGTAAGTTATACCCTTGTACCACTGCGCCGCAATGGCTGGGAAACCGCGCCCGGTGCACGATGAAAGCAATGGCAATGCCCCTTTTTAATGATCGGATGAAATCCCTGTCGGTCGTGCGCTCCGGCCTCTGGCTCGGCGTGGCCTTGTCGCTCGCGGTCGGCCTGTTGTTCTATTTCGCCACCTCGAAGTCGATCGAGAGCGATTCGCAAGAGCGCTTCGTCAACCATGCGCGCAACGCGCAGAACACGATCCGCGCGCGCATCAAGTCGTACACCGACGTGTTGCGCGGCGCGGCCAGCCTGTTCTCCACCAGCGATCCGCTGACCGGTCCCCAGTTCCACGCCTACGTCACCGGGCTGTCGATGGAGCGCCACTTCCCCGCCATCGAAACCATCAATTTCGCCCAGTATGTGCGCGAGGCCGACCGTCCCGCGTTCGAGAAGGGCCAGCGCGCCGTGCTCGAGGCCAAGGGCGAGCCGGCCTCGAGCTTCCAGATCTTTCCGGCCGGGCGCCGCGCCGACTACGCCGTCATCGTCTTCGGTGAACCCGAGGCGACCCACTGGAAGCGCACGCTCGGGCTAGACATCCTGGCGGTCGGGCAGGCCACGCCGGTGCTGACGCGCTCGCGCGACAACGGCACCCTGATCACCTCGGGCCGCCCGATCGCGGCGATCTCCAAGCCCATGCGCGCCGGACTGGGCATGCGGCTGCCGATCTACCGCCGCGGCATGCCCACCAACAATGTGCAGGAGCGGCGCGCCGCCTACCTGGGCACGCTCGGCATCGCCTTCAGCGTGCCCAAACTGGTCCAGGGCGTGCTCGACGAAATGCCGGTCGGCGACGTGCGCCTGACGCTGATCGACAACGGCCCCGGCTTCGACAGCAGCATCCCCGACCACGCACTGGGCGGGCGCGTGCTGTTCGACAGCGACCACGCCGAGGGCGCCGCGTCCGCGAACCGGGCCCGGGCCGGCCGCTTCACCACGACCTTGCCGATCGACTTCAGCGGGCGCACATGGCACGCCACCTTCAACACCGGCAAGGACGAGCTGTACACCGGCTTCGACGCCTATTTCCCGTGGCTGGCGATGGTGGCCGGCTTCGTCAGCACGATGCTCCTGTACGCCCTGTTCCACACCCTCTCGAGCTCGCGCCACCGCGCCATCAAGATGGCCAAGGGCATGACGCGCGAATTGCGCGACAGCCAGGCCAAGCTGCAGCTGTCGCACCAGAACCTGCGCCGCCTGGCCGCGCACGCCGAGAACATCAAGGAGGGCGAACGCAAGCGCATCGCGCGCGAAATCCACGACGACCTCGGACAGAACCTGCTGGCGCTGCGCATCGAGGCCGACATGCTCGCCTCGCGCACGCGCAACCACCATCCGCGCCTGCACGCGCGCGCACACTGGACCTTGTTGCAAATCGACGTGACGATCAAGAGCGTGCGCCAGATCATCAACGACCTGCGCCCGAACGTGCTCGACCTGGGCCTGAACGCGGCCGTCGACTGGCAGGTGGCCGACTTCAGGCGCCGCACCGGCATCGCCTGCGAGCTGGTCGAGAACGACCACGACATCCGTGTCAGCGACCACGTCGCGACCGCGCTGTTCCGGATCCTGCAGGAATCGCTTAGCAATATCTTGCGCCACGCTCAAGCCAGCAAGGTCCGGGTCGAGCTGCGCATGGATGGCGAGCGCATCGCCATGACCGTCAACGACAACGGCGTCGGCCTGCTCGCGAGCAGACGCCACAAGCGCGCCTCCTTCGGGCTGGTCGGCATCGAGGAACGGATCAACATCCTCGGCGGCACCTTCGCCATCATCAGCGGCGCCGGCGACGGCACCACCATCGCCGTCTCGCTGCCGGTCGGCGACGACATCGGCGCCAACCCGGCCGGCAGTTTCGATCAACCCGCGCACGAGCAGGTCGACGCGTTTTAATGACCGGACCTCGGCCTGTTGTACGCGCGTCTCATCGCGCGTCACTTCCCACGCCGCCATTGCTGGCGGGCTGTAAGAGAAATCGCCCCTTCTAGGATTCGACTGAACAATGATTGATTAAGATCAAGTTAACTAGCCGTATCGTAAGCAAGAATAACTTTATCTTAACCAGGTTCAACGACTCCAACCCGTTTTTATTCGCACCTTTCGCACCGCCCTCCGCGGCATGGGGACATGCGCGCGTGGGGTAGAAAATCGCCGATATTGTAAAAAAATTACAAACCACTTAAGGACAAACACCATGTTTAAATCCAAGGAAATCGAAGCAATCTACGCACTCGACTTTACCCAGATCAAGACCAAATTGATGCATGTGGAATCGGGTGAAGGCTGGTCCGCCGAGCAGGCCGACAAGGCTGAAGCCGAATACCGCCGTTTCCTGCATCTGGCAAAAATGTATCCGGAAGAAGCCATTGCCCCCTCGTTCACCGCGGATATGTTTTGGCACTATCACATCCTCGACACCGTCAAATACGCTGCCGATTGCGCGCACGTCTTCGGCTATTTTTTGCATCACAACCCCTACCTCGGCATCGGTGACGAAGAAAGCGGCAAGGAGCACGAAGAGGTCGCGGCGCGCACTCAGGCGATTTTCGACGCGACCTTTGCCGACATGGGCAAGCCGGGCTTGAACGACAGCGCCGATAGTGCCCACAGTGCCCACAGTACCCACAGTGCCTTTTGCGCGATTCACCAGGGCGCAAAAACGGTGGCAAGCGATGTCGCCTACAGCGCGCTGCGCCCTACCGTGAAAGCGAACACAGACAAAGCGGCGTTTTGTGCGATACACGCGGCCGTGAAAGTCGAGGCGGGAAAGGCCACGTATTGCGCGCTGATTCCAAACCGAAAAATCGAGGCGGGCAAGGCCGCCTACTGCGCGTTGATCCCTAACCAAAATGCCGAAGCGGGCAAGGCCGCCTACTGCGCGCTGATTCCGAATCAAAAAATCGAGGCGGGCAAGGCCGCCTACTGCGCGCTGATTCCGAACCAAAAAGTCGAGGCGGGCAAGGCCGCCTACTGCGCCTTGATTCCGAATCAAAAAGTCGAGGCGGGCAAGGCCGCCTACTGCGCCCTGATTCCGAACCAAAAGGTCGAGGCGGGCAAGGCCGCCTACTGCGCCCTGATTCCGAATCAAAAAGTCGAGGCGGGCAAGGCCGCCTACTGCGCGCTGATTCCGAACCAAAAGGTCGAGGCGGGCAAGGCCGACTTCTGCGCGATTATGCCGAACGAAAAAGTGGCGACAAGCAAGGCCCCCCACCGCGTGCGTGTCGCGACCAAGCCAGCAGTGCACTTGATGGCGGCCGCAATGTAAGTATGCGGCGCATTTACCCCCCGCACAGCGAGGTGTGCGATCCGGGACCGGCAGCCTTGGAGGCGTCCGGTCCCGGGTGCGTTTACCGCCTTGTTTTTTTGCCCCTGCGCGGGACGCGCTCAGAGGCTGAGAGTTTTTCGGGCGTGTCCGAGCAGCCCGCCAGAAAGCGGCAGATCGAGGCGCAAAGCACAGCCATAGCGGGCTATGGCGAGCATTTTCAACGACGAACTGGCGCTTTCTGGCGTGCTGAGCGGGCATGATCGAAAGACTCTCAGCCTCTCAGAGGCTGAGAGTCTTTCGGGCGCGTCCGAGCAGCCCGCCAGAAAGCGGCAGATCGAGGCGCAAAGCACAGCCATAGCGGGCTATGGCGAGCATTTGCAACGACGAACTGGCGCTTTCTGGCGTGCTGAGCGGGCATGATCGAAAGACTCTCAGCCTCTCAGAGGCTGAGAGTCTTTCGGGCGCGTCCGAGCAGCCCGCCAGAAAGCGGCAGATCGAGGCGCAAAGCACAGCCATAGCGGGCTATGGCGAGCATTTGCAACGACGAACTGGCGCTTTCTGGCGTGCTGAGCGGGCATGATCGAAAGACTCTCAGCCTCTCAGTCCCGGGCGCTGCGGCAGGCCGCCTCGCGCACCCCGGCCAGCAGCCAGTCGAAGGCCATCTGCGTTAACAGGTGGCCGAAAGTGGAGGGAATCAGATACAGCCGCACAAGCATTTGTTTGTCGTCCTCGTCCGATACCATGTGCCAGCCGAGCTGGCGCCGGATCTCTTCGGGCGTGGGCGGCGGACGCCGCGCGGCCTCGCGCTCGGCCATATAGGCCCGCACTTGTTCTTTCGTTGGATGAATGATCTGGTGACCCATGGCAGTCTCTGGTGCTGGTCGACAATCGGTCGATGACGAAGCTCACGATAAGGCCTGACCCGTTGCCGCGTTTGACCCCGATCAAGCGTGCGGAGGTCATCCGGCGGGCCCGTATTACTACGGTCTCGCGGCTGTTCGGCGGGTTTATGGCTTGTTTTTCTGACGCACCCGCTGCTGCTGCTTTTCCTGCGTTTGCTGCTTGTTCTGCTTGCGTTCATACAACGCGACCGCATCCTTCTTGGCCTGCTCGACCGTGCGCATCGCTTCGTTGTCGTCGTGGGCGACGAAAAATTCGGCGTCCTGCGCGTCGACCACGAGCTTGATGGCGCCGGCGTCGTCGATGTCGTAAAGTTCGGTGAGGATGGTCGTCACCTCGTCCAGAAATGCTTCGTAGGTCAAAATGGTCATTCATTCATCCTTGTATAAAAACATCTTGCGCGCAAGCAGCCGCGATGGCGCTATTTTAACAGCGCCATGGCGGCGACCGCCGGCCCCACCAACGGGTGGCGCAGGCGCACGCCAAGTTCGCGCTTGATGCGCGCGTTGTCCAGGCGCCGCGATTCGGACATAAAAGAGAGCAACATCGGCGACACCGCGGCGGCGAGCTCGGCGCGCGGCAGGCGCGGCGGACGCGCCAGGCCGAAGGCGTCGGCCACGGTGTCGAAATACTGCGCCATTTTCATCTCGGTGTCGTCGACCGCGTGGTAGACGCGCCCCGGCAAGCTGCGCAACAGCGCCAGCAAGATGATCGCGGCGAGGTCGTCGGCGTGGATGTGGTTGGTGAAGACATCGTCCGCCTCGTCGAGCGCGGCGGTGCCTTCGGCCAGGCGCTTGAGGGGCAGCCGGTCGCGCGCGTAGATGCCGGGCACGCGCAAAATGGCCAGGCGCCCGCGCGCGCGCCGGGCCCAGGCCCGCAGCACCTGTTCGGCGTCGACGCGCCGCTTGGCGCGCGCGTTGCGCGGGGCCGGGGTGCGCGTCTCATCGATCAGGGCGCCGCCGCAGTCGCCGTAGACCCCGCTGGTGCTCACGTAAACGAGACGCGCCCCCTCGGGTAGAATGGCGCTCAGGTTGCGGGTGCGCCGGTCGCGGTTGCCCTGCGCTTGCGGCGGCGCCAGATGGACCACGTTGCCGGCGAGCGTCGCGAGGCGGCGCAGGCTGGCCGGATCGTCGAGGTCGGCCACGATCGGGATGGCGCCGGCGGCACGCAACTCGGCGCGGCGCCCGGGGTCGCTGGTCACGGCGAACACCCGGAATTGCGCGCGCACCAGCGGCAGCAGGCGCATGCCGACGTCGCCGCAACCGAGGATCAGCAGGCGCGGCCGGCCGAAAGCGGGCGCCCCGGGCGCGGCCCGGCCGGCGTTTTCAGTACAAGATGTGTTTTTCATGTTGCGTCATTTTTGAGGATTGTATGAGTTTCCAGATCACTGTTCAGCCCAGCGGCCACCAATTTGTTTGCGAGGAGGGTGAAACCGTGCTCGCGGGCGCCATGCGCGCCGGCATCGGCTTGCCCTACGGCTGCAAGAACGGCGCGTGCAGCTCATGCAAGGGCAAGATCGTGTCGGGATCGGTCGAGCACAAGGCGCACCAGCAGCGCGCGCTCACCGCCGAAGAACAAGCCCAGGGGTTCTCGCTGTTCTGCTGCGCCCTGCCCCAGGGCGACCTGGTGATCGAGGCGCGCGAGGTGGGCGGCAGCTCCGACTATCCGGTGCGCAAGATGCCGTCGCGCGTGTCAAGCATCGAAAAACTCGCGCCCGACGTCGCCGTCATCTCCTTGCAACTGCCCGCCAACGAGGCGCTCGCCTACCGCCCGGGGCAGTATATCGAATTCCTCCTGCGCGATGGCAAACGGCGCAGCTACAGCATGGCCAACGCGCCCCGGCTCGACGCCCCGCTCACGCTGCACATCCGCTACATGGCCGGCGGCCTGTTCACCGAGCAGGTGTTCAACACCATGAAGGAGCGCGACATCCTGCGCTTCGAAGGACCGCTGGGCACCTTCTTCCTGCGCGAGGAATCGGACAAGCCGATCGTGCTGCTGGCCTCGGGCACCGGTTTCGCGCCCATCAAGGCGCTCGTCGAGCACCTGATCGACCTCAAGTCGACCCGTCCGGTCAGCCTGTACTGGGGCGGGCGGCGCCCGCTCGACCTGTACATGCGCGCGCTGTGCGAGAAGTGGGCGGCCGAGATGGCGCACTTCACGTTCGTGCCCGTGGTCTCGCACGCGTTTCCCGAAGACCACTGGAAAGGGCGCACCGGCTTTGTGCACCTGGCCGTCGTCGATGACTTCCCCGACCTCTCCGGGCACCAGGTGTACGCCTGCGGCGCGCCGGTCATGGTCGATTCGGCCAGGCACGACTTCGTCGAGCGCTGCCATCTTCCGGCCGACGAGTTCTACGCCGACGCCTTCACCACCGAGGCCGACCTGGCGCAGCCCTAGCAGCC
>NZ_PXWF02000302.1 GCF_003011895.2 Massilia glaciei | reverse complement strand
ATTTAAGGGATGTTGTACTAGTTCGGTTCCCGGGACGCAAGGCGTCCGGCCCATCACCCCCGACCCGCCCCAGCAACCCGAGAATCCGGTCCGGCTCCGCCGGCTTGGCCAGGTGATGCGCGAATCCCGCCGCGCGCGCATTGGCCCGGTCGGCGGCCTGCCCGTAGCCGGTCAGCGCGATCAGGGTGGCCCCGGCGAACATGGGCATCGCGCGCAGACGGCGCGCCAGCTCGTAGCCCGATATGTCGGGCAGGCCGATATCGAGGATAAACACATCGGGCTGCTCCGAACCGGCCCATTCAAGCGCCCCTTTGGCGTCGTAATGCGTGCTCACGTGGTGCCCGCCGCCCTGCTCGAGCAAATGCGCCAGGCTGATCGCGGCATCGATATTGTCGTCCACGATCATCACGCGCAAGGGCCCCGCGTTGGCCGGCGCCGGCTCCCGCTCGGCCCCGGCCGCTTCCCCGCCATCGTCGTTAAGCGGCAGGTGGACGGCAAAGGTGGTGCCCGGTTCCGGATCGTTGCCGCGCACCGCGACGCTGCCGCCATGCAGTTGCACTAGGCTCCTGACCAGCGCCAGACCCAGCCCCAGCACGCCTTGCGCGCGGTCGGGCGCCCGCTCCCCCTGCGAGAACAGATCGAAAATGCGCGGCAGCAAATCGGGGGCGACGCCCTCGCCGTCGTCGCGCGCCGTCACCACCACATGCGCCGCGTCGCGCTCGAGTCCGACGTGGAGATGTCCGCGCGGCGCGCTGTACTTGGCTGCGTTGTTGATCAAGTTGGCGAACACCTGCACCAGCCGCGTCTTGTCGCCCTGCATCCAGACCGGCTGCGCCGGCAGCGCCAGCGCCAGGCTGTGCTGGCGCGATTCGATCAGCGCCGCGCTCTGTTCGAACGCGCGTTCGAGCGCCGACTTCAGGTCGAGCCGCTCGAGGTGCAGCGAGACCTGCCCGCGGGTGACGCGCGAGACGTCGAGCATGTCGCCCAGCAGACGGTTCATGTGCTCGACCTGGCGGCCGATGACGTCGCCCGCGTAGCGCGCCCGCGCCTGGTCCAGCCGCGGCATCCTGAGCAATTGCGCGGCGGTGCTGATCGGCGCGAGCGGATTGCGCAGTTCGTGCCCGAGCATGGCGAGGAACTGGTCCTTCGCCTTGTTCTCGCCCTCGGCCATGCGGCGCGCCTTCTTTTTGCCCTCGATCAAGGCCTGGCGCTCGGACTCGGCGTCGCGCCGGTACTGCTGCGCCTGCACCAGGCGCTCGCCGGCCAGATGCAGCGCGGTGTGCAGTTCGCTGACCTCGGTCACGCGCGAGCGCTGCGGCTGGGGCGGGATGCCATTGCCCAGGTCGATCGCGGCGCGCACCGCGCGCGCGATGGCGTTGACGTGGGCGCGCGCGAAAAACGCCGCCAGAATGCCGGCGCACAACATCGCCGCGACCAGGCCCAGTGCCGCGACCTGCGTCGCGCGCCGGGCCGAGCGCTCGATCATCTCGACCGGCGCCGCCACCGCGACCGCCCAGCCCGACAGCGAAGAATCGGTGAACACGTCGTACGATTCGGTGCCTTCGAGCGTGCGGTGGCGCAGGCGCCCTTCGCGCGCGCCGGCGGCGGCGGCCACCAGTTCGGGCCGGGACATTTTGCCGATGCGTTGCGGCGCGTTCAAGTTGCGTCCGACGAAGCGCCCCTGGCGGTCGATGATGCCCCCCCCTTAGGGCACGCGCGCGCTGGCGATCAGTTCGGTGAAATAGCCGCTGTCGAAAACCTCGACCAGGCTGTGGCGCGCGCCGGCGAGCGCCGCCACCGGCACATTGACGCTGGTGGCGAGGCGCTGCGCGGCGCCGCTGTAAAACAGGTTCGAGACCGTGGTGCGGCCGTCGGCCGCGCCTGGCGGCGTACCCGCGGCAAACCCCGCCACCGGCAGCGCATTCCCCCAAGGCACCGCCGTATTGAGCAATCGCCGGCCGCGCGCGTCGAGCAGCACGGTCCAGCCCTTGGGCCTGCGGCTGGCCATCCTGGCCTCGTTGTGGAACGTGCCCAGGCGGGCGGACGCCAGCGAAGGCGAGGCGCCGAGCACGCGCAGCGCCGCCTCGGCGCTGTAGAGTTCGCGCTCGACCAGCAGCGCCACCGCGCGCGCGGTTTCGGCAAGGCCGCGCAGGGCGTCATCCCTCTGCGCGTTCTGCAGCATGTTCAAGGCGATGCCGGCAAACAGCACGACCGGCACCCGGATGCCGGCGGACATAAGGAATAGATAGGCATGGATACGCATGCTGGGCGAGTGGAAACGATGGCGTCGGGCACCGACTGCGCCATCATAACCGTTGCGCCAAAGCGCGCCAAACGGCAACCGTGCGCGGCATCGGCGCGCCGTTCCGCACCGTTGTGGAAAGCGCGGCGGACACGCCGTTTGGCCCGCCTTTAGAAAATATTTTCTCAGTCACAAGGCAATCCACTAAAATTGCCTGCGCCCGCAACCAGCCCAACCGACGAGACCATGACCATGACCCACGGATTTTTCCGCCGCATCCTGTTCGCCCTGCCCGCCCTGTGCATGGTCGCCGCCGCCTCGGCCGCCTCGCCGCAAATGGCAAAAACAAGCACCGTCAAGGCGAAGGTGAACTACCTCGCCTTTCTGCCAAAAACGTATTCGGCCAAGGGCGCGCCGGTCCCGCTGATCATCTTCCTGCACGGCTCGGGCGAACGCGGAACCGACCTCAACAAGGTCAAGGCCTGGGGACCGCCGGCCATCGTCGAGAAGGACCCGAACTTCCCGTTCATGGTGGTCTCGCCCCAGGTGCCGGACGGGCAGATGTGGGAGTCCTTCGCGCTCAAGGGCATGCTCGACAACGTGCTCGCCAAGTACAACGTCGACAAGCGCCGGGTCTACCTGACCGGTATCAGCATGGGCGGCTATGGCGCCTGGGAGCTGGCGATGCGCTATCCCGACTATTTCGCGGCGATCGCCCCGATTTGCGGCGGCGGCTGGACCCGTTTCGCCGAGCGCGTCAAGGGCATACCGACCTGGGTGTTCCATGGCGCCAAGGACGACGCGGTGCCGGAGCAGGAATCGGCCGCCATGGTCGCCGCGATCAGGGCCGCCGGCGGCGACCCCAAGTACACCGTGCTGCCCGAGGGCGGCCACGTCGACGCCTGGGTCCACGCCTACGACAAGGCCGGGCTGTTCGAATGGTTCCTGCAACAACGCAAACCTTGAGGGCGGCCGCCCGCATAGGCCAAAGTGACTAGTCGCCTTAGCCCGAACGGCGGCTTGACCGTCCCCGCCGTTTTTTGCAAATCTCAACAGCGCTAAATCGCGTTAATCCTTCGCAAACAAGGCCCGGATGCAGATTGAAATTATCAAACTGCCGGGCCTGAGCGACATGCTCGCGGCCAGCGCGGTCGCGCGCACGCTGTCCTCGGCGGCGGGCGTGGGCTCGGTCAGCGTCTGCCTGGCGCAGGGCTGCGCGAACGTGTTGTTCGACCAGTCGACCACTTCCCGCGCCGCACTCGACGCGGCCTTGCTGCTGGCCGGATACCCCGGGAAGCCCGGCGGCTAGGCGGCCGCCCACTTCAGACGAGCTGCTTGGCCAGACATACCGCTTGCGCATTGCCCGCGTATTTACCGTAATTGGCGATGCGCGCGTAACCGCGCCCCTCGTAAAATCGCACGGCGCGGGTGTTGACCAGGCGCGTTTCGAGCCAGAGCGCGCGATAGCCGAGCCGGGCCGCCTCGGCTTCGAGCCAGGCCAGCAGCGCGCTGCCGACGCCGGCGCTGCCGGGCGCGGCATACATGCGCTTGATTTCGGCGATGTCGTCCCCGAGCGGGCGCAAGGCGCCGCAGCCGAGCGCGCGGCCGTCGCAGCCGCGCGCGAGCACGAAGCAGGCCCGCTCACCGCGCACGTCGTCCGGATCGAACGAGGCGCGCCCGCTGTCGCCGGTGATCGCGCCCAGCGCGTCCGAGAGCGCGTCGAGCAGGGCGACGGCCTCGGGCGCGCCCGGGTCCGACCTGTCGATGCCGGGCGGGGCGCGGGGCGGCGCCGGGTTCTCGCTCAATGCGAATCCGGCCTGACGATGGTGGTCGCGGCCTCGCCGACCACGGTGGTCCACGGGCGCACGCGCCAGGCCTTGACCAGGCCGTTGGTCACGTACGGATCGGTCGCGGCGAACCGCTCGGGGATGTCTTTCGAGGCGCAGTCGAACAACAGCACCGCGCAATCGGCCGGTTCGGCCAGCGCGCCGGCGATGACGATCTCGCCGCGCTCCTGCGCCTCCCATGCGAGCTTCAGATGTTCGTTGCGGAATTGCCCGCGGCGCGCGAGATAGTCGTCGGAAAGGTCGTAAAACAGCAGAAAGTGCATGACAGGAAACCATTTTCTTTAGTCAATAATTCAACCACTTTAGCACAGGCGACCACCGCCCGCCGAGGAGCCCAGGGTTGCAAAAGGTGGCGCGGCACGCGAAAGTTTACGCCACACAGTTGCTTAGGGGCAATATCACTCAACGCCGCCGATGCTACAATCGACGCCTTGCAGCTGCCAGCAGCAACCACCATAAGGCCAGCGATGCTTCACATCGATCCTGAGCTGCTTCGCAATTCGCGGCAATCCGCGTACCGCAGCGCGGTCGAGCAAGGGTATCGCTCGCTGCGCTTCGAAGGCGCGCTCGAGCGCCAATTCGAGGCGTTCTACACCAAGGCGCACCTGATGCGCCTGCGCATGGCCGGCTTTCTCGCGA
The DNA here is from genome assembly GCF_003011895.2 of Massilia glaciei. Classification (GTDB taxonomy): domain Bacteria; phylum Pseudomonadota; class Gammaproteobacteria; order Burkholderiales; family Burkholderiaceae_D; genus Telluria_A; species Telluria_A glaciei. The sequence continues at coordinate 20,549 of NZ_PXWF02000302.1, read as the reverse complement.
TTGTGCTGTTCAGCATGTTCGTGGTGATCGACATCTCGACCCTGCCGTCGCACCTCTGGGAACGCACGGTGGCCATCCGCGTCTGCCTGGTCCTGCCGACCTACGTCCTTACGCTGGCCATCAGCTATGTCCGGGCCTGGCGCGCTCACCTGCGCCTGGCGGTGTACGTGGCCTCGCTGACCACCGGCCTGGGCACGGTGGCGGTGATCGGCATCGGGCTCGAACAGGGTTTCCCGATCCGCTACGAGGGCATCTTGCTCGTCCCCTGTTCATCTACCTGATCGTGTGCCTGCAATGGCGGCGCGCGCTGGCGGCCAACACGCTCACGCTGGCGGCCTTCATCGTCGTCGAGATGCTGTACCAGCACGATGCGCAGGCGCGGCACTACGAGATCGTCTTCATGGTCGCGGCCAACGAGGTGGGGGCCTAAGGCGGCTATTTTCTCGAGTACAGCACGCGCACCACTTTCCTGGCGCACGCCCTGCTCAACGAACTGGCCGAGCGCGACGGCCTGACCGGCCTGTTCAACCGGCGCACGCTCAACACCCACCTCGAACGCGTCTGGCGCCAGGCCAACCGCGACAAGCGCGACCTCGTCGCGATCGCCATGATCGACATCGACCACTTCAAGCGCTACAACGACCGCTACGGCCATGTGCCGGGCGACGCCGCCCTCAAGGCGGTCGCCGACGTGGTCGAGCGGCAGGCCCGGCGCCCGCTCGACCTTGCCGCGCGCTACGGCGGCGAGGAGTTCGCCGCGGTCTGGTACAACCCCGCGCCCGAGGAGCTCGAGAACATGGGGGCGCAGATCACGGCGGCCGTGACGGCGCTGTCGATCGCGCACCTCGACAACCCTGGCGGCAAGCTTAGCGTCAGCGTCGGCATCGCCCTGATGCGCCCGTCGGCCGGGCAATCTGGGCCGGAGTTGCTGCACGCGGCCGATACGGCCTTGTACCAGGCCAAGAACCAGGGCCGCAACCGGGTCGTGCTGTTCCGGTTCACGGGCGCCGACGCCCTGCTCGCGCCAAAGCGCCCGCCCGGCGCGCCAGAGGCCGGTTAGACGCTGCGCCACTGGAACACACTGGAACACGCGTTCGAACGCGCCCCACCGGGTCGGTGGGCGCCGAGCCCACCGCATTGCGCTTATTGACCGGCGGTATTACCATGGCACCGAACCGGGCCGCGCGATCGCACGCCCGACCACCCCGCCCTATGGATGACACCCCTGATGGAATACCTCGCACTCAAGCACGCCCACGTCGGCTTCGTCGCCCTTAGCGGCGCCCTGTTCCTGCTGCGCGGCGCATGGATGTTGCTGTCGTCGCCCCAGCTGCAACAACGCTGGGTGCGCATCGTGCCGCACATCGTCGATTCGTCGTTGTTGATCAGCGCCGTGCTGCTCGCGCATAAAAGCGCCCAGTACCCGTTCGTCCATACCTGGCTTAGCGCCAAGGTGATCGCGCTGTTCCTGTACATCGTGCTTGGCACCGTGGCGCTCAAAAGCGGGCGCACCAAGACCATCCGGGCCTGGGCCTTCGCCGGCGCGCTCGCGCTGTTCGCCTACATCGTTGCGGTCGCGCTTAGCAAGCAGGCCACCATCGTCGCGCTGTAGTCAAAACCGGGGCGTGCAAATGACTGTCAAAGCACTGATCCTCGCTTTCTGTGTGGCCGGCGCGGCAACCCAGGCCGCCGCCGCGCCAATTCCCTTGCGCTGCACCGCGATGGCCGACGCCACGGACGGCAGGCGCCTCGTGCACGAGGGCCGGTGCAATGTGCGCGTCACGGCGGCATCGACCTTCAAGATCGCGCTTAGTTTGATGGGCTACGACAGCGGCTATCTGGTCGACGAACACACGCCGCTGCTGCCTTTCCAGCAGGGCTACACCGACTGGAACCCGGCCTGGCGCAGCGCCACCGCCCCCACCAGCTGGATGAACGATTCGGTCGTCTGGTACTCGCAGAAGCTGACGACAAAACTGGGGCACGTGCGCTTCCAGCGCTACGTGAACGGTTTCAAGTACGGCAACCGGGATCTGTCCGGCACCTCGCACGGGAACGACGGCCTCACGCGCGCCTGGCTCAACGCATCGCTGAAGGTGTCGCCGCTCGAGCAAGTCGATTTCCTCACCAAGGTGGTCAACCGCAAACTGCCGGTCAAGGCCAAAGCCTACGAGATGACGCAGCGCCTGCTCAAACGCGAGACCTTGCCGAACGGCTGGGAAATTTACGGCAAGACGGGCACCGGCCATCCATTGCTTGGCGACGGCAAGAGCGACTACGCGCATTCCTACGGCTGGTATGTGGGCTGGGCCAGCAAAGGCCAACGCACGATCGTGTTCGCGCGCCTGGCGCAGGACCAGAAAGAGGAAGCCGGCAACGCCGGACAGCGCGTAACGGAGGCATTCCTGCGCGAGCTTCCCGCGCGACTCGACGCGCTGTAGGCGCCGCCACCGGCTTTACATCGATTCCTTGACCAGGTTGAGCGTGTAACGGGGGATCTCGACCTGCAGGTCGGCATCTGACACGCGCGCCTGGCACGACAGGCGCGAGTTCGCCTGCAGGCCCCAAGCGCGGTCGAGCATGTCCTCCTCGTTTTCATCGGGTTCGTTAAGCGACGAAAAACCCCGCGTGACATACACATGGCAGGTCGTGCAGGCGCCGACCTTGCCGCAGGCGTGTTCGAGGTCGACGCCGTGCTCGAGCAACGCGTCCAAGACGGTGGTGCCGGCGTCGACCTCGATGCTCGCGCCCTCGGGCGCGCTTTCCGGATGGGGAAGTACGGTGATTTTGGTCATGGATGGGTCGCAGTTGGCCGCCGCGCGGCTGGAAGTGGAACGCCCATTATAGGCCGCCCTTTGCGCCGGGTGCGCCGGGTGCGCCGGGTGCGCCAGTTTCGCCGCATACCGGGCCCGGCCCGTGCGGCCCCGCCCTTTACCGGGCGCCTAGTCGTCCCGGCTCCTCGCGCTCAGTCGCCTGCTGCCCGACATGCGCTCGCGCACCGCAAGCAAGATGCACGAGTCTGCCACCGGCACCTTGGCCACGTCGCCCTTGCCGGTGCACTTGAGCGAGACCTCGACCCCGGACCTGAGCTTGCTAAGCGCCCGCAGCGCCGAACGGTCGAAGCCGAATTGCGGTTGCAGGAACTCGCTCGTGCCCCCGCGCAGGGTGATGAAGGGGTCGCCCATGGCATCGGCGTTGATGCTGACCACCATGCCCGAGACCATGAACGGTCGGCCGCGGAAATCCTTGTTGGCCGACTCGGCGTTGGCGCGGTAGGCGAGCGCGAGCTCGTGCGCCGTCACTGCCGGCAGCGCTTGCATCCATTGGCGCTCGATCGCCTGCTCGGCCACTTGCTCGACCCGGTCGACGAGCGCGAGGTCCGCCGTTTTTTTGGGTGGCGTCAGCAACATCACTAAGACAATTGCAAGCACGCCGATAGCGACCACGCCGCTGCATATGAATGATGTTTTCATCCGATACCTCAAGAGAGCATTGCCTGCGATCCCGCGCTGAACTGAGGATAGTTATAAAACCTGCAAAGGGGATGTTCGCGATTTCACGCACATCGACGAAAAACGGTCCGAAATACACGCGGCTCAAGGTTGGGCAATCCAGGCCCGTGCCAAGTTCACAGGGCGGGCGCGACTTTTCTCCGGTTGCGGCCCGCCCTTGAGCCATCTCAGCGAATGGGGCGCTGCGTGCGCACCAGCGCCGGTGCCCAGCCTCCAATGGTAGGCGCCCCCACCCGCGCCCCAACCGCACAACAGAAAAGGAGAGCCGATGGGCACACCAATCGACGATGCCGGGATCATCGACCCGGCGCCCCGGAGCGGCGTTGGCAGACGCCGCAGGCGGCTGCGCGGCGACGGCACCGTGCTGGTCTGGGACGCCCCGCTGCGCATGGCGAACTGGCTCATGATGCTCAGTTTCGCGGGCGCCTATTTCAGCGCCGGGCACGCCGACTGGGAACTGGTGCACCTCACCTTTGGCTACACCCTCGCCGGCCTGGTGGGGTTCCGCATCTTGTGGGGGCTGGTCGGCACGCGGCATGCGCGCTTTGCCAGTTTTGTGCGCGGCCCGGGCGCGGTGCTGCGCCACCTGCGCAAGCTGCTGGCCGGGCGGCCCGAGCGCCACACGGGCCACACCCCGACGGGCGCGCTTGCGATTCTCGCCATGCTCGGCCTCGCGCTCGCCATCGCCGCCACCGGCTGGATGCTCGACACCGGACGCGCCGGCGAATTCACCCCGCAATTGCACCAGGGGCTGGCCAACCTGATGCTCATCGTCGCCCTCGCCCACCTCGCCTCGGTGTTCCTGACCGGCTGGATGCACCGGCAAAGACTGGTCGCCGCCATGCTCCACGGGCGCAAACGCGCCTCCCCCGACGACAGCATCGCGCGCAGCTGGCGCAGCCTTGCGCTGCTGTTGCTGGCCGCGGCCCTGTGCTTCTGGTGGTTGCAGTGGCAGGGCGAACCGATCGTCGGCGACCGCGCAAACCAAACCATCTCGCTCGAGTTGCCGGCCGCACCGGCGCAGGCGCCGCCCGCCCAGGCACCGCCGCCCGCCGAAGCGGCCGGACCGGCGGCATAGCGCATGTGGCGCGTGTGGCGCGTGTGGAGCATCGCTCGCGCGCACTGGCGGAGCGGTTGGAGTACGATACCGCGAATCGGCCGGCATGCGCCGGTCCCGCTTCCAGGCACGGCAGCGCGGCTTGGGCAAAGCGCGCCGCTGATCCACCTCACGGCGCGCGTTCAGCCACGCCGATATCCTGCATCCACGTCCGCGCACCGCGCGCGGCAACAACCTGAGGCAAGCGAACGATGAAAATCATCACCTGGAATATGCAGCGCGGCCGCGGCACCGACGGCGTCGCCGACCTCGGACGCGCCGTGGCCATGCTGCGCGCGTTCTCCGATTTCGACGTCCTGTGCCTGCAAGAAGTCGCCTGCGGCTACACCGACCTCGACGGCTACGACGGCAGCGACCAGTTCGCCGAAATGGCCACCCTGCTGCCCGGGTACACCGCCCTCAACGGCAAGACCGACGACGCCAACGCGCATCCGCCTCGCGCCTTCGGCAACATGATGTTCTCGCGCTACCCGGTGCTGCAGGCGTGCAGGCACAGCCTGCCGTGGCCGGCAGAAGATGGCGTCATGAGCATGCAGCGCGGCGCGCTCGAGGCGACCGTCGACACACCGTCGGGGCCGCTACGCGTCTGCACCACGCACCTGGAGTATTTCTCGCCGCGCCAGCGCGCCGCCCAGGTCGAACGGTTGCGCGAGCTGCACGTCGAAGCCATCATGCACGCCCGCACGTCGCGCCCGGGCCTGTTCAAGCACGGTCCGTTCGCCGTCGTCCCGCGCGCGGCGGCGGCCGTGCTGACCGGCGATTGCAATTTTTTGCCCGATTCGACCGACCATGCGCGTTTGCTGGCGCCCTTCGACGACGCCAGCATTCCGCCCTACCTCGACGCATGGGCGCTGGCCCATCCGGGCCAAGCGCATGCGCCGACGGTCGGACTGCACGACGCCTCGCCAGAACCGGACCGCCCGTTCACCATCGACTACATCTATCTGAGCGCCGACCTGGCGCCAAGGGTGCGCCGCCTCGAAGTCCACGGCGACGCCACCGGGTCGGCGCACCAGCCCGTCCTGCTCGAGCTTGGCTAAATCAAAAGCCGACAAAGCGCCATGCGAGCCGACGACCGCATGCGCCACCGGCGGCGGCGCCGCCGGCTCAGAGGCTGAGAGTTTTTCGGGCGTGCCCGGGCAGCCCGCCAGAAAGCGGCAGATCGAGGCGCAAAGCACAGCCATAGCGGGCTATGGCGAGCATTTGCAACGACGAACTGGCGCTTTCTGGCGTGATGAGCGGGCATGATCGAAAGACTCTCAGCCTCTCAGAGTCTGAGAGTTTTTTTAACGTGCCCGGGCAGCGCGCATGAGACTGGTCAAGCGGCCGCGCCCGCCTCGCGCAGCGCCGCACGCACCGCGTCGGCACTGCCCGGCCGCACCACGCGCGCGACCTCTTCGCCGTCCCGGAGGATGACCACGGTCGGCCACAACTTGACCCGGAACGCGCGGCCCAGCGTCCGGCCGCTGCCGTCCTCGACCTTGATGTGCCGCACTTGCGTGCTCTCGGCCAAGGCCGCTTCGATCGCCGGCTTGGCCCTTTGGCAATAACCGCACCAGTCAACGCCGAACTCGAGCGCTACCACGCCGGGCAATGCCGCGACCGCGCCGCGCTCCGGTTGAACCGTGTCATAAGGCTTGCTCATCATTTGCTCCTTGCATATTCAAAAGGTAAAGCCGGCGCGGCGCCAGGAACGGCCGGCGACACGCCATCATCGATGGCCTGATTGTAGGCCGAACGGCAAGTCGGTGCAGAACGGGCGGCTCAAGCGAGCGCGGCAGTTAAATCAAGATCACGGCCTTGCCCACAGGCAAGCAATGGATGTGCGACACTAGCGGCCTTTCAATTTGGAATGCAAGCGATGTGGATAGGCGTACTGTGCGGCCTGCTGGCGGGGGCGATGTGGGGGATGGTGTTCATCGTGCCCGAATTGCTCGCCGCGTTCACGCCGATCGAACTCGCGGTCGGGCGCTACATCGCGTATGGCGTGATCGCGTTCTTCCTGATGCTGCCGCGCCTGTCCCGCCTGCTCGGCCGGCTCGAGCGCAGCGACGGCGCCGCGCTCGTGCGACAGGCGCTGGCCGGCAACATCGTCTACTACATGCTGCTCGCGCTCGGCGTCAAACTGGCCGGCGTGGCGCCGACCTCGCTGATCATCGGCCTGCTGCCCATCGCCATCACCCTGCTCGGAAAACACGACCACGGCGCGGTGCCGCTGCGCACGCTCGCGCGGCCGCTCCTGCTGGTCGCGGCGGGGATCGCCTGCATCAATGTCGACGTCTTCATGCACGCCCAGGCCGTCGGCGGCGACATCGGCAAGACCCTGCTGGGCCTGCTGTGCGCGACGGGCGCGCTGCTGTGCTGGACCTGGTATGCGATCGACAATGCGCGCCACCTCAAACGCAACCCGCACTTCAGCAGCGCCGAGTGGTCGGCCCTGTACGGTCTCATGAGCGGCTTGATCGCCACGGTGATCGGCGTCATCGCGTTCGCGCTGTGGCATGAACGGGTTACCGGCGCGGCCGCCGTTGCGAGCGGGCGCAACTGGTCCACCTTCGTGTTGATGAACGCGGCGCTCGCGCTCGGCGCCTCGGTCATCGGCAACCATTTGTGGAATATCGCCAGCCGGCGCGTGCCGCTGACCCTGTCGGGCCAGCTGATCTTGTTCGAGACCCTGTTCGCCTTGCTGTACGGTTTCATCTACAAGCAGCAGTTCCCGCGCGTGCTCGAGATGTGGGCGATCGGCCTGTTGATCGCGGGCGTGGTGTGGGCGGTCGGCCTGCACGCCAAGAAAGATGAGATTGCCCACGTGTGAGGGAAACAATCACGCAAGCTTGGCATCACCCGACATGACGTGAATTTCGAGGCAGCTAATTCCCGTGATACCGGGAGGGTTCACGCAATGGTCGACACCGGGATTTGCCGGACCTTAAGGAGAGTAACAACGGATACGCGGCGACGAGCAGTGGAGTGGCGCCCAGTTTCACATTGCATCGACACGCAGATGGGATGTGGATGATTCAAGCGCATGACCGCCGCCTGGCGCTCCACATCCCGAGCCCAATCAGTATGGGACGCCAAAGATGGCGGTGAAGCGCTTGCGTTGCTCTGCCGTTACATCCTTGTTGCGCTGGACATGGGTCTCAAGCATGCCCGCCACATCTACCTGCAGACCTATTTGGGCCATCATTGGCGCCATGTCGAGCGCCGTTTCGGACCCCAAGTGAGTCTCCAGCATCGGTCCCAAATCGACACCGCCAATTTGCATGCCGACGCGCACGATGTCGGCATGGGTGTAAGTCTTGCCTGGCTTGCCGAATTCGGCATACAGCGCCTTCATCAAGTCCTCCAGTCCCAGCTTGTCACCGGTGGCGCGGCGCAGTTCGAGGTCCATCGCCATTGCCGCGATCGTACCGCCGCCATAGACCAGCAACCAGTTGCGATGCTTGTCCTTGGCCGCAGCGCGCACCGTTCCCTTGAGTCCCATCAGCTTGCGCGCCACATGCTGGCCACGCACCATGTTCTGCAAGTGCTGGTTGATGAACTCACGGTCAAGCAAGTCGTTGCGCGCCATGGCCATCACGGTCAGGTAGTCGGTAACGCCTTCCTTGAACCATTCTTCCTCCGGGTTTGCCGGCACCAGTGTGAGTCCGTTCCAGAAATGGAGCAGCTCGTGCGCCACCACCCGTCCCCAGATCATGCGCGATGCCTCATCGGCGTCGCCCTTCAGGTACTGGCTGAAGCTGCCGGAAAAGGCGCCGCCATCGCCGCTGTCGCCCTGATTCAACACCAGCATGAAGCGCTCCGCCAATGGCGGCTTGCCGAGCATGGCGACGTAGGATGCCAGTTGGCGGTCGATCACTTGCTTGATCATCGCACTTTGCGCCCAGTAGCGCTTACCCATGACGAGCTTTATCTGCATGCCGCCGGAGCTGAAGTCTTCCGACTTGGCAGTGCCGAAGAACAGGACATTGTTGACCAGCTCGCGGCGCGTATTGGCCGTGAAAGTGTTGGGCTTGTCTGTCGGGGCCCACTGCGTATTGACGGACCAGCCCGGCGGCAGCGCGACCGTGACTTCAGTCTTGCCCAGCATCGCCTTGAGCGGCACCAGGAACAGCGCGTAGGCGCTGCTGAGGAAGCCCTCGTCGGTACGGTAAAACACTTCCTCATTGCCACCCGGCCACTCGTACTTGTCATGGTCGAGGCGGACTTCGTAGCGGAGCTTCACGCGGCGGTCGCCGTCAAGTTCGAAGTCGCCTTCGCCTTTGTTCTTGAGCCTTATCTGCTTGCCGGCCATGTCGGTGACCACTATATTTTCGAGCAAGTCAGCTTGTCCGTTCTTGAGTTTTGGAATGGGCATGGTGTTAAATATCGCCAGCTCATCACCTTCAACCCATACGTCTGCTTCGACTTGGGCCCGCTTGGCGTCGTCCGAGATTGTCAGGCGGTAGTGATTGGGGGCTTGGTCATAGGCGGCGATGGCCGATTGCGTCAGCAACATGAAAGCGGCGGCCATCCAAGTCTTCCTGTTCATCTTAATACTCCTAAATCGTCATTGGTAAAATAACAACAGTAACCCGACTGATCGCGCAGTGCACCGACGAGCCGACGAAATGACAATTTGTGTGAATAGAATGCCTGTGGAATGCCTGTGGAAAGCCTGTGGGAAGCGATTTTTGCTTCCCACATCCGGTTATTCGAACAGCGCTGGATAAATCCATCCAACACTCTGCGCCAAAGCGCCATCGCTAGTTGGCGCTTTGCTTCTTGGCCAGCAATGGATAGGGATTGATCGCGCCGCCACTCGTGTAGACACCGTAGTGCAGGTGCGGCGGCGTGGTCTTCGCATTGCCGGTGTTGCCGACATAGCCGAGCAGCGTGCCGACCTGTACCCGCTCGCCCCGCACGACGACCGCCGGCTGGTCGAGATGGGCGTAGTAATGCCGCTGTCCGCTTGGCCCGAGCACCCACACCACATTGCCGCCCAACGAATTGTCCCCGCGGCTAAGCACGATCCCCTCGGTCGAGGCGAGCACCGGCGTGCCCCTTTTGGCGAAGATGTCGATGCCTTCGTGGCGGCGTCCCGGCGCGCGCGGCGCGTGCCAGGTGTCGCGAATGGCGCCGCGTTTAATATCGGCCACCGGCATGGCCAAGCTGGTGGGCGCGGGCATCGAGGCCAGGCGCATGGCGTACCACGCGCTCTGCAGCCAGGGCAGCGCCAGCACGAACAAGCCGCCCAGCAGAACGACCAGAAAAATTTTACGCAGTGCCTTAGACAAGGATGGCCCCGATTCCCATAAGGAGTGCTGCAGCCGGCGCGCCGATCACGACGCCATGTCGGCCTTATGCCGCTCGATCTCTTCGGCCTCTTCGCGCGCGAGCGCGATTTCGCGGATGACGGCGTCCACATCGACCGCCCCGGTCGGCGCGGCGACCTTGCCCGTCAGAGGCGACTCCGGCGTCAGCAGGCCGGCCTCGTATAAACCCCATATCTCCTTGCCATACTGGCTCTCGAGCAGCGCGGGGACGATGGTGCCGAAGAAGGTCGCCAGATTCGTCACGTCGCGCTCGAGCATGCTCGAGGCCACGCTGCTGCTGGCCGCGTCTATCGCCTGCGGCAAGTCGATGATGACGGGGCCCTGGGCGTCGACCAGGATGTTGTATTCGGACAGGTCGCCGTGGATCACACCGGCGCACAGCATCAGCACCACCTGGTGCAACAAGGCGGCGTGGTAGGCCAGCGCCAACTCGGGCGTCAGGGGCACGCTGCTCAGGCGCGGCGCCGCGTTGCCGTCGGCGTCGGTCACCAGCTCCATCACCAGCACGCCCTCGAAGCACTGGTACGGCGTGGGCACGCGCACGCCGGCCGCGGCCAGGCGGTGCAAGGCGTCCACCTCGGCGTTCTGCCAAACCTCCTCGGCCATCTTGCGGCCGTAGCGGCTGCCTTTCTCCATGGCGCGGGCCTGGCGGCTGTTCTTGACGCGCCGCCCTTCCTGATAGGCGACGGCCTGGTGGAAGCTGCGCTGGTTCGCTTCCTTGTAGACCTTGGCGCAACGGATTTCGGCGCCGCAGCGAACGACATAGACGGTCGCCTCCTTGCCGCTCATCAGTTGCCGCTTGACTTCGTCGATCAAGCCTTCCTGCACCAGGGGCTCGAGTCTTTTGGGTGTTTTCATAAATTTTCTAAAATACGCGCCGGCGGCATGGGACTGGCCGGTCCGGGTGTGCGTGACGCCCGCAAGGATACAGCATGTTCGCGCGCCGCGGCCTTTCGCCCGGCCGGCCGCCCGATGGCCGGCGGCAACGCTGGACTGGCGGCGGCGGCCTCGGTATATTGTTTCCATTATTAATAGAGGGAAACAACATGGCCGCCACCGATCCCCGACTCGACGCCTACATCGCCAATGCGGCCGAATTTGCCCAACCGATCCTGACGCACCTGCGCGCGGTGGTGCACGCGGCCTGTCCCGGGGTCGAGGAGACCATCAAATGGGGCTTGCCCCATTTCACCCACAAGGGCATGCTGTGCCACATGGCGGCGTTCAAGGCGCATTGCGCCTTCGGGTTCTCGAAAGCCGATCTGGTCATGGCGGCGCACGCCAAGACGGGGGCGATGGGCGAATTCGGGCGCATCGCCTCGGTCGCGGACCTGCCGTCCAAGGCCACCCTGGTCAAATTCATCAAGGCGGCCAAGAAACTCAATGACGAGGGCGTCAAGTCGTCCGCGCAAAAAAAACCGGCGACGCCGCTTCCGCTCGGGGTGCCCGGCGACCTGCTCGCCGCCCTGGTCGCGGCCGGCCCGGCCCTGGCCAACTTCGACGTATTCACCGCAGCGCAAAAGCGCGAATACGTCGCCTGGCTCGACGAGGCAAAGACCGATGCGACCCGCCAGCGCCGCCTTGCGCAGGCCGTGGAATGGATCGCGCAGGCCAAGACCCGCAACTGGAAATATGCGAAATGCTAGTTTCCTGAAATCAATAATGCCGACGTATTGAATTGGGATCGGCAACTCGGGTATAGTGCATCGCGGCCCGCCAAATTGCGCGGAATCAATGTGTTGCAGAATCCGACGATAAGAAATGCGAATTTTTGTACTGAGCCTGCCATCGAGCAGCGAGCGTCGCTCCAGGGCGAGCGCGAAACTGGCGCGTGAAGGCATTCCATTCGAATTCATCGACGCCGTCGATGGACGCACCGGCCAGCACCCCTACCTTTCCAACTACGATGAAAAAGCGTTCCTGATCAACCGCCGGCGCAAGGCCGCCCCGGGCGAGCTCGGGTGCTATGTCAGCCACGTGCTCGCATGGGAAAAATGCGTCGAGATCGACGAGGCGGTGGTCGTGCTCGAGGACGATTTCGAAATCACCGAGCAATTCGCCGCCGGATTGAAATTCATCGAACCCTATGTCGACCGGGTCTCGTTCGTGCGGCTCGAGCCGCTCGAGTCGCGGTTTTTCGTCCGCTCGGTCAAGGGCGAGCATTTTTCGCTCGTCAAACAGGTCAAGGTCGGCATGTGCGCGACCGGCTATGTGATCACGCCGCAGGGGGCGCGCAAATTCCTCGAAACGGCGACCGCGATCCGCTACCCGATCGACCTGTTCCTGAAATATACGTCCATCCACAAGCAACTGATGCACGCCCTGATTCCGCGCGTGGTTTATCCGACCCATGCCGACTCGATCATCGGCATCGACGCGCGCAATGCGCGTGAAAAGGGTTTCGTGCTGGGCTTGCGCCGCTTTGGCGCGAAGTGGCGCTTTGTCGCCGCGAACGCGTTCGTCAACCTCAGAAACATCGGCACCAAATTCTGAGGCGGCGGCCGGCGCCGCGCCGGCGCCGCCTTGCCACGCGCCTGTTAGTTCGCCTTGGCGCGGGCCGTGTCGACCGACATGCCGGTCGCACCCGAACTGACCAGCAACAGCAGGCCGCCGGCCATCGCGATGTTTTTCATGAACAAGATCATCTGGATCTGGTCGGCGAAATTGCTGTGGAACAGCGCGCCCGACACCACGCAAAATCCCGCCAGCGCCAGTGCCGCCAGGCGCGTTTGAAAGCCGGCGATGATCGCCAGGCCGGCCAGCAATTCGAGCGCGACGGTCGGCCAGAACAGCAAGGTGGGCACGCCCATCGCCTGCATGTAACCCATCGTCGCCTCCGCGCTGGTGAGCTTGCCGAAACCCGACATCACGAAAATGAGGGACAGCATGACGCGTCCGGCGACGTGGGTGAGATCCAAGATTTGCTTGTTCATGGTTTTCTTCCTGTTCTGGTTGATGTGCGCCGTCTGATGGGCGATGAACACACTATAGCGGTTCCAAAAACAGTTAGGAAGCCATCGGATCGAGTATCATTGTTCCGCAAATAGAACAATACGGGCGCGCGACTTCAGCCGCCCCGGTCAGCCCCCGGTCAGGCCATCAAGCCGCTGCTCCGACATCACCTCGATGTAGCCGTAACCCAGTTGGACAATCCCGTCGGCGGCCAAGATCCGCAATTCCTTCGACAGGGTCTGGCGCGTGATGCCGAGCATCATCGCCAGCGCCTCCTGCGACACCGGCACGCGCGGGCGCATATGGGGCGACATGTTGGCGTCGCCGCGCGCGAGCAGCAACAGGCGCCGCGCCACGCGCGCGCGCGTCGAGCGCAGCGTGGCGTCCTCGACCAGGCCGTAGAGCAAGCGGATCCGCGCCGCGAGCAGCATGGCGATCGCGCGCGCGAACACCGGGCGCGCCATGAGCGCGTCGAAACTCGATTGCGGCAATTGCAGCACCTCGACCCCGGCGACTGCGGTCGCGTCGTGCGTGCGCGGGCGGTGGTCGATCAGCGAGATTTCGCCGAACCAGATCCCGGCCTCGATCACGGCCAGAATCGCCTCCCTGCCATCCTCTCGCAGCGACGACATCTTGAGCGTGCCCTTGACCACGGCGTAGAAGTACGACGCCGGATCGCCCTGGCGGAACAGCATCTCGCCCGGAAGCAGGCGCAGCAACTCGGCCTGCGCCACCATCAGTTCGCGCTCGGCGATGGGTAGGCCGGCAAACCAACGGTTGCCCGACAATGCGGCGAGCAGCGCGCCCTGTTTGGCGTTGGGCATTTTTTCTCGATTGTAAATAATTTGACAGTTCCAATTGTAGCGCGCCTGTACTGTTTGACACAGCCGCGCGCCGCGGACAACCAACAGCAAACCGGAGACAAGCATGGAAATCAAATCGCTCAAGGGCCAGGTCAGCCCCGAGGAATGGCAAACCAGGGTCGACCTCGCGGCCTGCTACCGGCTGGTCGGCTTGCATGGCTGGAGCGACCTCGTGTTCACCCACATCAGCGCCCGCCTGCCCGGCCCGGAACACCATTTCCTGATCAATCCCTACGGTTTGATGTTCGACGAGATCACGGCCTCCTCGCTGATCAAGATCGACCGGCAATGCACCAAGCTGTCCGACTCGCCGTTCCCGGTCAACCCGGCCGGCTTCGTGATCCACAGCGCCATCCACGAGGTGCGCGACGACGCCAAATGCGTGCTCCACACCCACACCCGCGCCGGCGTCGCCGTCAGCGCGCAGCAATGCGGGGTGCTGCCGATCTCCCAGCAGTCGACCTTCGTGCTGGCCTCGCTGGCGTACCACGGCTACGAGGGCGTGGCCTTCCGCGACGACGAGAAGCCGCGCCTGCAGGCAGACCTGGGCGCGGCCAACTTCATGGTGCTGCGCAACCACGGCCTGCTCGTGGCCGGCGCCAGCATCGCCGACGCCTTCCTCGCCATGTACACCTTCGAGATGGCGTGCCAGATCCAGATCGCGGCCCAGGCCGGCGGCGCCCTGACCGAGGTCGATGCGCGCATCGTCAAGGGCGTGGCCGAGGCCATGCGGGTGCAGACGGGCGGCCTCGGCGGCGCCTTCGCCTGGCCCGCGCTGCTGCGCAAGCTAGACCGCGTCGACCCGGGCTACGCCACATGAGCCACGCGTGGAGCCGGCGGCGGCGGCGTGGCGATCAACACGCGCAGGCGCTGGCGGCCGGCGCCTAGCCTGCCACCGAGCTATGCATCAGTGTATTAACGTTGCTTGCTTGATACAAAAATGCATAACCGGGCGGCCGCGCGCGGCGCTTGTTTATACTGGAGCGAAACCACTTCGAAAGCCTCCAATGGATTACCAGACCCTGAGCGTGACGCTCGAACGGAACGTTGCCTTGATCCGCCTGAACCGGCCGGACAAGGCCAACGCGATGAACATGCAGATGTGGCAGGAGTTGCGCACGGCATTCCAGTGGGTCGACAACACGCCCGAGGCGCGCGTGGCCATCCTCGCCGGCGAGGGCAAGCTGTTCACCTCCGGCATCGACCTGGCCATGATGATGGGCATCGGGCCGCAGATCCAACACGACTGCGACGGCCGCACGCGCGAGGCCTTGCGCCGCCTGATCCTTGACCTGCAGGACACGCTGACAAGCCTGGAGCGCTGCCGCAAGCCGGTGCTGGCGGCCGTGCATGGCGCCTGCGTGGGCGGCGGGATCGATCTGATCACCTGCGCGGACATGCGCTATTGCTCGGCCGACGCCTGGTTCAGCATCATGGAGATCGACATCGGCATGACGGCAGATGTCGGCACCTTGCAGCGCCTGCCCAGGCTCATCGGCGAAGGCATGGCGCGCGAATTGGCCTACACCGGGCGCAGGGTCGAGGCGGCCGAGGCGCGCGAGATCCGGCTGGTCAACCGCATGTTCGAGACGCGCGAGGCGCTCGAGGCGGGGGTGCGCGGGATCGCCGAGACCATCGCCGCCAAGTCGCCGTTGTCGATCCGGGGCGTCAAGGAGATGATCACGTATGCGCGCGACCACAGCGTCGCCGACGGCCTCAACTATGTCGCGACATGGAACGCGGCCATGCTGATGTCGGACGACCTGCACGAGGCGATGATGGCCAAGATGGCCAAGCGCGAAGCGAGCTTCAAGGATTAGAGGCGGATTCGACGCGCATTGAAAACCACACCGCGTTCAGACCAGGGCAGAACCGGGGTCTGACCCCACTTATGAAATCTTCCACTATCGGGGTCAGACCCCGATAGTGGAACTCACTTTGAAAAGTCCGGCATGCGGGGGCTTCGCGATGCTTGACCGCAAAGATTTCGCAACCGGGGTCTGACCCAGGGTCTGACCCCGGTTGCGCAATAGAGCAGGCAACACTAAGTAGGGAGCAATAAATAACCAAGCAACAAATTACCCGCCACATCGCCCCGCGCATGCGCCACCGCATCCGCGGGGCGATGCCGTTTTGGGCCTGCGCGTTGCGCGTCGCGCGCTTTGCGCCTTATGCGAACAGCATAAACAAAAAACACAAATGCTGCTTTGGCTCAACGAAAATGCCATTTTCACACGCTAAATGACAAATCGCTCAAGAAGGCATTTAACTTTTCACGCCAACAGGTGTAATTTGAACGCACGTCTGCGTGAGGTCCATTTTGCGCATCCGCAAAAACGTCACGATCTGAAAACGACAAGCCACCGATGCCAACCGCGCTGCGAACCGACCACCAAAATCCCCGCGTCCCAACCGGGGTTCCCGGTTGCGACGAGATCCTCGGCGGGGGCTTGATCGCGGGGCGCACCTACCTGCTCGCCGGCCCCCCCGGGCGCCGGCAAGACCATCTTCTCCCTGCAGTGGATGCGCGACGGCGCCGCGCGCGGCGAACGGTGCATGTACATCACCTTGTGCAAGCCGGGAGCGGCCATCGCCGCCGACGTGGCCGCCTTCGGCTGGCACACCGACGGCATCGACATCGTCGAGCTCTCGCCAACCGGCGATGCGCTCGGCGAGGGCATGGGCGACTACCAGATCTTCCCGCCCAGCGAGGTCGAGCGCGTGCCCGCCTGGAAGGCCGTCTACGACGCCGTGCGCGAGATGGCGCCGCGCGGCTGGTGATCGATTCGGTGACCCAACTGCGCTACCTGGCCACCGATGAGTACCAGTTCCGCAAGAACATCCTCGGCCTCGTCAATTTCCTCGACAAGGCCGGCAGCACCACCCTGCTCGCCTTCGAACCGAGCGAAATGGAGCGCGACACCTCGGTCGCGCTCGCCGTCGACGGCGTCCTGCGCCTACGCTCGGAGATCTCGCCGGCGCGCGCGATCGGCCTGCGCAGCATCGAGGTCGACAAGATGCGCGGCTCCGGCTTCATGTCCGGGCGCCACCCGCTGCGCATCGCCGCCGACGGCATCCGGGTCTTCCCGCACCGGATCGAGGGCACCGGATCGCTGCCCCCGGCGGGGAGCTGATGTCGTCGGGCATCCCCGCGCTCGACGAATTGCTCGGCGGCGGCCTCGAGTCCGGCACCACCACGCTGCTGACCGGGCCGACCGGCGCGGGCAAGAGCACGCTCGGCACCCAGTTCCTGGCCCACCACGCCAGGCTGCGCAAAAGCATCATCTTCACCTTCGAGGAGGCACCCGCGTTCATCCTCGCGCGCAGCCGCGGCATCGGCAACCCGGTCGACCACCTGGTCGCCTCGGGCACGCTCAAAATCGTGCGCGTCAATCCGCTCGAACTGTATCCCGACGAGTTCCTCGCGGTGGTGCGCCACGCGGTCGAGGTCGACGGCCACACGATGGCCATGATCGACAGCCTGCGCGGCTACCAGTTCGCGATGGAGGAGTTCGGCAAGCCGCAGGCCCACATCCACAACCTGGTCAGCTACCTCTCGCGCCTGGGCGTGAGCACGGTGCTGATCAACGAGGTCGAGCACATCACGAGCACCAGCCTGAAGGCGACCGACCTCGGCGTGAGCCACCTGGCCGACAACATCGTGCTGCTGCGCTACGCCGAATACGCCGGCAAGGTCATCAAGATCGTCGGCTGCCTGAAAAAACGCATCGGCAACTTCGAGCCGGAGTTGCGCCAGCCGCGCGTCGATGCCGGGGGCATCCACATCAGCGAGAAACTCGACAACCTGCACGGCATCCTGACCGGCATTCCCGCCGCCATCAAAGACCACGGGCCGACCGCATGAACCGCATGCCCAACACCGCCATGATCGGCCTGATGCTGTCCAACCCGCCTGACCGGCAACTGCTCGCCGAGCACCTGCGACAGATGGGCTACGGCGTGCGGCTGCTCGACGGTGCCGGCCCCGGCGGCGCCGACGCGCACATCGCGCTGGTCATCGTCGACGAGGCCGCGGCGCGCCGCCACGCGGCCGGCCTGGCCGCGTTCAGGCGGGCCCAGCAACCGCTGGCCGTGCCGATGCTGCTCACGCTCACGGGCCACGCGCGCGCCGCGCCCTGGCTGCGCGCCGGCTTCGACGACGTGTTGCGCCTGCCGCTGCAAAAGGACGACCTGCTCGCGCGCCTGGAGGCCTTTTTGCGCCTGCGGCGCCACGCCGAGGACATCCTCGGCGAGAGCACGCGGCGCTTCCACGCCATCTTCGACCTGGCGCCGGTGGGCATCGTCCACATGACGCCCGAGGGCCGGCTCGCGCTGTCGAACGCGCGCTTTCGCGACATGCTCGGCTATGCCGAGGGCGCTCTGGCGGGGCTGACCATCGACCAGATCCTGCACCCGGACGACGCGGCCGGCTTCCGGCGCACGCTAGCGCGGTTGCGCCCCGACTGCGCGGGGCCGGTCGAACGCGCCGACATCCGCTTTCGCCGCAACGACGGCGCGCCGGTCTGGACCTCGCTCGCCATCTCGCTCGTGCGCGAGGGCGCTCAACTGCGCGCCAGGCGATCGCGCACGCCGGGCGCCACGCGCGCCAGGTGTGGGTCGTCTTCATCGACCTCGACCGGTTCAAGCTGGTCAACGACACGCTCGGCCACCGGGCCGGCGACGGCCTGCTCAACACCATCGCCGCGCGGCTCGGGCCGATCATGCGCGAGAGCGACACCGTGGCCCGCTTCGGCGGCGACGAGTTCGTCATGATCCTGTCCGGGGACGCCGACGAGGGCCTCAACGCGGGCATTTTGGAGCGCGTCATGGCCTCGGTCGCCGAACCGGTCGTGATCGAGGCGCAGAAGTTCCACCTCTCGTGCAGCATGGGCATCGCGGTCTACCCTGACGACGGGCGCGAACCCGAAACCCTGATCGACCACGCGGACCTGGCCAGGTACCGCGCCAAGGAGACGGGCCGCAACACGTTCCAGTTCTACGCGGCGGCGATGAACGAGGCGGCGCTGCAGCGCGTGCGGCTCGAAAAGCACCTTCGCAACGCGCTCGAGCGCGGGGAATTCACGCTGCAATACCAGCCCCAGGTCGACCTGCACAGCGGCAGGATCGTCGGCGTCGAGGCCCTGCTGCGCTGGCAGCATCCCGAGTTGGGCGCCGTCGCGCCCGACAAGTTCATCGGCCTGGCCGAGGAGACCGGCCTGATCGTGCCGATCGGCGCCTGGATCATCCGCACCGCCTGCGCCCAGAACAAGGCCTGGCAGCGCGCCGGCCTGGCACCGATCCGGATGGCGGTCAACCTGTCGGCGCGCCAGTTCGCGCAGCGCGACCTGGTCAAGTCGGTGGCCCGGGTGCTCGAGGAGACCGGGCTGGCGCCCGAATACCTCGACATCGAACTGACCGAGACCATCATCATGAGCGCGGTCGAGGACACCATCGCCGTGCTCAACGACTTCAAGGCGCTCGGCGTGCAACTGTCGATCGACGACTTCGGCACCGGCTACTCCAGCCTGGCCTATTTGCAACGTTTCCCGATCGACGTGCTCAAGATCGACCGCGCCTTCGTGCACGACATCACGCACGCGATCGACAACGGCGCGATCGCCAACGCGATCATCGCGATGGCGCACAGCCTCGGCATCGAGGTCATCGCCGAGGGCGTCGAGACCGAGGCGCAGTGCGAAATTCTGAGCCGGAACATGTGCGACGAGATCCAGGGCTACTGGTTCTCGCGCCCGACCTCGCACGAGGCCATCGGGCGCATGCTCGAAGAGGGGAAATGCATCCCCGCGCACCTGTTGCGATCGCAAGGGCGCCAGCGCACCCTGCTGTCGGTCGACGACGAGGCGCACGTGACGTCGGCCCTGCAACGGGCGCTGCGCAGCGAAGGCTACCGCATCCTGACGGCGGCCAGCGGCGCCGAGGGCCTGGCCGTGCTCGCCGAGAACCATGCCGACGTCATCCTGTCGGACCAGCGCATGCCGGGCATGTCGGGCGTCGATTTCCTGCGCAACGCCAAGCGCAGACATCCCAACACGGTGCGGCTGGTGCTGTCGGGCCACACCGAGCTGCGCTCGATCACCGACGCCATCAACGAGGGCGCGGCCTACCGCTTCCTGACCAAGCCGTGGGACGACGACCATCTGCGCGAGCACCTTGCCGAGGCGTTCGCGCACAAGGAGATGGCCGACGAGAACCGGCGCCTCAACCAGGTGGTGCAGACGGCCAACGAGGAGCTGGCCGCGCGCAACCGCAGCCTGCGCAACCTGCTCGACCAGAAACAGCGGCTGGACGCCGCCGCGAACCGCCTCCCGTGATCGCCACCGCGCCCCCACCGGCCGGGCGCGGCGAGCCGGCCGCACACATCCGCGCCACGCACCCGGGCGTGGCTGCGGCATGGTCCGCGCGCCGGATGTAAACACGGCACCCCAAACGACACCCCAAAAGCGTCCTCGGCCGACCTTCCCTTTGTGTTCGCCGAACAACAAGCAGCGCTTAAATGTCCTGCACTGCACAATTTAAATAAACGCTGGGAAATATTTATTCTAGTGAGCCTCTTGCAAAACTCAAAATGGGTTAAATTCAACGATTTTCCCGCCGCTTCTATCGAGCGGTTTTTCATAAATTGTGGCTTTTCGCGGCGATCACGGAGGCGGGATCATGATTTTCCCTGGCGACGGGCGATCACTGCCCTGCCACTTGTATAAGCAACGGTTTGAAAGCTGGAAGCTGTAGGTTTGCGTGCTTTTCATCGTCGCAATCGCATCAACTG
>NZ_PXWF02000301.1 GCF_003011895.2 Massilia glaciei | reverse complement strand
GACTTTTGGTGCGACAGCCCTGCAAGAAAAAGGCCCTCCCAGCACACGTCGCTTGATCGGCTGGTAGAATTGCCTTTTCCGCCAATCACCTCCACACCATGTCCGGCAATTCATTTGGCAAGCTGTTTACTGTTACCACCTTCGGCGAATCGCACGGCCCTGCGATCGGCTGCGTGATCGACGGCTGCCCGCCGGGCATGGCCCTGTCCGAGGCCGACATCCAGCCCGAGCTCGACCGGCGCAAGCCGGGCACCTCGCGCCACGTTACCCAGCGCCAGGAGTCCGACACGGCCGAGATCCTCAGCGGCGTGTACGAGGGCAAGACCACCGGCACGCCGATCATGCTGCTCATCCGCAACGAGGACCAGCGCAGCAAGGACTACGGCAACATCGCCGACAGCTTTCGGCCGGGGCACGCCGACTACACCTATTGGCATAAATACGGCGTGCGCGACCCGCGCGGCGGCGGGCGCTCGTCGGCGCGGCTGACCGCGCCCGTGGTCGGGGCCGCGGCGATCGCCAAAAAGTGGCTGTTCGAGCAGTACGGCACCACCTTCAACGGCTGCATGAGCCAGCTCGGCGACATCGCCGTGCCGTTCGGGGGCTGGGAGCACGTGCCCGAAAACCCGTTCTTCGCCGCCAGCGGCGACGCCGACCTGATCGCCCGCATGGAGGCGGCGATGGACGAGCTGCGCCGCGCCGGCGACTCGATCGGCGCGCGCATCGACGTCGTCGCGCACAAGGTGCCGGTCGGGCTGGGCCAGCCGATCTACGACAAGCTCGACGCCGACATCGCCTACGCCATGATGGGCATCAACGCGGTCAAGGGCGTCGAGATCGGCGCCGGCTTCCGCTCGGTCGCGCAGAAGGGCTCCGAGCACGGCGACGAACTCACCCCGGGCGGCTTCGTCGGCAACAACGCCGGCGGCATGCTGGGCGGGATATCGACCGGCCAGGACATCACCGTCTCGATCGCCATCAAGCCGACCTCGTCGATCCGCACGCCGCGCCGCTCGATCGACAAGGAGGGCAATCCGGTCATGGTCGAGACCTTCGGCCGGCACGACCCCTGCGTCGGCATCCGTGCCACCCCGAT
>NZ_PXWF02000300.1 GCF_003011895.2 Massilia glaciei | reverse complement strand
GGCACGACCCCTGCGTCGGCATCCGTGCCACCCCGATCGCCGAGGCCATGCTCGCGCTGGTGCTGATCGACCACGCCCTGATGCACCGCGCCCAGTGCGGCGACGTGCGCGTGGACACGCCCAAAATTGCCTGAGGCGTTGAAAGGGACGGGCGGGGCCGACAGCGCCACCGCCGCCACCGCCGCCACCGCCGCCGCCGCGCCATCGCAGTCCTTCAACCTGGGGCTGTTTTTTTTCGCCTATTACGCCCACGCGGGCACCTTCGCCACCTACGCCAGCCTGTTTTTCGCCGCGCGCGGCATGAGCGCGGCCCAGATCGGCATCCTGATGTCGCTGATCCAGGTCATGCGCATCTTCGGCCCCAACCTGTGGGGCTGGGTGGCCGACCACACCAGGCGGCGCGTGCTGGTGCTGCGGCTGACGGCGATGGGCGCGCTGGTCTCGTTTGGCGGCATCTTCCTCGGACAGAGCTTCGGCCATTTTTTCGCCGCCATGGTGCTGCTCAACCTGTTCACCAGCGCCCAGGGGCCGCTGTCGGACGCGGTGATGCTGTCCTCGCTCAGGGGCGACCTGGCCAATTTCGGGCGGGTGCGCCTGTGGGGCTCGGCCGGTTTCGTCGCCGCCGTGATGGCCGCCGCCTATGGCCTCGAGTGGTACGGGGTCGACGCGCTGCCATGGATCGCCGGGCTCATGCTGTTGTTCGTGGTGCTCGCCAGCCTGCGCCTCCGCGAGGCGCCGCCCGCCGCGGCCGGGGAGGCCGCCGCGCCGCTGTGGAGCGTGCTGCGCCAACCCGCCGTGCTCGCGTTCTTCGCCTCGACCGCGCTGATGGTCAGCGCCCACACCTCGCTGTACGTGTTCTATTCCCTGTATTTGGAGCGCGAAGGCTACGGCAAGCCCGTGATCGGCGCCATGTGGTCGCTCGGGGTGCTCGCCGAGATCGTGTTCTTTTACTTCCAGGGCGCGCTGTTCCGGCGCTTCGGGGTGCGCCGCGTGCTGATGGTCTCGTTCGGGGTGGCCCTGCTGCGCTTCGCGGTGGTCGGCGCGGGCGGGCATTCGCTCGCGCTGCTGGTGTTCGCGCAGCTGCTGCACGCGTTCACGTTCGCGGCCCACCATTCGGCCAGCGTGGTGACGATGCAGCGCTGGTTCGCCGGGCCGCTGCAGGCGCGCGGGCAGGCGCTCTACATGAGCGTCGCCTACGGCGTCGGCGGCACCCTGGGCGGCTTGCTCATGACCTTGTGCTGGGAGCGCGCGGGGCCCGATTCGATCTTCGTCGCGGCGGCTGTGTTGTCGCTCGCCGGCGGCGTGGTGGCGGCCTTGTCGCTGCGCTGGCAGGATCGGGCCGATCAGACCCGGTTGGCCGCGGTTTCGAGCTCGTAGCGGCGCTCGAAGGCGGCCACGAGCTGCCCGCGCAGCTCGTTGAGCAGCGCAAACTCGGCTTGCGCCAGCGGCAGCGGCGCGTAGGCGGCGGCCCAGTCGCCGTAAAGAAATCCCACCGGCTGCCCGCCCGCGCACAGCGGCAGGATCAGAAAGCTGCGCGCGCCGGCCAGCGTGCTGTTCCACCAGGGCGGCAGGCGCTGGGTGAATTGCGGGTCGCGCGCGTTGTCGATGTAGATGATGCGGTCGCTGGTGAGCGCGGCGTGGAACACGTTGGGCTCGTAGTCGTCGGCAAAGTCCATCTGCCCGAGCAGCTCGCGCACGCCCTCGCCAAAGCCGATCTTGGCCGCGTAGCTGCCGCCCCGGTGCTGGAAGGCCGTCGCGCGAGCCAGCCCGAGCGCCTTCCAGAGCGTCTCGAGGGCCATCGAAATGCGCCGCGCGGCGCTGGCGTCGCCGGGCAGCGCGCGCATGGCGCACATGCCGGCCATGAGCATGCGGTGGCTGTCGGCGCGCCGCTCGCTGGTTTGCAGGGCCCTCGCGCGTTGCTCCCCGGGCCGCGCCAGCGGGGCGATCGAGAGCGTGGTGGCGGCGGCCGAGCGGGCCTGGCCGATGGCCCCGACCAGCGCGTCCGGCGCCACCCCGAGCATGCCCGCGTAGCGCCCGGCCAGCGCCGCCAGCTGGGCGTCGGCGCCGGGCCGGTCGTCCCACAGCGAATCGGCGCATTGGGCCGACATGGTCGCCATGGCCGCCAGCCAGTCTTCGGGCGCGAGCGCGCCGCCGTCGCCGCCCGGGGCGATATCGCGCATGCTCGCGACCAGTTTGGCGGGCAGGCCCCAACGCTCTGCGGCGGCGCGCCCGATCGCCACCAGCGGCAGGCCTAGCAAGGCGGCGGCGTCGCCGCCGGCGCCATCGTGCGCCCGCAGCGCGCCCCACGACTCGGGCAGGTAGAACGAGACCAGCATGCGCCCGAGCGCGTGCAGCATTGAACAGACCACCGCCTCCTCGGGGTCGGTGGCGCTGGCCGAGATGGCCACCTGCTGCGCCACCATCCCGGCCAGCACCGCCTTTTCCACCTTTTTGGTCAGCACCGGGTCCGACAGCACGGTGCGCGCCATGTTGAATTCCTGCCCCACCTCGCCGCGCATGGCGCCCAGCACCGCGCCGACGGCCTTGCCAAAGCCCGGCATGTCGCCTTGCCGCTCGACGCGTTCCCATAGCAGTGCCAGGGTGGCCGCGCCGGCGGCCGTCATTGGATCGCCGCCCGCAGGGCGTCCGGCAGCAGCGTCGCGTACTGGTTTTCGGTCAGCGCCGCCACCGCCACGTTGGCCGGCATCGGTTTGCCGGTCAGGTAGCCCTGCACGCACTGGCAGCCGCGCTGCTCGAGGTACCGCAGCTGCTCCTCAGTCTCGACGCCCTCGGCCACCACCGACAGCCGCAGATGCTTGGCCAGGTCGAGCACCGCGTTGCAGATCGCGCCGTCCTTGTGCGATGACGGCAGGTCCTTGACGAAGGCGCGGTCGAGCTTGAGCACGGAGATCGGAAAGCGCTTGAGGTAGGCCAGCGAGGAGTAGCCGGTGCCGAAGTCGTCGATCGCGATGCGCGCGCGCCGCTCGGCCATCTGCGACAGGATCGCCTCGGCGTGGACCGGGTCGACCATCAGCGTGCCCTCGGTGATCTCGAGCAGCAGCCGCTCGCCGGGCAGGCCGGAGGTGGCGAGCGCGTCGTCGAGGACGCCCAGGAATTTATCGTTGCGGAACTGGCGCGGGCTGATGTTGACTGAGATGTACAGGGGGCGCCGCACCGCCTGCTCGAAGCGCCTGACCCGCACGCAGGCCGCCTTGAGCGCCCACGCTCCGAGCAGGTTGATCAGGCCGTTGGTCTCGGCGATCGGGATGAAGCGGGCCGGCGGCACCATGCCCAGTCTCGGGTGCTTCCAGCGCATCAGGGTCTCGAAACCCTGGATCTGGCGCGTGTGCGCGTTCACGATCGGTTGGTAGTAGAGCAGGAATTCGCCCTCGCGCACCGCCTGGAACATGGCCGCCTCGAGCGATATGTCGTGCTCGGGCGGCCCGCCCAGGCGCGCGCTGTAGATCACGCAGCGCGCCTTGCCGGTCCCCTTGGCGCGCGCCATGGCGGCGTCGGCCAGCGCCACCAGCCGCACCTCGTCCTCGGCGTGCTGCGGGTAGACCGAGACCCCGACCGAGGCGCCGATGTAGATGGTGTGGTCCCCGACCTCGAACGGCGCCTGCAGCGCCGCCATCAGGCGCCCGTTGATCAGCTTGATCTGGGACTCGCTGCAGGTGCCCGGCATGATGGCGACGAACTCGTCGCCGCCGCTGCGGGCGAGGGTGTCGCTGTCGCGCAGCGTCTTGCGCAGGCGCGTCGCGGCGATGCACATCACGGCGTCGCCGATCGGGTGGCCGAGGCCGTCGTTGACCTTTTTAAAGCCGTCGAGGCCGATCGTGGCGACCGAGAAGCGCTGGCCCGTGCGGCGCGCGTGCGCGATCACCATGCGCATGCGGTCCGACAGCAGGCGGCGGTTGGGCAGGCCGGTGAGGGTGTCGTGGGTGGCCATGTGGCGCAGCCGTTCCTCGGTCGCGTGCTGAACCGACATGTCGCGCCCGATCGCCAGCACCGGCGCGCCGGCGTCGCCGCCCAGATGGGCCAGGCGCAGCTCGAAGCGGATGTCCTGGTCGGCGCCGCGCAGGCTGATTTCGAGCTGCACCGGGCGCGTCGCAGTCCCGAGCAGGGCGTCGCGCAGCGCCGCCTGGCTGGTGTCGCCGACCATCGCGCCGAGCAGGCTGCCGGCCAGGGCGCGCCCGGGACTGAGCAAGGCGCCGGCGCGCGCGCTGGCATACAAAATCAGCCCGGATGGATCGAGCCGGAACGCGACGTCGCCGGCCGTTTCCATCAACAGGTCGAGCTCGTGGCGCGGGGCCGGAGCCGGCGCGGAAAGTGAACTTGCTTGCATCTAAAACCCGGGGATCGTTGCGCAGTCCACCAAGCTAGCGCGAAAGGGCCGGGATAAAGATGCTAAAACGCATTAAATTGGGCTACGTAAAGAGTTGATCTCCGTAAAGTTGCGCTAGCTCAGCAAAAAACGGTCTGGACGTCCAATCAACGGCACCGCGCCAACATCAAACCGTCGTCATTCCCGCGGAGGCGGAACTCCCAACGTCTATCCCGGGCAGGCGCCCCCCAAACGTCTCCCGTGCAGAGGTACGCATTCCCGCGGAGGCGCCCGCCCCCACACGTGATTCCCGCGCAGCGGTACTCATTCCCGTGGAGGCGCCGCCCCCACACGTCATTCCCGCGCAGCGGTGCTCATTCCCGTGGAAGCGCCCCCCCACACGTCATTCCCGCGCAGCGGTGCTCATTCCCGTGGAGGCGCCGCCCCCCACACGTCATTCCCGCGCAGGCGGGAACCCATGCTGAGCTTGGCCATACGCGAACCTCAAACCTTCAGGGCGAGGGGCTAAGTGGCAAAATTTTAGTTGTCTGCGGCACTCTTTTTAAAGCGACTCAATGGACCACTCAGCAGATTCCCATTTCAAGTTATATTCCTGACAGCATGTTTACGGGTGTGACGTTCGATTGATGTTGGCTGCGACGACGAGCTCAGCATGGGTTCCCGCCTGCGCGGGAATGACGTAGGGGGGCGCCTGTACAGGAACGAATGAGGTTGGCTATTGCATGGCAAGCTCAGCTTGGGTTCCCGCCTGCGCGGGAATGACGTAGGGGAAGGCGCCTGTACAGGAATGTGGTTGGCTATTGCATGGGCAAGCTCAGCATGGGTTCCCGCCTGCGCGGGAATGACGTAGGGGAGGGCGCCTGTACAGGACTGACGTTGGCTATTGCATGGGCAAGCCCAGCATGGGCTTGCAGGGGACATGGGGTCGTTTGCCCGGGAAAGACGGCTTTTGGAAAGCACCTGCTTGCTTCGCCCATCGCTTTGCGCTAGCCTGCGCAAGCCACCGCCGTTTTGCCCCCGGAGAAATTGATGAACCAGTTCGACACGCACGAAGTACTGAACCAGGCCGCGCCGTTTCAGGACGTAAACCTGTTCGCCTGCGACCCCGCCTTGCAAGAGGCGCTCGCGCGCGAAGGCGCGCCCTGGGCCGCGGCCGGGCTGCACGCGCTCGGCGCCAAGCTGGGGCGGGCCGAAACGCTCGACCTCGGACGCCAGGCCAACGTCAATGCGCCCAAGCTGGCCAGTTTCGACCGCGGCGGACGGCGCGTCGACGAGATCGAATTCCACCCGTCGTGGCACGCCCTGATGACGCTCATGATAGAAGCCGGCGCCCATGCCGCGCCGTGGGAGGAGGGCGCCGCGCCCGGCGCCCAGGTCGCGCGCGCGGCCCAGTACGTGCTGTTCGGGCAGGTCGAGAACGGCGCCCAGTGCCCGGTCACGATGACCTACGCATCGGTGCCGGCGCTGCGCCTGGCCGGCGCGCTCGGCGCCCGCTGGCTGCCCAAGATCCTGTCGCGCCGCTACGACCCGCGCTCGCTGCCGGCCGGGCAGAAAGAGGGCGTCTTGATCGGCATGGGCATGACCGAAAAACAGGGTGGCACCGACGTTCGCGCCAACACCACGCGCGCCATGCCATGGAGCCTTGACGAGGCGCGCGCGCGCTTCGGCGACGAGGCCGCCGACGCCTGGCGTCTGGTCGGCCATAAATGGTTCTTCTCGGCGCCCCAGTCCGACGCCCACCTGGTGCTGGCCCAAACCGACGACGCCGGCAGCGCCGGCCTGTCGTGCTTTTTTGTGCCTCGCTACCTGCCGGACGGCAGCCGCAACGCGATCCGGGTGCAGCGCCTCAAGGACAAGCTGGGCAACCGCTCGAACGCCTCGTCCGAGGTCGAAT
Organism: Massilia glaciei; assembly: GCF_003011895.2. GTDB lineage: Bacteria > Pseudomonadota > Gammaproteobacteria > Burkholderiales > Burkholderiaceae_D > Telluria_A > Telluria_A glaciei. The sequence goes on along the minus strand of NZ_PXWF02000300.1, from coordinate 17,956 downwards.
TCTGCGGCGCCACCGGCTGGCTGGTCGGCCAGCCCGGGCGCGGCATCCCGACCATCCTCGAGATGGGCGGCTACACCCGGCTCGACTGCGTGCTTGGCTCAGCGGCGATCATGCGCGCCGCGCTGACCCACGCGCTGCACCACGCCCGCGGGCGCGCCGCGTTCGGGCGCAAACTGGCCGAGCAGCCCCTGATGCAAAACGTGCTGGCCGATCTGGCGCTCGAATCCGAGGCCGCCACCGCGTTCGCGCTGCGCCTGGCGCGCTGCTTCGACCAGCAAGACGACCCGGCGCAGGTACTGCTGGGGCGGATCCTGACCCCGGCCGGCAAATACTGGCTGTGCAAGCGCGGTCCCGCGTTCGGGGCCGAGGCGATGGAGGTCATGGGCGGCAACGGCTACGTCGAGGACGGGCCGCTTGCGCGCCTGTACCGCGAGTTCCCGGTCAATTCGATCTGGGAGGGCTCGGGCAACGTGATGTGCCTCGACCTGCTGCGCGCCTTCGGCAAGACGCCGGCCGCGCGCGCCGCGCTGGCCGCCGAGCTGGCCCTGGCGGGGCCGGCCGACGCGCACTACAACCGCTACACTGCCGCGCTGCTGGCCGACCTCGACGGCGCGCAGCACGACGAATACGGCGCGCGACGGCTGGCCGAGCGCGTCGTGGTGGCGGTGCAGGCCGGCCTGCTGCTGCGCCACGCGCCCGACTATGTGGCAAACGCCTTCGTGCGCTCGCGCCTGGCCGCGGACGTGGGCGGCGCCTTCGGGCGGCTGCCGGCGGGCGTCGACTGCGGGGCCATTCTGGCGCGCGCGCTGGTGGCGCCATGAGCGCCCCGGAGCAGGTCAAGCCGGCGCCGGCCGACGCCCCGGGCGGCGAGTCCGACGCGCGCAACCGGCGCGCCGAACTGGTGCGGGTGTCGGCCCGCTTGTTCCGCGAGCGCGGCTTCGACGGCACCACCATCCGCGACATCGCCGACGCCGTCGGCATGCGCTCGGGCAGCCCGTTCTACCACTTCAAGAGCAAGCAGGACATTCTGGCCGCGGTGATGGAGGAGGGCCTGAACGCCAGCCTGGTCGCGACCGAGGCGATCGTGGCCGGGGCGCTGGCGCCGCGCGAGAAGTTCCGCGCGCTGCTGCGGGCCCAGCTCGAGACGGTGCTCGGCGAGGGCCACGACTTCATCCCCGTGCTGCTGTACGACTGGCGCGCGCTAGGCCCCGCGCTGCAGGAGCGGATCATCGCGCTCAAGGACCGCTACGACCAGATCTGGCAGCAGACCATCACCGAATTGAGGGACGCGGGCATGCTGCGCACCGACAGCAAGGTCGCGCGCCTGCTGATCATGGGGGCCGTGAACTACACGGTCCAATGGTACAAGCCGGGCGGCGGCGTCACGCTCGACGAACTCGCCGACGAGGCGCTCGCCATGTTTTTGCATGGTTCCGCGTGACCGGACCGGACTATAATGTCAACCTAGCTAGAATCGGCCAAGCCACAACAACCAGACCACGAGACCATGAGACAAGACCCGCGTTTTCCCAATCTGTTCATTTTGAACCACCCGCTGATCCAGCATAAGCTGAGCCACATGCGCGCCAAGGACACCTCGACCCGCACCTTCCGCGAACTGCTCAAAGAGATCACGCTCCTGATGGGCTACGAGATCACGCGCGACCTGCCGATGACCACGCGCGAGATCGAGACCCCGCTGGTGACGCTCGACGCCCCCGTCATCGCCGGCAAAAAACTCGCGATCGTGCCGATCCTGCGCGCCGGTATCGGCATGAGCGACGGCTTGCTCGAGCTGGTGCCGTCGGCCCGGGTCGGCCATATCGGCGTTTTCCGCGACCCCGAGACCCACCTCCCGGTCGAATACCTGGTGCGCCTGCCCGACACCGCCGACCGAATTTTCATCCTGTGCGACCCAATGGTCGCCACCGGAAATTCGGCCGTGTACGCGGTCGACGTGCTCAAAAAGCGCGGCGTCAGCGACGAGCAGATCCTGTTCCTGGCGCTGGTGGCGGCGCCCGAGGGCATCACCGTGTTCCAGAACGCGCACCCGAAGGTGAAGGTCTTCGTCGCCTCGCTCGACTCGCACCTGAACGATCACATGTACATCGTGCCGGGCCTGGGCGACGCCGGCGACCGCATTTTCGGCACCAAGTAGGACCATCGTGGCGACCCTGGTCGATCCGGAATTCCTGGCCAAACTGAACGCGCTCAACGAGAAGTTCGAGGCCTGCCTGCCCGAGACCATCGGGCGGCTCTCGCTCGCGCGCAGCGCCTTCAACGCCGCCGCGCCCGACCCCGGGCTCACGGCGCGCATGCACGAGGTGCTGCACACGATCGCCGGCTCGGCCGCCACGTTCGGGTTCCGCACGCTCGGCCAGCAGGCGCGCGAACTGGAGCAGCAGGCGCGGATCCTGATGGCGCTCGAGCGCGTGCCCGAGGGCGAATGGGATGCGTGGCTGGCCGCGCTGGACCGCTATCTCTCCTGGGCAGAACTCGACCCGAAGGCTGTCTACACCGATGGGGATCGGACGTAACCGCCGCGCGCAAAATTTTGTGCGCGAATCGTTTGATCTGAGTCAAACTTGCGCCGCTTCGATGCCCTATATTTAGCTCACTGCCAACTAGAATGCGAGGGCCGAAAAAGTTGAAGGTTGAAATTTTTTTGGCCGAACACACTTTATTTTGAAACGGGCGTGTTTTTTGTGTTTTATTCGGTATAATGCGGGATCGTTGGATTCGAGGTAGTAAGTGCAGTCAGTCTGTCATTTCTTTCTTGCTTCTTTAAACGATCTGAAACGGGCGCAAGCCCAACTTAACTGAAATAGGAATTGTAATGGCAACTGGCATCGTAAAATGGTTCAATGATTCGAAGGGTTTTGGCTTTATCACCCCTGACGAAGGCGGCGAAGATCTGTTCGCTCACTTCTCGGCGATTCAGTCGAATGGCTTCAAATCTTTGCAAGAGAACCAACGCGTCTCTTTCGAAGTAACCGCTGGCCCTAAAGGCAAGCAAGCTTCGAACATTCAGCCAATCTAATCGCTGAGTCAACGAAATAGAAAATCCCCGGTTTCGGGGATTTTTTTTCGCCTGTCGGTTTTGCAAGACCGCGCCATCCGGGCTGCGGATACGCGAGCGCGGAGCCGGGCACTGCGCAAAGTCGCTGCCGGCGCCCGCGCGATGAACGCCGGCTCCCACAAACGATCAAACTCATGCGATCCATTGGATCGCCATCCGCCGTCAGGCATCGCCGCGCCAACCAAGGAGAATATTTTGCCCAATGAACTCATGCAGGGCGCCAACCAAGCACTCGCCGCCGGCGGAGCCGCGACAGTGGCCGTGTCCTGGGGCAGCACGCCGGATGACCTCGACGTCGCATGTTTTCTGGTGCGCGCCGACGACAAGGTGCCGTCCGATGCGTGGATGGTTTTTTACAACCAGCCCGCGTCCCCGGGCAACGCCGTCAGACTGCAGACCTCGCCGAAAGCGGTCGCGTTCGAGCTCAATCTCGATGCCCTGCCGGCCGAAATAGTGCGCTGCTGCTTCACCGCGACTTTGGATGGGACCGCCAGCACGGTCGCCGCAATTGGTGGCCTGGCGGTGCGCGCCCTCGCCGGCGACGCCGAGCTCCGGTTTCTACCGACGCAGCTTGGCAATGAACGCGCCTTGATGCTGGTGGACCTGTACCGCCACGATGGCGGCTGGAGGCTGCGCGCGGTCGCGCAGGGCTTCAACGGTGGCCTGGCCCCGCTGGCGCGCCACTTTGGCGTCAGCGTGGAGGAGGACGCCGGGCGTCCGCCTGCCCCGCAGGCGGCGCCGGTCCCGCAACCGCCTTCCCCGGCCCCGGCTCCAGCGGTGAACCTGGGCAAAGTCACCCTCGCCAAACCGACGCAGTCGACACCGGTCCAACTCGCAAAAAAGCGGACGGCACGATCGAGCATATCAAGGTGCGGCTCAACTGGACCCAGGCGGTCGATCTCGACCTGCACGCCTTCTATCGCCTGAAAAACGGCATCGAGGGTCACATCTATTTCGCCTCGAAAGGCAAGCTCGGCGAGCTCCCCTATATTTTCCTCGACGCCGATATGGGCGTTGGAAATGTTGCGGGGAAAAACGTCGAGAACCTGACGATTTCCCACATCGACCGTTTGGAAAGCGTGCTCTTCGTGGCCAACATTTTCCGTTTCTTCGGCGGGGCGAAGGAGAATTTTGCGAAGTATGACGGCGAGGTCGTTGTCACCACGTCGCTGGGGCAGATCGTGGTGCCGCTGACCTCCGATACCCCGGGCAAGTGGGCGGTCATCGCAAAGCTCGAGAACCGCGATCAGCCGCGCATGGTCAACATCAACCAGATCCTCAAGGACGAACCGAAGCTCGCCAATTTTTAGGCCGGTGCGCCCGCGTTTGCCCGGCTCCCTGGATCAGGCCGCTCGGCCGCTGTTCCAGCAATCGGGCTTCGCGTAGGCGTGCCGCAAAAAGTCGACGAACGCCCGGATGCGCAGGGGCAGGTGGCGCCGCTGCGCGAACACCGCATAAATGTCGTTGCCCGGCGCGGCATACCGGTCCAGCACCGTGCATAGGCGTCCGGCCTCGATCTCGGCGCCCACCTCCCACATCGAACGCCACGCCAGCCCCTTGCCGGCCAGCGCCCAGTCGTGCAGCACCTCGCCGTCGTTGCACACCATGTTGCCCGCCACCTTCAGCGTCACGTTCTTGCCGCCGTCGAAAAAGGTCCAGCCGCGCTGGCTGCCCTCGCTGCTGATCGCCAGGCAGTTGTGGCGCGCCAGGTCGGCCGGGGTGTCGGGCGTGCCGTGGCGCTTGAGGTAGGCCGGCGCGGCCACCAGCACGCGCTGGTTGTCGGCCAGCTTGACCGCCACCAGGGTCGAATCGGACATGCTGGCGATGCGGATCGCAACGTCGATGCCTTCGCCGACCACGTCGACCACGCGGTCGCTCAGGTTCAGGTTGATGCTCACCTCGCGGTGCTCGGCCAAGAACGAGGGCAGCAGCGGCGCCACATGCTGGCGCCCGAAGCCGGCCGGGGCCGACACCAGCAGATGCCCGGTGGCCCGCGCGCTGCGCTCGGAGACGGCCGATTCGGCCTCTTCGAGCTCGGCGAGGATGCGCTGGCAGTCCTCGAGGAAGGCCGCGCCCTCGTTGGTCAGCACCAGCTTGCGCGTGGTCCGCTGCAGCAGCTTGACGCCGAGGCGCGCCTCGAGCGCGTCGAGCCGGCGTCCAATCATGGCCGGCGCGATGCCCTCGGCGCGCGCCGCGGCCGACAAACTGCCGCGCGCGATCACGTCGACGAAGGTGGAAATCTGGCGGAACTGGCCCATCGGGGTCTTTCTCGGGTGTTCATTTGTGACAAATACGCACAGATGAAGTGATTAATTGTCTCGTTTAGATACTCGATAGTCACTATACTTGAAGTCATATGAAACGCCTACACTGGCCTATACCCATGCCCGTGCCGCGCACAGCAATTCGCAAGTTCGCATTTTTATATTTCTACAGGAGCAGGTATGACCATCGCAATCCCAGCAGGTATGGAAATCAAGGGTGAGATCAAGCCCGGTTACGCGCAGATTCTCACGCCCGAGGCGCTCGCGCTCGTGGCCAAGCTGACGCGCGCGTTCGAGCCGCGCCGCCAGGAGTTGCTCGCCGCGCGCACCGAGCGCTCGGCCCGCCTCGACGCCGGCGAGCGTCCCGACTTTCTGGCCGAGACCGCGCACATCCGCGCCGGCGACTGGAAGATCGCGCCGATCCCCGCCGCGCTCGAGCGCCGCCGCGTCGAAATCACCGGTCCGGTCGAGCGCAAGATGGTCATCAACGCCTTCAACTCGGGCGCCGACAGCTACATGACCGACTTCGAGGATTCGAACACGCCGAACTGGGACAACCAGATCACCGGCCAGATCAACATGCGCGACGCCGTGCGCCGCACCATCTCGCTCGAGCAGAACGGCAAGCAGTACAAGCTCAACGACAAAATCGCCACGCTGGTGGTGCGTCCGCGCGGCTGGCACCTCGACGAAAAGCACGTGCTGGTCGACGGCAAGCGCATCTCGGGCGGCATTTTCGACTTCGCCCTGTTCATGGTCCACAACGCCAAAGAGCAGCTCGCGCGCGGCGCCGGGCCGTATTTTTACCTGCCAAAAATGGAGTCGCACCTCGAGGCGCGCCTGTGGAACGACATCTTCGTCATGACCCAGAACGAACTCGGGCTGGCGCAGGGGACGATCAAGGCCACCGTGCTGATCGAGACCATTCTGGCCGCGTTCGAGATGGACGAGATCCTGTACGAGCTGCGCGAGCACAGCTCGGGCCTGAATGCCGGGCGCTGGGATTACATCTTCTCGTGCATCAAAAAATTCAAGCTCGACAAAGACTTCTGCCTGGCCGACCGGCCGAAGGTGACGATGACGTCGCCGTTCATGCGCGCCTATGCGCTGCTGCTGCTCAAGACCTGCCACAAGCGCGGCGCGCCGGCGATCGGCGGCATGGCGGCGCTCATTCCGATCAAAAACGATCCCGAGAAAAACGAGGTCGCGATGGGCGGCGTGCGCAACGACAAGGCGCGCGATGCGACCGACGGCTACGACGGCGGCTGGGTTGCGCATCCGGGGCTGGTGGCGCTGGCCATGGGCGAGTTCACCAAGGTCCTCGGCGACAAGCCGAACCAGATCGACAAGCAGCGTCCGGACATCGACGTCACGGCCGAGCAACTGCTCGACTTCAAGCCCGAGGCGCCGATCACCGAGGCGGGGCTGCGCTATAACATCAACGTCGGCATCCATTATCTGGGCAGCTGGTTGACGGGCAACGGCTGCGTGCCGATCCACAATCTGATGGAGGACGCGGCGACAGCCGAGATCAGCCGCTCGCAGGTGTGGCAGTGGATCCGCTCGACCAAGGGCGTGCTCGATGACGGGCGCAAGGTCACCGCCGACATGGTGCGTGCGATGATTCCGGAGGAGCTGGCCAAGGTCAAGCAGGAGGCGCCGAACGGCGACAATCCGAGCTACGTGCGCGCGGCGCAGATTTTCGAGGAGATGTCGACCTCGGAGTCGTTTGCGGAGTTTTTGACGTTGCCGCTGTACGAAGAGATCTAAGTCGAGGCGGCGCCGAGATGGCGACGCAGTGAATGCAAAGCCGCGCGCGAGGTAACTCTCGTCGCGCGGTTTTTATTTGCGCTCCGCGCGGCACCCGTCGTTCCCGCGCCCCCACCACCGTCGTTTCCGTGCCCCCCCACTACCGTCGTTCCCGCTCCCCCTCCACCACCGTCGTTTCCGCGCCCCCCACCACCGTCGTTTTCGTGCCCCCCACCACCGTCGTTTTCGTGCCCCCCACCACCGTCGTTCCCGCGCCCCCCCCACCACCGTCAATCCCGCGAAAGCGGGAACCCATAATGAGCATGAGGATATGAGACGTTTGAAAATTTAACCGTTTAGCGCATCGGCCTAAAGGTTCGAACGCCATTTATTTTCTCGCTCAGTATGGGTCCCCGCTTTCGCGGGAATGACGGGGTGGCTGGTGGTGCTGGGGCTAGTGGTGGTGGTGCTGGTGGTGCTGGTGGTGGTGCTGGTGGTGGTGGCTGATGGTGGTGGCTGATGATGGTGGTGGTGGTGGTGCTGGCTGGTGGTGGTGGTGGTGGTGCTGGTGGCGCTGGTGCTGGTGGTGCTGGTGGTGGTGGTGGTGCTGGTGGTGGTCGTGGGGGGCGATTGTGGGTGGCGATTGTGGAGGTGGGGTGACAGGGGGTTGCGCCACCAGTTCGTCAGGCGCGTAGCAGCTTAGCTTCGCGTTCGCGGATCAGTTCGCTAAATCCCTCTGCCGGCAGCGCCGGACTTAGCCAGAACCCTTGCAGCAAATCGCAGTTCTGCCCGCGCAGGAAGGCCCGTTGCGCCTCCGTCTCCACCCCTTCGGCCACCACCTCCAGCCGCAAACTGTGCGCCAGCGCGATGATGCCGGTGACGATCGCCGCATCGTCCGCATCCTGCGGCACGTCGCGCACGAACGAGCGGTCGATCTTGATGATGTCGACCGGGAAGCGCTTCAGGTACGACAGCGACGAATAGCCCGTGCCAAAATCGTCGATCGACAAGCGCACCCCCAACTGGCGCAAACGATCAAGCGCCTGCAGCGTGTCCTGCGCGTGCTCCATCAGCGTGCTCTCGGTGATCTCGAGCTCGAGCAGCTCGGGCGCGAGTCCGGTGTCTACCAGCGCCGCCTCCACCGTCGCCGCGAAATTCTTCTGCAGCAGCTGGCGCACCGACACATTGACCGCCAGCCGCATCATCGGCAAACCCTCCACGCGCCACTGCTGCGCCTGGGCGCAGGCGGTGCGCAGCACCCATTCACCGAGCCGGTTGATCAAGCCGGTTTCCTCGGCCAGCGGAATGAATTCGACCGGCACCACGTCGCCGCGGGTCGGATGGTGCCAGCGCACCAGCGCCTCCATGCCGATGATCTGCTCCGTGTCGAAGCGCGCCTGCGGCTGGTAAAACACCTCGAGCTCGCCGTTCTCGAGCGCGCGCCGCAAATCGCTCTCCATCCGCACGTGCTCCGAAATCGACTGCTCCATCGAGGCTTCGTAGAACTGGAAACCGGTGTTGGTCTTCTTGGCCCGGTACATCGCCGTGTCGGCGTGCTTGACCAGCGTGGCCACGTCGCTGCCGTCGTGCGGGTACATCGCGATGCCGACGCTGCTGGTGACAAAAATGTCGTGCCCGTCGATCTGGAACGGCGCCGCCAGCACCCGGCAGATGTTTTGCGCCGCCGCCGCGGCCGGCGCCGCGCCTTCGACCTCGCTCAGCACCACGGTGAACTCGTCGCCGCCGAGGCGCGCGACCACGTCGATGCTGCGCACCACGCGCCGCACCCGCTGCGCCACCGCCACCAGCAGGCGGTCGCCGACATCGTGCCCGAGGTTGTCGTTGACGTACTTGAAGCGGTCAAGGTCCATGAACAGCACCGCCAGCATGGCCTTGCTGCGGCTGGCCTCCTGCACCGCCTCGCCCAGCATGTCGAAGAACAGGGTGCGGTTCGGCAGGCCGGTGAGCAGGTCGTTGTAGGCGAGGTGGCGGATGCGCTTTTCGGCGCGGTTGGCCTCGATGATCCTGCGCACCCGCTGCGACAGCACCGCGTAGTGGATCGGTTTGGGGATGTAGTCGCTGGCGCCGGCCGCGAATGCGCGCTCGACCGAGGAGTTGTCCTCGAGCGCGGTGATCATCAGCACCGGCACCGCGCGCCCGCCTGGCAGCTCCTGCATGCGGGCGCAGGCGGTAAAGCCGTCCATGACCGGCATCACGGCGTCCATCAGAATCACGTCGGGGTGGAAGCGCTTGAGCATGGCCAGCGCCTGGGCCCCGTCGGCCGCCTCCTCGACCCTGAAGCCGTCGCGCTGCAAGGTGTGGCGCAAGGTGCTGCGGGTGCTGCGGTCGTCGTCGACGATGAGCACCTGCGGCACGCCGTCGCCCGCGGCCTGGCCGCCGCCGTCGCTGCCGACGACGGCGCTAGCGAGCGCCGCGGCGACCGCGTTGTAGGCCACGCGCAGGCGCGGCAGCAGCGGCGCGGCCAGCGCCAGCGCGCCGGCGGTGGCGTGTTCCTCGGCCTCCTTGGCCAGTTGCGCCAGCCGCGTCGCGCCCAGGTTGCCGGCCGAGCCCTTGATCACGTGCGCCTTGGCGCGCGCGTTTTCGAGATCGCCCCCGTGCACCGCTGCCTCGAGCTCGAGCAGGTATTGCGGGGTGTCTTCGAGGAAGGGGCTGACCGCCTGCGGCAACGAGGCGCCGAGGATTTCGCGCAGCTTGACCAGCACCGCCAAATCGAGCGGGTTGTCGTCGTCGCCGCCGCGCTCGTGGCCGTGAAGGGTGTGCGCCTGGTCGGCGCCGGGCAGCCAGCTGTCGAGCTTGTTTCGCAACTCCGCCAGCGTGATCGGCTTGGGCAGGTAGTCGTCCATGCCGGCCTCGAGGCAGCGAGCGGCGTCTCCGGGCTGGGTGTTGGCGGTCATCGCGATGACCGGGGTGCGGCGCCCGCCGCCCGCCTCGCGCGCGCGCAGGTGCGCGGTCGCCTCGTAGCCGTCCATCTCGGGCATGCAGCAATCCATCAGAATCAGGTCGAACTGGCGGTGGCGCGTCGCTTCGAGCGCTTCGCGGCCGTTCGAGGCGAACTCGCATTCGCAGCCGCTCATGGTCAGCATGCCGGCGGCGACCATCTGGTTGGTGCGGTTGTCTTCGACCACCAGCACGCGGTACTGGCGGCGCGTTTGCGCCCCAACCTGAAGCGCCCGCCCCGGGGCCGGCGCGCCGCCGACCATCTCGCGCAGCGCGCGCAGCAGGCGCTCTTCGCGCAGCGGCTTGGCCAGCACCGGGAAGCCGTCGGCCAGGGTGCCGCCGGACGGCGCGCCGAGGCGGTCGAGCATGAGCACCAGCGTGCCCGGCGCCTCGATCCCCACCTGATGCGCCAGGTCGTTGCCGCCGTCGTCGACCGCGCCGATATCCATGATCACGATGAGGTAGGGTTTGCCGGCGTCGGCGCCGGCCTTGAGCTGTTCGAGCGCCGCGCCGCCCCAGCGCGTGCTGTGGCAATCGACCCCGTGGCGCCCGAGCGCCTGCTCGAGGAAGCTGCGCACGATGTGGCTGTCGTCGACCGCGATCACGCGCAGGCCGGCAAGGGTGGCGTCGGCCGGATCCGCCGGCAGCGGCTGCGCCGCCTGGCAGGCGATGTTGAAGGTGAAGGTGGTGCCTTCGCCGTAGGTGCTGACCACGCCGATCTCGCCCCCGAGCAGGCCGACCAGCTGTTTGACGATGGCCAGCCCGAGCCCTGTGCCGCCGTACTTGCGCGAGGTCGACGGATCGGCCTGGGCGTACGACTCGAACAGCCGTCCCTGGTCCTCCCCGCTCATGCCGATGCCGGTGTCGCGCACCTCGAAGCGCAGCCCGAAGCGTTCACCCCCGGAGCGCGAGACGAACACCGAGACCTCGCCGTGCTCGGTGAACTTGACCGAGTTGCTAAGCAGGTTGATGAGCACCTGGCGCAGGCGCAGCGGGTCGCCGTGGACGCGCTCGGGCACGCCCGGGCCGATCAGGTAGCCAAGCTCGAGGTCGCGCTGCTGCGCCTGGCTGGCGACCAGTTCGATGACCTCCTCGACCAGGGTGCGCAGGTCGAAATCGGTCTCGTCGAGCGTGAGCTTGCCGGCCTCCATTTTGGAAAAGTCGAGGATGTTGTTGATCAGCTCGATCAGCGTGCGCGAGGAGCTCCAGGCCACCTCCACGCATTCGGCCTGGCGCTTGTTCAGGTTCATCTCCCTGAGCATGTCGAGCATGCCGACCACGCCGTTGAGCGGTGTGCGCACCTCGTGGCTGACGGTGGCCGCGAACTGCGCCTTCATGAGCGCCAGGTTCAGGGCCGCGTCGCGCGCGCCCTTGAGCTCCGTCTCGCGCTGCTCGAGCACGTTCATCATCTGGTTGAAGGCGAGCGCCATTTCGATCAGGTCGCGCGGGCCGGCCGGCGCGGCGCGCATGCCCGACTCGCCCGACTCGGCGCGCCGCATCAGGCGCGACAGCGCGTTGAGCGGATTGATCATATGCCGCGTGAGCATGCCCACGACGATCAAGAGCACCACGGCGAAAGAGAAGGTGATGATCAGGTTCCCGATCAACAGCGACAAGCTCAGGCGCGTGAGCGTGCCTTTGCCCATCTCCACTTGCACATGCCCGAGCAGCACCGGCTTTTGTTCCTGCGGGTCGAACGGCGACGCTTCGGTGGCGCCGTTGTAGACGGGCGCGCTGAAATGCCAGGCGGTCTCGGTTTCGCGCAGCGGCGCGGCCGCCGCCGCCGCGGGCTGCGGCACCGCCGGCGCGCCCGACGCGGCGAGCTGCCGGCGGCGCTGGTCGAGCACCACGCGGCCCTTGAGGTCGACGATCCGCACGCCCAGCACGTCGGGGAAGGTGAGGGTGGTGGCGACCGCGTCGCGCGCGTTCTCGCCCGAGTGGTACAACAGCGCCAGGGTGCTCTGGCGCGCCATGTTCTCGGCGATGCGCTGGCCCTGCTCGACGAAATGGCCGCGCATGCGCGCGCTCGCCTCCCACGAGTTCATGAGCGACGAGAACAGCGCCAGCACCATGATCGCGGCCGACACAATGATGGTCAGCTGGCGACGGAAGCCGACATGGCGCAAGAAATAGCGGAGCATCAGCACCCGGTCCCCTCTGAGCCGGGCGCCGAAACGGTCGGCGGGCGGCTAGCCCCCGGCATCTGCTTGGCCTGGCTTGTCGTTGTTTTTTTCATCGCTTGCAGCGCTGGAAGCCAAGGCTTCGTTAAGGTGAGTCGGCCGGCACGCTGTCACCAGGCTAGCGGAAGTATATGTCAGGCGCGCGCGATGGTCGTATAATTTTTGGCAATGCCGCCATTTTTGTTGAGTTAGAGGCTGAGAGTTTTTCGGACGTGCCCGAGCAGCGCGCCGGAAGGTGGCCGATCTAGGCGCAAAGCACAGCCATAGCTCGGGCTATGGCGAGCATTTGCAACGACGAGCGGGCGCTTTCTGGCGGGATGGAAGGGCATGGTCGAAAGACTCTCAACCTCTCAGGGCCCGGCGTGCAGGAAGTCGAAACCGCGCTGCACCGGCTGGCCGGGCACGATGCCGATGTGGCCCGCTGTGCGCAGGTTGAGCGCGGCGCGCACTTCGCGCAGCGGGGTGATGCCGGCCGGCGCGGGCTCGCCCTCGAGCACGCCCATGGCCAGCCCCGCGAGCCGTTGGCCGAGCGCCAGGTTGTCCGGGTAGAGCGCGAACAGCGCCCCTTTTTTGACGTGCAGGTAGCTGCTCGAGAACAGCGCCACGTTGCGGTTCCATGCCTCGGCCAGCACGATCGGCAAGATGGTGCGCTCGTCCACGGTGGTCGGGTCGATCGGCAGCCAGACCGCGTCGTTGCGTTTGTCGGCGTCGGCGAAGGCGGCCTTGTACATGCTCACCGCGGTGGCCAGGTCGCGCGCCTCGTAGGCGACCAGCTCAAGATCCTCGGCGCGCGCGGCCTCGCGCGCGAGCTTGATGAGCCACTCGTTGTGGAGCGGGTTGTACACCACGTGCACCCGCCGGCTGGCCGGCAGCAGGCTTTTGAGGCGCCCGAACAGCAGCGCGGGGTCGGGCGTGAGGCAGATGCCGAGGTGTTTTTCGCCGTCCGGGATCGACGAGACGCCGCTGACGACGACCGGGATGTCGAGCCCGGCGGCCACGCGCAGCCCCTGGCGCCCGAGCGCGACCACGACACGCGTGCCGTTGGCCCTGAGCCGCTGCGACAGCTCGCCCGGATCCTGCCCCGGCGCAATCGGATAGCCCCGCACGCGCACGCGCGCCCCTTCGTCGATGCCCCTCATGATCTCGGTGAACACCTTGCGGAACGGCTCGCCGATATCGGGGAACAGCACGCCGATAGAGTGCCCCTCGCGCCGGTTTTCTGGTGCCGGCACCAGCATATAGACCGCGGGGCGCCTGACCGTGACGGTGGACTCGGGCGGGGGCGGCTGCGCGTTTTCGGAACCGGCATGGGGCGCGGCTGGGGAGGCGCCTCCCGCCAGCATGAGGGCAAGGGCCGCCGCCAAACCACGGCAGAGGCGGGCGGCGGGCGCGGCGGCGCCGGGCGTGGACGTCAGCATGGCGCCGGAACGCGCCACGTGGGGGCGGCGCGCGGCCCGGCGCCATGACCGGCGGCGGTCGGGCGCGGCGCGCCATGGGCGCGCGCGGGTCGGGCGGTGAACGAGGTGGTCCGCATGCTGCTACCCAAAGAAGATAATGTTTCCTTGAAGAATATTCTATATGAATCGCACAACAATTGATATGCATGTATCGAGACCGTGGCGCGCCGACCTCGGCGGGGTCTCAGAACGTGTTTTTCCAGCCGCGCAGCGCTGTGAAAACGGCCAGTTCGTCGGCGCCGGGGGCCAGTTTTCCGGCCTTGGCAAGGCCGGCGGCGACTCCTGGCTCGCGGTGGCGCAAAAAGGGATTGGTCTGCTTTTCGAGGCCGATGGACGATGGCAGGGTCGGCTGGCCGGCGGCGCGCCTGGCGCTTTCGCGTTCTGTGCGTTGTTGCAACAGCCGATTGTCGGGTTCGACCGCCGCCGCGAAGGCCAGGTTTGCCAGCGTGTATTCGTGTGCGCAGAAAACCTGCGTGTCGTCGGGCAGGGCGGCCAGGCGCGCTAGCGACGCCGCCATCTGGGCCGGGGTGCCCTCGAACAGGCGGCCGCAGCCGCCGGCGAACAGGGTGTCGCCGCAAAACAGCCAGTTGGCCCCGGGCGTCGCGCGCACGTAGGCGATATGCCCGAGGGTGTGGCCGGGCACCTCGAGCACCCGCAGGGACAGCGCCAGGCCGGGAACGTCGACCAGCGCGCCCTCGGCGAGCGGCACGCTGATGGTCGCGATGGGCTCGTTGGCGGGGCCGAAAACTGGCACCTTGGCATGGCTGAGCAAGCGCGGCACGCCACCAATGTGGTCAGCATGGTGATGGGTGAGTAGAATGGCGGTGAGCGTCAGTGAATGAGCCGCCAGCGCGGCGAGCACGGGCGCGGCATCGCCGGGGTCGACCACGGCGGCGTTGACGCCGTCGTGGATGAGCCAGAAATAGTTGTCCTTCAAGGCGGGCAGGGCGAGCACCGCCAGGGCGCGCTTCGGTGCAGTGTGCATGGTTTTAGAATCGACAGAAAAGGGCGGGCATGAACGGCGCGGCATCCGAAAAATCCATTATAGACCTCGACGGCTGGCTGCAATCGCCCGCGGGCGAGTACGTGCGGGCGTGGGAGCAGCGCTGCCTCGACGAGCTGACGGCCGACATCTTCGGATTCAACGCCGTGCAGATCGGCCTGCCGCAAATCGACACGCTGGCGGCCAACCGCATGCCCAACAAGTGGCAGGCGGCAACGATGAGTTCGAGCGTGCAGCAACTGGCGCTGGCGCCGGGCGGGCGCCAGATCGCCGTCGCGCTCGACTTCGCCGACTTGCCGTTCGCCTCGCAAAGCCTCGACCTGGTGGTGCTGCCGCACGTGCTCGAGTTCGCGTCCGAGCCGCACCAGGTGCTGCGCGAGGTCGAACGGGTGCTCATTCCCGAGGGGCAATTGATCATCTGCGGCTTCAATCCGGCCAGCCTGTGGGGCGTGCGCCAGGGGCTTGGACGCATCACGGGCCACCACTACCTGCCCATCGCGGGCGAATTCATCTCTATGCCGCGCATGAAAGACTGGTTAAAATTGTTGAACCTGGGCGTCACGCGCAGCCACTTCGGCTGTTACGCGCCCCCTTGCCGCAGCAGCGTCTGGCTCAACCGCTTCGCCTTCATGGAGCGGGCCGGGGATCGCTGGTGGCCCTATCTTGGGGCCGTGTACATGGTGCACGCGATCAAGCGCGTCAAGGGAATGACCCTGATCGGTCCCGCGTGGAACAAAAAATCGGCGGCGGCCAACCAAGCCGTGCCGGCAACCAATAGAAAGTAAGCGAGCAGGATGAGCAAAGTAGAGATTTTCACCGACGGCGCCTGCAAGGGCAACCCTGGAACGGGCGGCTGGGGCGCCTTGCTGGTGGCCGAAGGGCACGAGAAGGAGATTTTTGGCGGCGAGCTCAACACGACGAACAACCGCATGGAATTGCGCGCCGTGATCGAGGCGCTGACCACCCTGAACCGCCCGTGCGAGGTGGTGCTCCACACCGACAGCCAGTACGTGCAAAAGGGCATTTCCGAATGGATCCACGGCTGGAAGGCGCGCGGCTGGAAAACCGCGGCCAAGGAGCCCGTCAAGAACGAGGATCTGTGGAAGGCGCTCGACCTGGCGCAGGCCCAGCATGCGGTCGAATGGCGCTGGGTGCGCGGCCACAGCGGCCATCCGGGCAACGAGCGGGCCGACGTGCTCGCCAACAGCGGCGTCGAAACGGTGCGCAGATAACATTGCCGTTGGCGCGCCGCGGTTTGGTATACTGCGCGCCTTCGTTGCACCCTCCACACATTGAACAAAGCCACGCATGCGTCAAATCGTACTTGATACCGAAACCACCGGCCTGAATCCGCGCACGGGCGACCGCGTCATCGAAGTCGGTTGCGTCGAACTCAAAAACCGCATGCTGACGGGGAATAACTTCCACTGTTACATCAATCCGGAGCGCGATTCGGAGGAAGGCGCGCTCGCGGTCCACGGCCTGACCACGGAGTTCTTGCGCGACAAGCCGAAGTTCGCCGAGATCGCGGCCGAGCTGCGCGACTACATCAGCGGCGCCGAGGTCATCATCCATAACGCGCCGTTCGATTTGGGCTTCCTTAACAACGAGTTCAAGCTGCTGGGATTGCCGACCTTTACCGAGCATTGCTCGAGCGTCATCGACACGCTGGCGAACGCCAAGGAAATGCATCCCGGCAAACGCAATTCGCTCGACGCGCTGTGCGACCGGTATGGCGTGTCGAACTCGCACCGCAAGCTGCATGGGGCCTTGCTCGATGCCGAGCTGCTGGCCGACGTCTACCTGTCGATGACGCGCGGCCAGAACAGCCTGTCGATGGATCTCGAGGTGGAAACCGGCAACGACGGCGCCGAGCTCGAAGTGGTGCCGCTCGCGATCGTGATCGAACTGGCGGCCAGCGCCGACGAGATTGCCGAGCATGAAAGCCTGCTTGGCGGGCTCGATAAGGCGGTGAAGGGCACTTGTGTGTGGAGAAATTACATTTAATGGTGACGTTTCGCGCGGGGTGTGCGATAATTCGCCCCGCTTTGGGAGGTTAGCTCAGGGGTAGAGCACTGCATTCACACTGCAGGGGTCGCAAGTTCGAAACTTGCACTTCCCACCAAAATTCGTTTGAAATCAAAGGCTTGCAACTTGCGTTGCAGGCTTTTTTTCTATTCTAAGCCAAAGTACGGAAAAAGTACGGAAAACTGTGTCGGACGCTGGCGGACTTACTCGGACTGATCCAATGGTAGAACTGGGTTAAGCCGAGCTCGTGACTTCTTGCTCGCTGACCCACCAAGAGAATTAAGTTCGAATCCGGCACTTGTTTTTCCAGTCACCGACCGGTGATTAGCATGTTGCTTACAGGGATGCAGTCCTGGCTTCCCCCGGACAGTCTTGGACGTCAGCGGATTGAAAGTTCGAATCCCATTGTCTCCGCCAGTATTGTTAAAAAGCTCCCGCAAGGGAGCTTTTATTTTCGCCTTCTCATAGGGGAAATATCAAAAGTGACGTCCGCCAGCGTCCGCCGGAAAACGATACAATCCAGATGTCGAACATGGGTACAAACGTGGGTAGGGATATGGCGCTGAGGATGCACAAGCTGTCGGCTTTGGGCGTTGGAAAGATCAGCAAACCGGGCCATTACGGTGACGGCATGGGGCTGTGGCTGCAAGTGTCGAAATCCGGGACAAAAAGCTGGGTATTCCGGTACACCCTAAAACACCGCCCTCGAGAAATGGGGCTTGGTTCTGTGCTCACAGTGAGCCTGTCCACCGCACGAGAGACGGCGAAAGAGTGCCGCGCGGTTCTACTTGAGGGGCACGACCCGCTCGACAAGCGCGAGGCCCAGAGAACTGCCGACACGCTCGCATTGGCAAAAGTCATTTCGTTCGATAAGTGTGCTGCGGCCTACATTGCGGCACACAAGGGCAGCTGGAAAAATGCGAAACATGTCAGCCAATGGGAGAACACCCTGGGCACCTACGCGACGCCGTTGATTGGAGCTTTGCCGGTCGCCGAGGTTGACACCGATTTGATCGTGAAGGTGCTCAGCCCGATTTGGGACACGAAGACCGAAACGGCAACCCGCCTTCGCGGGCGCATCGAAAGCATTCTGGACTGGGCGACTGTGAGCAAGTTCCGGCAGGGCGAGAATCCCGCAAGGTGGCGTGGCCATCTTGAAAACCTTCTGGCCAATCCCAATAAGATCGCCCCTGTCCGAAATCATCCAGCACTGCCGTGTGTTACGTCCGCCAATATTT
>NZ_PXWF02000030.1 GCF_003011895.2 Massilia glaciei | reverse complement strand
TTTTGAATTGAGAACTGCTGGTTTTGAGCATTTAAATTTGCCAGTTGGCCCAGATGTTTGTATAATCGCGCTCTGCCTCGGAAGCCTCGGGTCAAAACGTAGTTCAGTGGTGGCTGTAGCTCAGTTGGTAGAGTCCAGGATTGTGATTCCTGTTGTCGTGGGTTCGAGCCCCATCAGCCACCCCAAAGAATATGTGGCAAATCAAAGACTTACACGCTTCGGCTTGTAGGTCTTTTTTGTTTTCAGCCTCACCAGTCCGTCCATGTAACCTCTGCGTAACCCGATTCGCTAAATACTTGCGACCCTATTGTCTGGTCGTCGCTGACCAGCGCGGTCAACGCTTGCTGGGCACGTTCTGTGCGGCGCTTGGGCTCGCACGGCAGGTGCGCGGCAACAAGACTCACAAGCCTCATCCATTTGAATGTATGGACCTCGGCCCGGCGCACGTGCTTGTTGCACTCCGCTGATTTGGAGAACGATTCATTCAGAGTATTGAGGGCAATTTTTTGCTTCCCTCCGCTCGGCAGCCTTACCAGCGTGTCTACCGTCCCATCGGGCGCGACCACGCAGGAGGTAATGTCTTCTCCGTCAACGTCGCGGCCACGGTCACCACATCGAGTTTGAAGGCGTGGATGGTCCCTGTCTCGCCGCCCTTGAACTCCGCCACACGCTAGTCTCGGCGGCTGTCGGTCTTGTTGACTTCAATCGCGCCGTCGAGCGCAGCGTATAAGCTAGAATGGCCCCGCAGTCCCTTTGAGGCGTCCTTGCCTGTGTGGCGGACAAGCAGCACAAGGCCGGTCAGGATGCAAATGCTTAGCAACGTTGCGTGGTCAAGCGCAGGGAAGCGAGTACAGGCTTCCAGTTGTGCAGGCTCCGCGCCGTGCCGGGTCGTCCCAGCCTTGTGCAAGCGTCATTGGCCTGACGGCCAAGCCCTACCGGGCCCGCCCCTACCGGCGAACTTCCCCGAGGCGAAGTTCGCTGCTAT
>NZ_PXWF02000003.1 GCF_003011895.2 Massilia glaciei | reverse complement strand
GGCGCAGGCCGGCGCGGCCGGCCCGAGGGCGGCGCCGCCGGTCTCGCCCAAGCGCGCCGCCGCGGTCGCGCTCGCCGCCGAGCTGGTCGAGGCGCACAACAACAAATACACGGTGCGCGACCTGTTCGGCGACAATCTGAACCTGCTCGCGCGCAACGTCACCGAGAACGCCAGCCGCACCGGCGAGCACTACATCGCCGAAAGCAGGCCGGCGCTGCGCGCCATGTTCCTGTCCTCGGGCGGGGCCGGGGCGATCATCGCGATCATGGGGCTGTTCAAGATTTTGCTCGGCTTCCTCAAGCGCGCGCCGCTGTTCGAAGCCTTCCTGTTCAGCCTGAACTACTCGCTCGGCTTCATGCTGATCCACCTGATGCACTACACCATCGCCACCAAACAGCCGGCGATGACGGCCTCGCGCATCGCCTCGGGCCTGTCGAGCAAGGACGGGCGCAACATCGACCTCGACAGCATGGCCGAACTGATCACCAAGGTGTTCCGCACCCAGTGCGTGGCGGTGCTGGGCAACCTGGCCACCGTGGTGCCGACCGCCTTCCTGATCGCGCTGGGCTACCAGGCGCTGTGGGGCAGGCACCTGATGTCGCGCGAGAAGGCGATGCAGCTGCTGCACGACATCAGCCCGTTGACCCCGACCACCCTGTTCTACGCGGCCATCGCGGGCGTGTGCCTGTTCGTGTCGGGCCTGATCTCGGGCTACTACGACAACAAGGCGCTCTACACGCGCATGGCGCAGCGGGTGCGCCAGCTGCGCGGCCTGGGCCGCCTGCTGGGGCCGGCGCGCCTCGAGCGGGTCTCGCACTATGTCGAGGAGAACCTCGGGGGCCTGATGGGCAATTTCTATTTCGGCATCCTGCTCGGCACGCTGGGCACCGTCGGCTACCTGGTCGGGCTGCCGATCGACATCCGCCACGTGACGTTCTCGGCCGGCTTTTTGGCGACCTCGTTCGTCGCGCTCGACCAGGACATGGGGCTGGCGCTGGCGCTGACCTCGATCGCCGGCGTGCTCTCGATCGG
>NZ_PXWF02000299.1 GCF_003011895.2 Massilia glaciei | reverse complement strand
CTCGTGGCGGAACGCTTCGAGGATGCGCGGCTGGAGCTTGTTCTGGCAGTAGGCGGCGGTGGCGTCGCGCACCATGCGCTCGTCGTCGCTCAATTGCGCCGACAACAGCAGTGGATCGATCCACGAGAATGCGGCCTTGGTATCTTTGGTCATAGTGTTCCTAAGTTGTTAATGGGCGCTCAACCGACGCGCTCCAGATCGATCATTTCGGCCACCGTTTGACGGCGCCGAATCAAGCGGCTGGCGTCGCCCTCGATCAGCACTTCGGCCGCGAGCGGACGCGTGTTGTAGCCCGAGGACATCGACGCGCCATAAGCGCCCGCATCGTGGAAGACTACCATGTCGCCGACCTGCGCCCCCGGCAGCGCGACCGGCGCCACCACGCCCTGGTCGCCCAGGGTGAAGACGTCGCCCGATTCGCACAGGGGTCCGGCGACGATCGACGGCCGCGTTTCGACGTCGGTTTTCAGGGCGCCCTGGGCGTCGATGAGCGAAATGCCATGGAAGCTGCCGTACATGGCCGGGCGCATCAGGTCGTTGAAGCCGGCGTCGGCCAGCACATAGTGCTTGCTGCCCATCGACTTGGTGGCCCGCACCTCGGACACCAGCACGCCCGACTCGGCCACCAGAAAGCGGCCCGGTTCGATCTCGAGCCCGATCGGATGCCCGAGGAAGCCTTCGATTTCGCGGCGGGCCTGGTTCCAGAGTTCGAAATAGTGGCCGGTGTCGACGCTGGGCTCGCCGGGGCGGTACGGGATCGCCAGCCCGCCGCCGGCGGAGATGGCGTCGAGGTTGACGTCGCGGCGGCGCACCAGTTCGACCATCGCGCCGCACACCTGGGCCAGGTGGCCGTAGTCGACCCCGGAGCCGATGTGCATGTGCAGGCCGACCAGTTTCAGGCGGTGTTTGCGGATCATGGCGAGCGCGAGCGGGACATCGTCGTGCCAGATGCCGTGTTTGCTGTTTTCGCCGCCGGTGTTGGTCTTGGCGCTGTGGCCGTGGCCGAAGCCGGGATTGACGCGCAGCCAGACGCGGTGGCCGGGCGAGACCGCGCCCAATTGCTCGAGCATGTCGATCGAACCGGCGTTGACGTCGATCTCGAGCTCGACCACGCGCGCCAGGCTATGCCGGTCGAACACGTCGCAGGTGAACACGATTTGACCGTGCTGCGCGGCGCCCGAGGCATAGCCGGCGGCGACGGCGCGCTCGATCTCGCCGCACGAGACGGCGTCGACCAGCACGCCCTGTTGGCGCAGTAGCGACAGGATATGGATGTTCGAGCAGGCCTTCTGCGCGAAGCGGATGACGTCGAACTGGCGCAACTGGGCGACGCGCTCGGCGATGATGTCGGCCTTGTACACCCACAGCGGCGTGCCATGCTCTTCGGCCAGGCGGCGCAGGTGTTGCGGGGTGTCGATTAATTCAGGGAACATGGCGTCCCTCTCCTTTTGGTAGATTTATCAAATGCGAATTTCAGTGTTTGAGATAGACAGAAATCGTGAACCAATTTTTAACCACAATAAATTCCAACATCGTCCTCGTGGATGCGGGGACCCATAGAACGCTAGCGCATAGCAACCGTTCTATGGGTCCCCGCATCCGCGAGGACGATGTGGTGGTGGGGTTTAAGCTCGGGCGCCCCCGGCCGCCGCTGGAATCGCGCCCAGCAGCGTGCGCGTGTACGGATGAACCGGATTGCGGTACAACTCGTCCGAATTGGCCAACTCCACCACCCGCCCCTGGTGCATCACCATAACCTGGTCGGCCATGTACTTGACCACCGAGAGGTCGTGCGAAATGAAGATGTAGCTCATGCCGTATTCGTCCTGCAGATCCTGCAGCAGATTGAGCACCTGCGCCTGCACCGACACGTCGAGCGCCGACACCGACTCGTCGCAAACCAGTATCTCGGGCTTCATGGTCAGGCAGCGCGCGATCGCCACGCGTTGGCGTTGGCCTCCCGAGAACTCGTGCGGATAGCGGTGGAATGCCTGCGCCGGCAAGCCCACCTTGTCGAGCAACTGCATCGCCATCTTGGTGCGCTCGCCGTCGTTGGCGCCGATCTGGTGGATGCGCATCGGCTCGAGCAAAATCTGCCCGACCGTGAAGCGCGGATTGAGCGAGGCGTACGGGTTCTGGAAAATGATCTGGATGCGCCGCTTGTAGGCGCGGTACTCGCGCTCGGGCATCGAGATCAGGTCGCGCCCCTCGAACATCGCGGTGCCGCCGGTCGCCTTGTGCAGCCGCAGCAGCGTCAAGCCGACCGTGGTCTTGCCCGAGCCCGACTCGCCCACCACGCCGAGCGTCTTGCCGCGCGGGAGCGTGAACGAGACGTCGCTGACGGCCTTGAATTCGCGCTTGCCGAACAGGCCCTCGCGCACGAAAAAGCTTTTGCTAAGCTTGTTCACCACTAGCACCGGCGCGTCGGTGTCAAGATAGCCGCGGCTGCGCTGCGGCTGCGCGGCGTCCAGCGTCACCCGCCCCGACAGGTAATCGTCGATCACGGGCAGGCGCAGCGGCCGCTGGTCGATGCGCGGGCGGCAGTCGAGCAGGGCCCGGGTGTACGGGTCGGCCGGCCGCGCGAACACCTGCGCCGCCCCGCCCTCCTCGCGCACCTCGCCGTGGCGCATCACGATCACGCGGTCGGCGATCTCGCCCACCAGCCCAAGGTCGTGGGTGATGAACAGCACCGACATCTGGTGCTTTTTCTGGAGCGCCGAAATGAGCTCGGTGATCTGCTTCTGGATCGTCACGTCGAGCGCGGTGGTGGGCTCGTCGGCGATCAAGAGCTTCGGTTCGCACGCGATCGCCATGGCGATCATCACGCGCTGCTGCTGGCCGCCCGACATCTGGCTCGGAAAGGCGTCGATTTTCTGGGCCGGGTCGGGTATGCCCACTTCGGCCAGCAGTTCGAGCGTGCGCGCGCGCGCCTGGCGCGCGTTCATGCCCATGTGCTGGCGCAGCACCTCGCCGATCTGGAATCCTACCGAAAACACCGGGTTGAGCGAGGACATCGGCTCCTGGAAGATCATCGAGACGTCCTTGCCGCACATGCGGCGCCGCTCGGCGCCGGACATCGTCAGCAGCTCGCGCCCGTCGAACTCGATGCTGCCGGCCGGGTCGATGATGGTCGTCCCGGGCGCGAGCAGGCCCATGACGGCCAGCGAGCTGACCGACTTGCCGCTGCCGGACTCGCCCACCAGCGCCACCGTGCTGTTGCGCGGCACGTCGAACGAGATGCCCTTGACCGCCTCGAAGGTGGTGCGCTTGTCGAGCCTGAACGTCACGCGCAGGTCGCGTACCTTTAGCAGCATGCCGCCTCCCTATTTAAGTTTTGGATCGAGCGCGTCGCGCAGGGCGTCGGTGAACAGCGAGAACGCCGTCACCAGCAGCGCCATCGCGCCCGCGGCGGCGGTGAGCTGCCACCATTTGCCGAGAATGAGCTCGTTTTGCGCCTCGTTGAGCATGCTGCCCCACGAGACCACGCCGACCGGCACGCCAAAGCCGAGGAAGGACAAAATGACCTCGGCCTTGATGAAGCCGACCACCAAAATCGACATCTGCACCAGCGCCACGTGGCTCACGTTGGGCAGGATGTGCGAGAACATCTTGCGCATGTGCGAGGCGCCGATGGCGTCGGCCGCCATCACGTATTCGCGCCCCTTGTGCTTGATGTACTCCGAGCGGATCAGGCGGAACGGGCCGGTCCAGCCGGTCAGCCCGAGGATCAGCACGATCGTCATCACGCCCTTCTGGTTCAGCACCGCGGCCACGGTGAGGATCATCAGGATCGACGGGATCGAGGTGAAGATGCTGTAGAACCAGTTGAACAGGTCGTCGACGGCGCCGCCGAAGTAGCCCGCGAAGGCGCCGAACAAGGTGCCGAGCGTGACCGCCAACAGCGCCGCGACCAGGCCGACGACGATCGAGGTCTCGGCGCCCTTGATGGTTTTTTTGACGATGTCGTGGCCCCATTTGTCGGCCCCGAACGCGAGCGTTGCCTGCTTGGGCACGTTGGGCGCGAGCTTGACGGCGCCGCTGCCGGCGCGCAGTTCGGCGATGTCGGCGGCGAGCGGATCGGACGCGTTGGGCGGCAGCGCCCGCGGCGCCGCGGCCTGGCGCGCCGCGCGCGCGCTTGCGCCGGTGTCGGTGAAGCCGGGCGGCGCGTAGCTGAGCGCGACCTCGTCCTCCCAGTCGGCCACGATCAGGCCGGACGACGACAGCACCAGCATGAGCAGGAACATGGCGACCACGCCCAGCGCGCCCATGGCGATCTTGTCGTCGCGCAGGCGCTTCCAGGCGAGCGCCCACAATCCGGGCGAGGCTGTTTGGTTCATCATTGGTCCGCCCCTACTTCAGTTTGACGCGTGGATCGACGGCTTGGTACAGTAGGTCGGCCAGCAGATTGAAGATCATGGTGGCCGCGGCCACGTAGATGGTGATGGCTTTGATCACCGGAAAATCGCTGCGCTCGACGGCCAGAATGACCTCGCGCCCGATGCCGGGAATGCCGAAAAACCGCTCGAGCAGAAACGCGCCGATCAGCAGCGCCGGCAAATTGGCCATGACGTGCGTGATGATCGGGATGGCCGCGTTGCGCAGCACGTGCACCCACATCACGCGCCGCTCGGACAGTCCCTTGGCGCGCGCGGTGCGCACATAGTCCTGGTTCACCTCGTCGAGCACGAAGCTGCGGTACAGGCGCAGCGTGGGCGCGATCGACACGGCCAGGCCGATCAAAATCGGCAGGGCGGCGTAGCGCAGCAGGTTTTCGCTGAAACTCTCGCCCCAGCCCTGCACCGGGAACATACCGAGCTGGTAGGCGAAGACGTACTGGAACACGATGATGTAGACCAAAATGCTGATCGACATGCCGACGGTGCAGGCGACCATCACGGCGCGGTCGGTCAGCGAGCCGCGCACGAAGGCGACCGCCAGCGCCAGCGCGATGCCGAAAAAAGTCTCGAGTATGGTCAACGGCACGAGCACCGTCAGCGACGGTCCGAGCCGGCTGGCGATGATGTGCGAGACCGGCTCGCCGGTGCTCCAGGCGTTGCCGAAGTCGAAGGTCAGGATCTGTTTGACGAAGATCCACAACTGAATATGGTAGGGCTGGTCGGTGCCGAGCTGGCGCCGGATGTTGGCGATGTCCTCGGCGTTGGCCATCTTGCCGGCCAAAATGTAGGCGGGGTCGCCGCCGACCCAATTGAACAAGAAAAACACGAGCAGCACGACGCCCGCCATGGTCGGCAGCATTTGCCAGAGGCGGCGTAAAACGAATCCAAGCATGCATTGCTCCTGCGTTGCTCCAGCATTAAAACAGGCGCGCCGGCCCGGCTGTTGCCGGACCGGCGCTCCACTACTTCCGATCACGCGCGCTCGATCAGCGACCGCTGTGCCTCGGATAATCGCTCTCCAAGCGGCGCGGAACCGCCTGCGCCCCGGCGCTTGGTGGCGCCGGCTGGTCGTCCTCCACGACCGTACCCTTCGGCACGATCCCGAACGGCGATGCCCGCTTCGACACCACCACAGGGGCGGCAGCGCCTTGCGGCGCCGGCGCGCCCGCGCGTTGCGGCGCAGGCGCCGCGACCACCGCGGCGGCGATCGCGGCGACAACCTGCCGCGGCGGCGCGTCGACCGGCCCGGCACCCGCCCCGTGCCAGGTCAGCGCGAGCCAGATCCCGCCCGCGACCGCCGCGACCATCGCCGCGCCAAGCACCGGTGTCACACCCGCGGCGCTCATTCGAAGATGTGCAGCCACAGATCGTTACCCAGGCCATTGTCGTTGATGGCACGGTCGAACGCGGCGGCGGGATACTTCTGCCCCTTGCCCGAGACGGTGGTGTCGTAACTGCCGGTGACCAGCAACCACTTGCCATACGGATCGTTGACAGTGTACTCGCTGCCGTTCCAACCTGTCACCGTCATGATATGGCCCGGGTTGGTGAACCAGCCATGCACGATGGTCGGCTTGCCCTGGCTGGCGCGCTGGCGCAACTGCGCGATGGTGCCGGTGGTGGTGCCGTAGTCGCGCAGCGAGCTGCCCTTCTCGCGCGCGATGGTGTTGAACACGTCGGCCAGCGACGGCACAGTCTGGCGCACGCCGAAACGCGATTGCAGGTAGTCGGGCGTGCGCTGGCCCAAGGTGGTGGCGCTGGTGAGGTTGAAGAAGTCGGTCACCATGGCCATCGAGGTGATGCTGCAGCTGCCGTTCGGGTTGACCGCGTTGGCCAGTTGCGACCAATGTGGCACGGTCACCGACGGCACCGGCGCGGTAGGCGCGGTCATGTAGTCGGTGATCTTGTTGTTGCCCGCGCCGCAGTTCGCTTCGCTGAAGTTGTTGCGCGCCCAATTGACACCGGCCCAGTCGTTCCAGATTGCGGTCGAGGTGCCGCCGCCCGGGATGCGCCAGATCGACGCGTTCGGGCCGGCCGCCGCCATGAAGATCTCCAGCTGCGCGCCGGTGATCACGTCGTGCTCGGTCGAGACGATGTTCCAGATCGGCTTGTTCGCTCCCATCGCACGGTATTCGCAGTTGGTCGACTCGATCCAGCGCTTCGGATCGGCCATGTAGGTGCTGCCCCAGACTTCGAGGTAGACCTGCGGCATGTGGAAGTCGACGTACTTGTCGATGATGTCGACGCGCATGCCATGGTCGCGCGGATTGCCCCAGCTGGTCGCGCCGATCGGGAAGTTGGTCGCCGCGCCGGCGATGTAACCGGCCACGCGGGCCCGCTCGCGCGCCGCCTGGAAGGCCTGGAACATGGTGTCGATGGCGGTGGTCTGGCCGTCGAATTCAACCTCGATGTCGCTCACAAAACCGACGTAGCCGGCCTTGGCCGACTGGTACAGGGCGTCGGCCTGCGCCGCCGCCGTGCCCGGCCGGTTGTAGGCCCATGCCCACGGCTCGATGCCGCGCGAACGGTAGATGTCGGTGGTGGCCTTGAGGCAGGCGTCGGGGAACAGCGAGCACGCCTGCGAGCCGTCGGCGATCTTGATGTAGATGCGCTTGACGCCCTGCGCCTTGAGCTGGTCGGCCAGCTGGGTGTGGGTCTTGCCGAGCGCGTCGATGTAGAACAACCAGGCGCCGTACTTGTTGACCGAAGCCGACGGCGGCGGCACGGCCGCGCCCTTGACGCGCAGATACAGGCCGGCTTCCCAGCGGTTGGTGTAGCAGGCGGTGCCGGCGCCCTGGGCTTCGCACTTGGCCACTTCCTCAAGTGTGAAGTTGCCGAGCACATAGTTCAAGCCGCCGGTCACCGTGGTCTGTTCGAAGCAATGGCCGCCATAGGTCGTCGAGCGCACCGCGCCGATGGCGCAACTGCCGGTGCCGCGCAGATTGGTCGCGAAGGTGCGCGCATAGCGCTGCAGGCTGACCGCTTTCCCGTTGACCAAGTAGGAATATGTCGCGGTGCAGGACGTGCCGGCGCCCGCGTTCTGGCAAGCCGTCACCATCGCCTTTGTGAACGGACCGAAGGCATTGGTCGAGGTCACGCAGGTGGTGGTGGCGGTGTCGTAGGTCGCGCCGTCCGGACATAGGGCGTAGGCATTCCCCCCCAACATCAAGGCAGCACTGACGGATAGGGATTTTAGTATGGTTTTCA
Source organism: Massilia glaciei (assembly GCF_003011895.2). Lineage (GTDB taxonomy): Bacteria > Pseudomonadota > Gammaproteobacteria > Burkholderiales > Burkholderiaceae_D > Telluria_A > Telluria_A glaciei. The sequence continues at coordinate 17,733 of NZ_PXWF02000299.1, read as the reverse complement.
TAGTCTCCTCCTGGTTGTAATGGCCGTGACAGAGTTCTCCAGGCGTGGCGGTGCCGCGCTTGGACCCTGGCTTGGCCTTGCGCCCAAACTGCGGGCGTGTCTCGTTCTATAGGTTTATTGAGAGGGAAGAACGGCGTTCTCGTAGAGCGGCGTGAGGAGCAATTCCTCCTGCCTCGAGAGCGCCGAGTATTGCCCCGGCGTACTTGCCGGGTCGTGCATGGTGCCGCCGATCAGCACCACCATGCCGTTGCGGTTCGCAAAGTCGAGCGCGAACACGGAAAGCAATCCATACGCCTCGCCGAGGTGGCCCGAGGCCGCGAAGCCGCCGCCTTCGACCAGGCTGCTTTTGGCTCCGGCCTGGTGCTCGAAGTGCTGCGTGCCCAGACCCCACGCGGCGAACAGGCCGCCGTGGGTGTCGCCATTGCGGTTGCCGGCGTCGTAGGTCCACTGGCGCGAGAACATCGCCTCAACGCTGGCCGGCTGCAAAAAGGCCGCGCCCGCGTGGCGCCCCTGGTCCATGAACATGAGCATGATCTTGCCCAGATCGGCCGCCGAGATGCGCAGCCCGCCGGTGGGGCTGAACAGGGTGCCGTTGGTGCCGACCACGTAACGGTCGAGGCCGGCGACGACCGGCGCCGGCGCGCTGGTGTCGTCGACCTGCGCGACCCACGGGCCGCCCGGGTTCCAGGCGCCCTCGCCGACGCGCTTGCGGTACAGGGTGGCCGTGTCGGACCAGTCGGCGCTGGAGAACTCGGCCACGTTGTAGCCGCCACGCAGGCCCAGCGGCTGCAGCACGAGGCGGCGCATCAGGCGGTCGAAGCGCTCGCCGCTGGCGGCCTCCATCAGGGTGCCGACGACACCCCAGTTCAAATTGCTGTAGGCGAAATGGGCGCCGGGGACGGTGTGGGTGGCCCACAGCGCGCCGCCGCGGTGGAACACGTCGCGCAGGGCGACGTTGGCGCCCCAGCTGTAGCCGGCCTCGTCGCGCAGCGAGGAGGTGTGGCTGAGCAGCATGCGCAGCGTGATTTTGGTGTTTGGAAAAGCGGGATTGCGCAGGCTGAAGCCGATGTAGGTGCCGACATCCTCGTCGAGGTGCAGCTTGCCCTGTTCGACGAGGCGCATGACGCCCATCGTGGTGACGAGCTTGGAAATGGAGGCGATGCGGTACATGGTGGCCGGCGTGGCCGCCCGGCTCAGCGACGGGTTGCCGCTGTCGATGTGGCGCATGCCAAACTGCCCCTCGTAGCTGACCTTGCCGCCACGGATCGCCAGCACGGAAAAGCTGGACATGCCGTGGCGCGGGTCGCTGAGGACAGCCTTGAAACTTTGCTCGAGCCGCTCGGCGGCGGCGGGAGCTGTGGCGGGGGCGGCCGGCGCGGCCGGTTGCCCGGTCGAACAAGCCGCCCCCGCCATCGCGATGAGGGCGCAAACCATGATGCTGCGAACTGCGTGCATAGCCGCCCTCCTCCCTGTTACAGGAACTGATACGACAGGTTGACGCCCATGGTGCGCGGTTGGGCGTAGATCGGACGCGCGCCGGTGATGCCGATCGGCTGCGACGACACCTGCGCCTGGCTGTTGGCCAGGTTGCGCACGTACACGCTCAGGTCCCACTTGTCCCTGCTGAGGGTCGCATTGGCGCTGTAGATCGCGTAGGACGGGAACAGGGTCGGCGGGACGCCGTTGGTGTCGCGGTCGGAACGGACCGTGCCCACGTAGCGTCCGCTCAGGCCGGCGCTCAGGTACATGCCGTTGTCGAAATACGTGTTGTAGCGCACGCCGGCATTGTGCTTCCACTTGGCGCTGCCGCCGAGTTTGTCGCCGGCGTGGAAGGTCCTGCAGCCGGTGGTCGTGACCTGGTACAGGCAATGGGTGCTGGTCTCGTCGAGCTCGCCCATGGTGGTGGCGGTCGCATAGGTCGTGCTCCAGTTGGAGTTGAACTTGTAGCGGGCGGCGAATTCGAAGCCCTGCGTGTGCGCCTTCGGTCCGTTGGTGGTGCCGTTGATCGGGAAGCCGTTTTCGACGTCCTGGGCGCGGTAGGTCTGCGGGTCTTTCCACTCGATGCGGTAGATGGCCGTTTCCACGTACAGCTTGCGGTCGAGGAAGGAACCCTTCAGGCCCAGCTCCTTGTTGAAGGTCGAATCTGGCGCGTACTCGTTGCCCTCCTTGGTGATCTTGTTGGCGCCGAAGTCGCGGAAGCCGTTGATGCCGCCCGGACGGTAGCCCTGCGACAGGGTGAGGTAGGACAACAAATTGGGGTTGAACTGGTACGAGGTGTTGAACTTGAAGTAGGCCTTGCCGTTGTCGCTGGTGGAGTTGGTCTTGTCGCTGTCGACCAGATCGTAGGTGAAGTCCTTGATGTACGAACGCGCGGTGTCCTCGAACTTGAACACGCGCCCGCCCAGCGTCATCAGCCATTTGTCGTTCGGACGGTAGCCGACTTCGCCGAACACGGCCGTCTCGGTGTACTTCTTGGCCAGATCCTCGGCGTAGCCCTCGTCGACCCGGCCGCCCTTGGCATTGCGGTCGATGCCGTTGTAGGCGTCGAGGCCGGCCATCCATTCGGAGAACTTCAGGCTGCGGTCGGTGCGGGTGTGGAACAGGCCGGCGATCCACTTGATCGGGCCGTCGCCGGTCGAGGTCAGGCGCGTCTCATGGGCCAGGCCGGTGTAACGGTTGTCGAACGTCATGTAGGCCGAACGGCCGCTCTTGATCCTGGCGCCGGAGTCGCCCAGCAGGAAGTAGAACACGTGGCCCTTGTCGGTGTAGTCGGCCTGGCCGAAGCGCTCGTCGCTGAAGTACGAGGTCGAGGAATGCAGTTTGGCGAAGCCGAGGTTCCAGTCGAAGTCGATCGAATCGAGCTTGAACGAGCGGTCCGAGAATTCCTCGTAGCGCGACAGGATCGTATGGTCGTTGACCGCGTATGGGGTGGTGAACGCGTTGGTGTAGGTCGGGCAGGCGGTCTTGCCTTCCGGGCCGCATTGCGCGCCGTAGCGGTCGAAGTTCCAGACCGCGAGCTTTTCGGCCGCGGTGGTCGCGTTGGCGATGCCGAGCGGCGTGAGGCTCACGCCGCTGCTGCCGTGCGCGAGCTGGTTTTGCTGGGTGTGCGCCAGCGTCACGGACAGGTCGGGGGTGATTTTCCACAGCAGCGCGACGCGCCCGCCGTTGACCTTTTGCCAGTCGTCGTCCTCGTACACGTTCTGGTTCGCGTCCGGCTTGGTGGTCCAGGTGCCGGCGCCATTGTTGACATTCCATGGCGGGTTCGAGACGCGGTCGGTGTAGCCCTTCTCGTCGAGCCGGGCGACCGAGGCGCGCAATGCCACGCTCGAACCGAGCGGCAGGTTCAGGACCAGGTCGGTGTCGTTGCTGATGCCGCCGTTCTGGGTCTGGTAGAAGCCCGTGTTGACCTTGAATTCCGTTTTACCCAGTTTGGGCTGGTTGGTGATGTAGCGCACCGTGCCGCCGAGGCTGCCGCTGCCGTACAGCGTGCCCTGCGGTCCGAGCAGGGTTTCGACGCGGGCGACGTCCTTGATCCGGTAGCCCATGTGTGGCAGCGGGGTGTCGTCGAGGTAGTAGGCAAGTGTGGAACGCACGAACTGTTCGATGTTGTTGGCGCTCACCGGGGACACGTTCAGGCCGCGCACGGTGACCGAGTCGGTGAAGCGCGCGCTGTTGCCCGGGGCGCTGATGCTCACGCTCTCGGTGATCAGGCGCTTGGCGTCGGTGATGTTTTCGCGGCGCAGTTCTTCCTCGCCGATGGCGGTCACGTTGTAGGGCACCTTGGAGGCTAATTCGCTGCGTTTGGAGGCGGTCACGTAAACCTTGGTGATCGCGTCGTCCTTGGCGTCGAGCTTGGCGTCCTTCGATTGCGGTGTGGCAGCCGGCGCCGCTTGCTGGGCCCAGACGGCAGGGGCGGACAGTGAAATGAGTGCCGCCGAGACTGCGGCCGCGATGGTCGATTGTTTGGTTTTCATGACGTTCCCCTTGGGTTTAGCTCTTTTTTATGAAGTAAATACTTCTGGGAATAATCTTATGCGGCGTCGATGTTGGACGGAATGACCGAAAGGGCAAGTTCAGTTGTTCAAACATGCAAGCATTGGTTAGATTTACAAAAGTTGCGACCTCCTCCCTTGCGGATTCCCCCTATGACGGCGGGCGCTTGTGCGGGTTTTGCGGGGCTTTTTTACACCTGCGTCGGACTGTTGCGCCGAGCATGAAAAGGGGGGGTAAAGCCATAACTAAAAGGCATTTAAACCAGCGGCTTGAGCGAGGCGCACGCGGCCTTTGCGATGTGCTGCGCCAGTGCGCGGGCCGGGTCGGCGAGCACGGCGTACTCGCGCACGAGTAAAAACATCGAGACCGGCATCGCCGGCGCGCACTGTCGCGTTTGCACCACAGACGGGTCCATCGACGCGGCCGTGAACGGGTCGACCAGCGCCATGCCGTGGCCGGCGGCCACCAGCGCCACCGCCAACTGGTGCGTTTGCACAACGGTGGAACAGACGGGATCGAGGTCCTGGGCGTTGAGCGCGGCCCGCACCAGCGCGCCGACGGGGTCGCTGTCGGCCAGGCCGATCAGTTCGCCAGTGAGCGCGGCGACCGGCAGCGGCGCCGCGCACGCGGCGCGCGGCCAGGTGAGCGCCGGCGCCGCCACCATCACGACGTGCTCGGCCAGCACCGAGGCGCCGATGCCGGCGTGGCGCGGGTCCTGCAGCGAGAGCCCGATGTCGGCCTCGCCCAGCAGCAGGCGCGCGACGATGTCGTTGGTGTGGTAGGTGGAAAGTTCGCAGCGCATGTGCGGAAAGCGCCGGCGCCAGGCGATAACGGCGGGCGCGAGCACGGCGCCGGCGATCGACGGCGTGGCCGCCACCCGCAGCACGTCGCCGGGGTGCTGCGACAAGGTGGCGGCGAGGCGGCGCACACCCTGCAGATGGGCGACCAGGCCGTCGGTCTCCTGGTACAGGCGGCGCGCCTCGGGGGTGGGATAGAGTTTGCGCGCCTTGCGCTCGAACAGCGGCAGGCCGAGCTGGAGTTCGAAGTGCTGCAACACCTTGCTCACCGACGACTGGGAGGTATCGAGCATGCGCGCGGCCCCGGTGACCGAGCCCACCTGCATGATCGCGTGGAAGACTTCAAGGTGCCGCAGTTGCATCGCTTTTATCTTCCCCGCCGCGCGCTGAGATTGTTCATTAGGTTGTTCCAGGAGCCGCGTGGGGGGAAACTGGGCTACTCCAAATACCCGTCATCCTCGCGAAAGCGAGGACCCATGCTGAGCCTGCCTATACGCGGAGTTCGAACCTTCAGGCCCGGGAACAGTGCGTCTAAACTGGCCAGCGTCGCATAACCGCGTGCTCACGATGGGTTCCCGCCTTCGCGGGAATGAAGAGTTGGTTTCGCGTCAACCTCGCACGCGGGGACGATGTGGTTTTCACCCGGCGCGATTACTTCGCTTTCCCTCCCCGCTTTTTGATCTGTCCGCACAGATAGGTCCAGATGAAAGCGGACGCCGCGTTGCTGGTCAATTCGGCGTGGTCGTAGGCGGGCGCGACCTCGACGCAATCCATGCCGACCCAGTTCAGGTCGGCCAGTTCCTCGATGATGGTGAGCACCTGGTCGGTAGCCAGCCCGCCCGGCTCGGGCGTGCCGGTGCCGGGGCCGAAGGCCGGGTCGAGACAGTCGATGTCGAGCGTGAGGTAGAGCGGCGGATTGCCGGCACGCTCCATGCGGTCGCGGATCTCGCCGAGCAGCGGCGCCAATTGCGCCGGGTTGGCCAGGCCGCGCAGTTCGCGCGCCGGGAACACGCGCCCGCCGCAGGTGTTGACATACTCGCGCGCCTCGCGCTGGGCGGCCGAACGGATGCCAATTTGCACGGTCGCGGCCGGAATGATCAAGCCCTCGCGGATCGCCTCGGAAACCCAGGTGCCGTGGCCCGAGGGCTCGCCGAAATGGTCTTGCCAGGTGTCGCAGTGGGCGTCGAAATGGACGATCGCGACCGGGCCGCCGTGGCGCTTGACGAGCGCGCGCAGGATCGGCAGGGTCACCGAATGGTCGCCGCCGATCCACACCATGTGGTGCGCGTCGAGCAGGGCGGCCGCCTGCGGCATGAGCGCGGCGCGCATGGCCGCGATGTCGGTGTTGGGCAGCGGCAGGTCGCCGGCGTCGCACAGTTGGCCGAGCGGCGTGGTGTCGAACAGCGGATGGGTGGCGTCGCACAACATGCGCGAGGCCGAACGGATCGCCTGCGGACCGAAGCGCGCGCCCGGTCGGTTGCTCACGGCGCCGTCGAAGGTCAGCCCGGCGATGCCGAACGGAAGCTCCGGCGCCTCTTTGGCGGACGGGCAATTGAGGTAGGTGCCGGCGCTGCGGTACGCGAATTCGTGGTTCGACATGGGTATTCTTTCGCTTCGGGTGTGAACTGCTGTTCCGGTTTGTTACACTTGCGTGACTATCCGCAACGCAACTTTTGATTATCTTATCCCCCCAGCAAGGTTCGAAGAATGACAGGTGAAACAAGTTCAGTTGAGCCGGCCCGCAAGCTTGGGGCCGGCATCGCGCCCTACATGGACACGATGTCGGACGCCGACATCAGGCTGTTGCGCATTTTTTGCGTGGTCGTCGCCAGCGGCGGCTTGTCGGCCGCGACCACCGAGCTGCAGGCTGACTTGTCGACCGTCAGCCGCCACATCAAGGACCTCGAGGACAAATGCGGCGCGCGCCTGTGCAACCGCGGGCGCTCCGGCTTCTCGCTGACGCCGCACGGGCTGCTGGTCCACGCGGCGGTGCAGGAATTGTTCCGCGCGCTAGATTCGTTCCGCGAAAATATCAACACCTTGCACGCTGACCCGGTGGGCGAGCTCAAATTGGGCGTCATGGACGCCCTGCTAACCGACCCCCAATTCCCGCTCGCGGCGGCCATGCACGCGTACCGGAAGAAGGCGCCGCGGGTGCGGGTTCGCTTGTCGGTGTGCAAGCCGCACGACATCGAACGGCAGGTGCTCAACGGCGAACTCGACGCCGGGGTGCTGAGCGGGCGCGACAAGCCGGCCGGCCTGACCTACCATCCGCTGTATTCTGAAAAAAGCAGTTTGTACTGCTCGGAATTGCATCCTTGTTACCGCAAGAGCGACCTTGACATCGACCTGAGCGAAGACGGCTGCCTGGAGCTGGTCGAGGACCCGTACACCGAGAGCCTGCCCTTGCGCGGCTTCGCTGGCGTGTTGCGGCGCGCGGCCAGCGCCGACAGCATCGAGGCGGTCGCCTTGCTGATCAGCAGCGGCGACTATGTGGGCTTTTTGCCCGAGCACTTCGCCGGCGCGCTGTCGGCCAGCATCCCGCTGCGACGGATCCGGCCGGACATTTTCAGCTACGACCAGACGATCGAACTGGTGTGGAGAAACGGACCGGTCAGCACGTTGCTGCACGGTCTGTTCGGGCAGCTTGGGGTCGGCCACAGGGCGCCCTAGCTCAGCGCGGCTGGGCGCCGTTGTGCGCCGTGATCAGCTTGTCGAGTTCGCCCGTGCCGCGCATTTTCCGAATCAGCTCGTTGATGCGCGGCAGCAATTCCTGCGCGACGGTGCGGCGCGAGAACGCGAAGCAGACATCGTTGGTCGCCACGGCCAGCGGCAGGACCACGATCTTGCCCTCGAATCCCAATTGTTTGATCTTCTGAAGTCCGTCATCCTTGGCGAAGACCATGAAGTCGACCTTGTTCTCGCTGAGCAGTTGCAGACGGATCTTGATGTCGCGTATTTCGCGGATGCGCAGATGGTTGCGCGCGAACTGGTCGAACTCGGCGCCGAACGAGGCCGACGGTGGCATCACACCGACCTTGCCGACCAGGTCGGCCAGGCTGTTGACGGTCAACTTGCTGCCGCTGGGAACGAAAATGCGGGTTTCCTCGGTCGCGTAGGGCTCGCTGAAGACGAATTTTGCCTCGCGCTGGCTTGTGCGGTACAGGCCGGCGACGAGGTCGTGGCGGCCGGTCTCGACCTCGTGGAGCTGGCGCGCCCATGGCTTGTCGCGCTCGACCAGCACATCGACCTTGAGCGCCGCGGCCAGCTTGTCGAGCAAGGCGATGGCGCCGCCGCGCGCCTCGCCGTTGTGGGCCCGGTAAATGGACGGCAGCCAATCGGCGTCGCCGGCGACGCGGATCTGGCGCGGCGCGGTGTCGCCCCCGGCCGCCTGACCGGCCTGGGCCAGCATGAACGCAAACAGAAACATGATCGACTTGGTCATTGCATCCTCGCCTTCGACATGATTGCAGTTCCACGCCCGCCCGGAACTCGCATTGCCTGTCGAAGATGGTAGACCCGCGCTTGGCGCTGTGGAATGATCGCGCGTGCAAGTACGCTTGTTACGGACGACAAGCATCGGGCCGCGGAGCTAAGCGTTTTTGTATGGCGGAGGGCTTAACTATTCAATTTTGCATGGCCCAGGGTGGCGCCGCGCAGGTGAAACGCGACGCGCGCCCAAGACGGGGCCGAGGCGAGACCTGCGTGCCGGGCCGGCCCTGTTCCACCCTGCCCCGGCAACGCCGCCTGCCTACTCCTTGATGCCCCACTGCGACAGCATCCAGGCCGTGTTGAACGCGCCTTCCTTGATGGCGTCGAACCTGCCCGAGGCGCCGCCGTGGCCGGCGCCCATGTTCGTCTTGAGCAGCAGCGGATTTTTGTCGGTCTTGTGGGCGCGCAGTTTGGCCACGTACTTGGCCGGCTCCCAGTACATCACCTGGCTGTCGTTCAGGCCGGTGGTGACCAGCATGGCCGGATAGGCCTTGCGCTCGATATTGTCATACGGCGAATAGCTGCGCATGTAATCGTAGGCCGCCTTTTCGTTCGGGTTGCCCCACTCGAGGTATTCGCCGGTCGTCAGCGGCAGGCTGGCGTCCATCATGGTATTCATGACGTCCACAAACGGCACCGCCGCATGCACCGCGTGGAACAGGTCGGGACGCATGTTGACCACGGCGCCCATCAGCAGGCCGCCGGCGCTGCCGCCCTGGATGATCATGCGCGATGGGCTGGTCCACTTTTCCTTGACCAAGAATTCGGCCGAGTCGATGAAGTCGTAGAAGGTGTTCTTCTTTTTCATCAGCATGCCGTCGTCATGCCATGCCTCGCCCAGGTCGGTGCCGCCGCGGATGTGCGCCTGCACGTAGATCACGCCGCGCTCGAGCATGCTGATGCGCGGAATCGAGAACGTCGCCTCGGTCGGGATGCCGTACGAACCATACGAATACAACAGCAACGGGGCGTTGCCGTCGAACTTGACGCCCTTTTTATACACGGCCCACAGCGGCACCTTGACGCCGTCGCGCGCGGTGGCCCACAGGCGTTTGCTTTCGTAGCGCGAGGCGTCGTAGCCGCCGACGATTTCCTGGCGCTTGAGCACCGTGCGCTCGCCGGTCGCCATGTCGACGTCGAGCACCGTCGGCGGGGTCACCGGCGACTGGTAGGAGAGTCGCACGCGGGTCGACGAAAACTCCGGCGTGCCGGCGCTGCGCGCCAGATAGACCGGGTCGTCAAACTTGACCGACTTCCAGGTCTTCTTTTTGAAGTCGTAGATGCGCATGCGCGTCAGCGCGCTGGCTTTCTCGCCGACGACCATGTAGTCCTGGAAGACTTCGACATTGTTGATCAGGACGTTCTGGTCGTGCTTGACGACTTCCTTCCAGTTTTTTTCCGCAGGCCGCGCCAGTGGCGCGCGCACCAGGCGGAAGTTCTTGGCGTTTTTGTTGGTCAGGATGAACAGCTCGCCGTCGCGGTGCTCGATGCTGTAGCGGTGGCCCTTGGTGCGGCCCAGCGAACGGAAGTTGCCGTTCGGCTGGTCGGCCGGCAGCAAGCGTGTTTCGCTGGTGTCGGTCGCGCCCATCCGCAGCTCGATGAACTTTTGGTCGCGCGAGTTGCGCACGCCCATGTTGAACTGCTCCACGGCCTCGTGGTACACCTGCACCGGCGCGCTGCCCAGCGCCATGCGGAACAGGCGGTCGGCGCGCTTGGTGGTCGGGTCCTCCTGCACGTAGAAGATGGTCTTGTTGTCGGCGGCCCAGGCCACGCTGGTCACGCGCGGCGCGCTGGCGTCGAGCAGCTTGCCGGTCTTGAGGTCCTTGACGTGCAACTGGTACTGGCGAAAGCCGGTGGTGTCGGTGGAGTACAGCAGCAGCGAGTTGTCCGGGCTGACCGATAACGCAGCGACCGAAAAAAACTTCTGGCCGGCGGCCAGTTCGTTCTGGTCAAGCAGGATCTCCTCGGCGGCCTTGTCGTCATACGCCATGTTGGCGCCGGCGCGGCGGCGGGCATTGATCGGATACTGCTTGCCCGCCTCGAAGCGGGTGTAATAGTAGTACTCGGCGCGGCGCACCGGCACCGACAAGTCGACCTCCTGGATGCGGCCCTTGGTCTCGGCATACAACTTGTCGGCCAGCGGCTCGATATCGGCGGTGACCGCTTCGGTGTACGCATTCTCGGCGTTGAGGTGGGCGATGACTTCGGGCCGCTCCTTTTTCTGCAGCCAGCGGTAGTCGTCGGTGACGGCTTCGCCGTGGCGCGTTTCCTGCCACGCGGACTTGGCCGCCACTGGCGGCGACAGGGTGCTCGCGGCCGATTCGGCGCCGCTCGCGGTGCTGCTCATCGCCAGCACCATTGCGGCAGCGATGGAAGGGATTTTAGTAAAATGTGCCACATACGCTCCAAGTTAATATTTTTGTGACGTGATCATAGGGCCAGTCCGGCCAAAAAGGTAGTAAAACCCGATATGCATATGGGGGTGGAGGAGCGAGCCGGTCAATCCTGATATGATGCAGTTCGTGTTTTTGCCGGGCTTGCGCCCGGCGCGATAGCGGCAGAGCCGGACGATGCGACAGCATCCAACGTCCGAAGGAGCAACCGAACCGGAAGCTCCAACGCTCGCAGAGCGCCACCGCGAGTAAATCTCCCGGGGCAGAGGGGTATTCGACGTGCCAAGGCATACGGATCCGACCTCAATCCCACAATCGAATCCGTCCACTTATGAAAACCATTGCAGTCATCGGCGGCGGAATCACCGGCGTAACGAGCGCCTACGCGCTGGCCAGGCGCGGTTTCGCCGTCACCCTCATCGAACGCCACCGCTACCCCGGCATGGAGGCCTCGTTCGCCAACGGCGGCCAGTTGTCGGCCTCCAACGCCGAATCGTGGAACCAGCGCTCCACCATCTTCAAGGGACTGCGCTGGATGCTGCGCAAGGACGCGCCGCTGCTGGTCAATCCGCGCCCGAGCTGGCACAAGCTGTCGTGGTTCGCCGAGTTCGCGGCCGCGATTCCCCACTACCGGGCCAACACGGTGGCGACGGCGCGGATGGCGGTGGCCGCGCGCGAACATTTGTTCTCGTGGGCGCGCGAGGAAGCCATCGACTTCGATCTGAAACACAAGGGGATCCTGCATATCTACCGCGACAAGGCCAGCTTCGACCATGCGGGCGCCGTCTCGGCACTGCTGGCCGAGGGTGGCTTGGCGCAGCGCCGTGTCACACCGTCGGAGATGCGCGCCATCGAACCGGCGCTGGCCGGCGCCTTTTACGGCGGCTTCTACACCGAGAGCGATGCCAGCGGCGACATCCACAAGTTCACGGCCGGGCTGGCCGCCGCCGCCGGGAGGCTCGGCGTGCGCTGCCTGTACGGACGGTCGGTGCTGGCCGCGAAGGCGGTCGACGGCGGCGTGAACGTTTGCCACGGAGACGTCCACGCAAGCGAGCGCGAGCGCTTCGATGCGGTCGTGGTCTGCGCCGGCACGGAAAGCCGCGCGCTGGCCGCCATGCTAGGCGACAGGGTCAATGTGTATCCGGTCAAAGGGTATTCGATCACCATCAACTTGCACGACGCCGACAGCCGCGCCGGCGCGCCGCAAGTGAGCCTGCTCGACGACGCCACCAAACTGGTGGCCAGCCGCCTTGGGGCGGCGCGCCTGCGGGTCGCCGGCACCGCCGAATTCAACGGCCACAACCACGACATCCGCGCCGACCGCATACGCCCGCTGGTTCACTGGGTCGAGCAATGCTTCCCCGGGGTGAGCACGCGCGACCTGGTTCCGTGGGCGGGACTGCGGCCGATGATGCCGAACATGCTGCCGCGCGTGGGCGGCGGGCGCCATCCCGGGGTTTTCTACAACACCGGGCACGGGCATCTGGGCTGGACGCTGTCGGCGGCGACCGCCGACATGATAGGCGGAATCGTCGCGGACGCCCTGCGGCCGTGATTGCGTTCACAATGGCATAAACGTCAATCAAGAGAGCCACCATGCGATCCCTGCACGCACCCGCATTCCAATTTGCCGCGTATCCAAAACAGACCGCAAGCCAGACCATGCAGGTTGCCAGGAAACTGCTCGATGACTGCGGCGCGATGGTCACCGACATCAAACCGTATTCGAACAAACTGATCGTTTTTCAGGTCAATGTGCGATTGGGTGACTGGGACGGGTTTGTCGCCGGTCTGCGCCGGAGCGATATGAATTTCGACCTGCCGGCGGGCCCGATGGAGCCGCGTCCGTTGGGCGACGCGGACGGCGACGTCTTCGGGACGATCAGCATTGTCGCCAGCGGCGCAGACAGCGAGACCAGCAACGTCATCCCGTCCGTGCCGGGGTGAGGGCCGGATTGGACCAGGTTTCGCTACTTGGCCCTGAATACGATGCGCGCCTTGCTCAGGTCGTAAGGGGTCAGCTCGACACTGACCTTGTCCCCGGGAAGGATGCGGATGTAGTGCTTACGCATCTTTCCCGATATGTGTCCCATCACGATATGGCCATTCTCCAGCCTCACGCGGAAAGTGGCATTTGGAAGACTTTCTACTATGTCGCCGTGCAGTAAGATCACATCATCTTTGGCCATGTCAGTCCCTCTACCGAATCGCACTGCTTACTTTCGCAATGAGAAAATGCTCTTCCTTGCGTGGGCTCAATCGGACGCCACCTTCGCTGAAAACCGGCCGGTGGATGCCGGGAACCCATGCCACTTCCAGAAAATTGCCCCGTGAAAAATTCGATGCATATCGGCGTCATCTACGGTCTTCTCGCGGCTGCGCTGTTTGGCGCGAGCACGCCATTTTCGAAGATTCTTGTGGGACAAGTTTCACCGGTGGCGCTTGCGGGCATGCTGTACCTGGGCAGCGGTATCGGTTTGCTGCTTTGCATTGTTGTGCGCGCGATCTTCATGCGCACTGAAAAACCTGTGTCGCTGACGCCGCCCGACCTTCCCTGGCTTAGTGGCGCGATCGTGGCGGGCGGCATCGCTGGCCCCGTGCTGCTGATGATCGGCCTGACCTTGACGCCGGCGTCGTCCGCGTCACTGCTGCTCAACCTCGAGGGTGTGCTCACCGCGATGCTCGCGTGGTTTGTATTTAAGGAGAACTTTGACCGCCGGATTTTCATCGGCATGCTGCTGATAGTCGTTGCCGGGGCGATCCTGTCATGGGAACAAATTCCCGTGCTTGGCGTGCCTTGGGGCGCCCTCGCGATCGTCGGGGCGTGCCTGTGCTGGGCGGTGGACAACAACCTCACGCGCAAGGTGTCGGCAAGCGACCCGTTGCAGATTGCCTGCATCAAGGGACTGATTGCCGGATCGGTCAACTTGGGGATTGCCCTCTTCTTGGGATATGTGCGGCCCGACATGCGCACCGTGGCGTTGGCCGGCTTTGTTGGTTTTTTCGGCTACGGACTAAGCCTGGTGCTGTTTGTGCTTGCGCTTAGACACCTTGGCACCGCGCGCGCCGGGGCCTATTTTTCGGCGGCGCCGTTTGTTGGCGTGATCGTTTCACTGATCCTGCTTGGCGAGATCCCCGGCGCGGTCTTCTGGGTCGCCGCGGCATTGATGGGCGCAGGACTTTGGATGCATCTGACCGAATCCCACGACCATGATCACGAGCACGAAGCGATGACGCATTTGCACGAGCACAGCCACGATGCGCATCATCAGCATGAGCACGATTTTGAATGGGATAACGCGAAATCCCATGCGCATTCGCATAGCCATACGGCGCTGCTGCACCGGCATCCGCATTACCCGGACATACACCATCGCCACGAACATTAGAACGACTCCTTAGCAAGCGAAGGTAGTGATGCGGAGGTAGTGATGCGGAGGCAAAAATCGCGAAGGCTGGGACTCAGCGAACGACCACATGAGCGAACTACCACCACGTCGTTCCCAAGCCTGAAGGTTTGAACTCCGCGTATAGGCAAGCTCAGCATGGGTCCCCGCCTTCGCGGGGATGACGTTGGGTCGGGTATTTTGTTGATGAAGTCCGGTAGCTCGATTTCTGTCGCGTTAAACACCAATTTTCGCACCGGTGCGATCTCCAGGTGATTATTCCGCACAGCAGTGCGCGCGGGCGGGCGGGGACGATGTGGTTTGGGTTTGGGTTTGGGTTTGGGTTTGGGTTTGGGTTTGGGTTTGGGTTTGGGTTTGGGTTTGGGTTTGGGTTTGGGTTTGGGTTGGCGGCGTTGGCGACCAGACTTACCGCCATTACCTTGCCACCCTTTCCAACCATGCCTTGTAAGCCGGGTCCGCATCAGCCGGCTGATTCTCGATGTGCCTCCGCAGTTCGTCCGTCATCCCGAAAATTCGCCACACGAGCGGTGCCAGACGGGTGGCAGGGCCGTTCACTTGCTCGGCTTCACGAAGCAGTTGCAAACTACGTTCCTTATACTCGGGCAGGACGTCCGACTGGTAGTCCAGCGCCTTGCCCAGGCCGGAGACGACCATCAGCTTCGGCACCTCGGCCGTCGGCCAATGCAGGGCCATGTTGATCGGTCAGTCGAGCATCGCGCGCTCGCCCCACATCGCCGATTTCGGCATGTGCCCGTTGGCGAGCAATGTCAGCATGAGGGCTTGCCCAAGCTCGGGCAAATAGACCGACATAACCGCCGCTGTGGGTCGCTGATAGAACTCGTCCAGTGGCTGCTCGCGCTTTAAACCGATCCGGGTCAGAATACCGCTTTCCAGCCTGAGCACAAGGTCCCCAAGTTCGGCCGAGCTGGCCGTGCCGCTCTCGCTTGTCTGTTTGGCGCGGGCGATGCAGTCCCACAGGGTAAGGGCGACCCGCCACTGCATGCCCTCGCCTTCGCCGGTGCAGCCGATCTCGCCCGTCACGAAATACCTCATCCCGCCCGGAACGAGGTCGAACAGCGCGTTGGCGTCGGCTTCTCCGCCAGATACGACCGGCCCGCCACCTTCGACGATCTGGAAGTAGCTGCTGACCGCGTAATCGCTCCAGTAGTGCGCGGCTTCTGCCAGATAGAGCGGTATGGCGCGGGTAAGACGACCCAGTTCGTCTTCGCGTTGTGATTCGGCGCCTTCAGTGCCGCCGGCTGTTTTGGAAAGCGCAAAGAAACCGACCTCCGGCGCGTCTTGCGCTTTCTTCGAGAAGAGCCAGTCGGCATTGCGCAACCCGTAGTGCCAGACTGGCTGGCTCAGGGTGATGGTGCTGATTGTGAGATTCTCCGCGTTGACCGGGGTGCCATGCGCGGCCTGCTTGCGCATCTCCATGAAGGCGTGCGCGAACTGGTCGAGCTGCTGCTTGATTGGCACAAAGTCGAGCGCGTACATGCGGCCAAGCAGGGCTTCGCCTTCGTCCACCTTGCCGAGTTCCTGGCAGGCTTGCAGCAGGTTGAGCCCCGCCATCGGGTCGTGCTTGTGTTCGTCGTAGACCCGGCCGATCAGCTCGAGGATCAGCGCAATCTGGCCATTGTTGCCCAAGTCGCCGGAAAGCATCATCAGCGCACCGCCGTCGAACAAGCCGCCCGCCAGCACGTCGGCGTACAGCGCGCGTGCCGCCTCGACGTCATTGTGTTCCAAATGATGGCGCGCCAGCCAAAGTTGCGCCCGCCAGCTCCCCGGCAGCGCGGCGACGGTGCGCAGCGCCCGCAGATAGCCGTCTTCGCCACCGCGATCGCGCTCGATCGCCAGCCACCAAAGCAGGCCGTTCTCGAAATTGGGATCGGCCCGCACCGCCTGCCACAGCGTTGCCTCGGCCCGCGCCTCGTCGCCACGCTCGCCAAACACCTTGGCCAGATTGGTGAGCAGCGCTGTGGTCTCACCGACCTTGGCCATGCCGGCGCGCAGCGCGGCCTCGGCGGCGTCGAGCTGACCGTTCTTGAGCAACACGATGCCCAGAATGGTGGTGTTGCCACACTGACTCGCAAAGCGGATGCGCTCGTTATGGATTGCGATTTGCGCTCTACCTTTCCTTTGCCCTATTGCGGCTACCAGTTCAGCCTCAGTCGTGACGACAAAGGCATCGATCTGTCCAAATTTGATTCGATCAGTTTTGACCTCGACTATGAAGGACCCGGTAAGCGCATGGTGCGGTTCTACCTCCACAGTTTCGAACCTGGCCGTTCGACTTTGCAGGATTATATGTCCCAGAAAGTCACTGAACTCACCTTCGACATGCCGCGGCAAGGCATCGTGACAGTCCCGGTCACAATTTTGCGGACCGCACCCTGGTGGATCGACATGCGGAACACCCCGCCCTTGCACACTGATATGCGCATCGATAACGTTACCGCAATCGACCTTTTAATCGGCGCCCCTGAAACGGCCGGGCAACATCGGGTAACGCTGCGATCAATTAAGTTTCACGGCAAGCTGATTCGTCAGAACAATCTCTTGCTGATCCTGGTATCTATCTGGATTGTCTGCGCGCTTGTATGGCTAGCCAATGCGCTGCTGCGCTACCGCTCGCTACTGCGCAGTAGCAGCAACCGGCTCGCCTTACTCAGTCAGATCAATAGCGCACTGGAACTGGAGACGCGGGAACTGGCTGGCAGGTGTATTTCGACTCCCTCACGGGCGCACTCAACCGCGAAGGCTTGCGCGACGGCCTGTTAAACAAGTGGCGATACCGGGGGCCGCACAGCGATCTGATGGCGGTGGTGTTCATCGACCTTGACCACTTCAAACGCGTCAACGACACGCACGGCCACGCGACAGGCGACGAAGTGCTGCGCGCCTTCGCCATGTCGGTGCAACGCGCTATCCGCACCACGGACAAACTGGTGCGCTGGGGCGGCGAAGAATTTCTGATTGTTTGTCTGGGCACGAGCGGGACCGAGGCGCACGGCCTGGCCGAAAAGCTGCGGGCAGCGATGCCAAACCAGATCTGGCCTTGCGGCCAGCAGATGACCGCATCGTTCGGGGTCACGGCATTGCAACCGGGCGAAGATATCGGTGAAGCCATCAAGCGGGCCGACAGCGCGCTGTACGGGGCCAAAGCGAACGGCAGAAACTGTGTATTGTCTGCGTGAGGAAGCGATGCTGCGCGGGTTAGTGCTCAGCAAAAAGTTCGCTTGCGACCATTTAGCGCGTTTGCTCAAGCGCTACGAGATCACCAGCGCCAGCAAATGTCCGCGCCCTTTGCTCAAAGGGTCGCGTTGAAAACTATACCCCTGGCATGCCGGCGCTGACTCGGTCGACAAGAGGACGCGGCCGTGTCCGGCGCGTGTCCGTCTGACTCGGCGAAAATCCGGACACGCGACGGACACGAAGCCCCAGATGTGAAAAAGGCCAACCCGAAGGCTGGCCTAACTCATTGATTCTATTGGTCGGGACGGAGTGATTCGAACACTCGACCCCTTGCACCCCATGCAAGTACGCTACCAGGCTGCGCTACGCCCCGACTAGTGGCGAATTATATCAGAGCGCCGGCCACTTTTGCCAAACAATATCCCCGTCTTCACGGTGAATTTGTTCTAAGCGGTA
>NZ_PXWF02000298.1 GCF_003011895.2 Massilia glaciei | reverse complement strand
GGGGTTTTCGTTCAGGCACTACATAAACAACGGCAAGGCATCGGCGCCGCTCCACTCCAACAATTTCAGGAATCTCCCGGCAGCGGTCCGCCCGGCGTCGCGGGCCGGGCGGCTGCCGTCCGTGCTGGTGGGCGGCGGCGCGCGGCAAGCGCGGCTGGCGGGAAAAGACCGGCCCGGCAGCCTGTCTAACTTAAAGAATCG
>NZ_PXWF02000297.1 GCF_003011895.2 Massilia glaciei | reverse complement strand
ACCGGCCCGGCAGCCTGTCTAACTTAAAGAATCGAAGCGGAAATTCGGCTGGGCGAGGAAAGATTTCGGCGATTTTGAGGGTTAATGGTTATTCTATTGGTAAAAAACGGCGGAATATGGACCGCTCGGGCGGAGTCGCAGCCGATTTCCCTTAGGTCCGACAGGCTGCTAGGAGCCGGCCGCTTCGACACGGTTGCGTCCGCCCGCCTTGGCCTTGTACAGGCCCCGGTCCGCCACCGTGAGCAACTCGTCGAAGCTCATCGGCGGCGCGAACGCGGCGGCACCGATGCTGATAGTGAAGGTGATCGTGTCGCCCCCGCTGCGCACCCTGGCGGCGCCGACCGCCTCGCGCAGCCGCTCGGCCAACACGAGCGCGCCCTGCATCGCCGTATGCGGCAGCAGCGCCACGAACTCCTCGCCGCCGACGCGCCCGACGATGTCGGTGTCGCGGCACACGGCGCGCATTATCCCGGCCAGCGTCTGCAGCACCAGGTCGCCCGCGCCGTGGCCATAGGTGTCGTTCACCTTCTTGAAATGGTCGCAGTCGAGCATCATGATCGAGACCGGGTATTTTTGCCTGCGCGCCTGCGCCAGTTCGCGTTCGGCCAACTCGACCAGCGCGCGCCGGTTGCTCAGGCCGGTGAGCGAATCGGTGTTGGCGACGCGCCGCAACTCGGCTTCGGTCAGCTTCAGGTCGGTGATGCTCTGGTGGATCACGACCACGCTGCCGTCGCTCTCCGCCAACGGCGTCACACGCATCTTGTACCAGCGCTCGCCGGTCGCGCTGTGACAGGCATAGGTGTGCTCGAACACCTCTAGCCCGCCGGCGATGACCGCGCTGATGCCCGCGGCGGCCGCCAGCGCGTCCTTGGCGTCTTCGCCCGTCACGCCCCGGCAAACCGCCAGATAGTTACAGCCGACGTAATTGGCGCCGCAGCCCCCGTTCTCGCCCGAAAATTTCGACCACTCCGCGTTGACATCGACGATCCGGCCGCCGGCGTCGACGATCACGATGGCCGATCCCACCGAATCGAGGATGGAGCGTATGTAAAGGCGGCTGGCCGCCTCGGCAAGGCGCAAGGCCTTCCCCCGCCGCATGCCCAGCAACTGGATGCGCGCCGCCATGCCGAGCAAAGCGAGCAGCGCGCCGAGCACGCCGGCCGACAGCATGAAGCGCCGCGCGAACGGCGCCCCAAGGTGGTCCATGCCGATCGCGGTGACGACGACGAAGGCGCGCCGCGGGGCGAGCCGGTAGTTGCTGAACTTCTGCTCGTGGTCGGACGGCGAATGGCCGACGAACCTGCCCGTCGGCGCCAGCGCGATCAGGCGGGCGAAGATCGGATGCCGTTCCAGGTCGCCTTCGGCGGGGTCGGCCAGTATCGGCTCGCGAAACAGCAGCCGCCCGTCGGCCCGGAACAGGCTCAGTGCCGAACCCGGGCCCAACTCGAGCGAACGGTAGAAACGCTGGAAATACGCCGGCTCCATTTCGGCGAGCACCACGCCGGCGAACCCGCCCCGGGCGTCGCTGAGGCGGCGGCTGTACGTGAAGGTGGGCGCGCCGGCGGCGTCCGCGGCGATGCCGCCGAAGGCGTGCCGCTGTCCGCCGCGGTGCGCGATGAAAAACCCGCGCGCCCGTAGACCGGGGCCGGCCTGCGGCCGCGCCGCGCCAAAGGCGCGCACCCGTCCGGCCGCGTCGAGCAGGTGCAGCGCGCGCACCTGCGGCAGCGCGCCGGCCAGCGCCGCCAGACGCCGCCCCTCGGCATCGAGCACGGCGAGCTCGTCGAGGCTGCGCGTGCCGAGCGCCCGCTCGACCTCGTCGAAGACCAGATTGACGGCGTCCGTGCCCAGTTCGAAATGGGCTTCGAGCAGCCGCGAGACGTTGCCTGTCTGCTGCTCGGCCTCCTGCACCACGTGCGCGGCGTCGGTCCAGTTGATGAAGGCCCAGACCAGCATGCAGGCGACGCCGATGGCGCCGGCCGACCAAAGCACGAACGCCTCGACCCTGCCGCGCACCTCGAGGCCGGCCAGCGTCAGGCACACGAGCGCCGCCGCGAACACGGTCTGCGCGACGGCGGCCTGCATCGTCATCACGAACAGCAACGGATGGCCGGCCTCGTTGAGGCGCCAGCGGCACAGGTTGACCAGCACGAAGACGCTGATGGCCAGGCCGAGCGCTGCGCAGACCCCGGCCGCGAGCATGCGCTTGCCAGGTCTGGCCAACACCAACCCGGCGCCGAGGATCATGAACACCAGCGCCGGGATCGGATAGATATGGGTGGCCGGCAACGGCGCCCGGACCGGCGCCAGCAACTGGGCCAGCACCGCCACGCAGAGCGCGGCCAGTGCGGCGGCCGCGACCAGGCGCGACACCTGTTCGCGCCAAGCGCCGCCGCGCGCCGCGGCCATCGCGATTCCCATGGCCAGCACCAGCGCCGACAGGACCGGTCCGATTTGCGGCGACTGTGCGACCGGAAAGCGCAGCGCCGGCAGATCCAGCAGCCAACTGAGCACGAACGCGGCGCCACAGGCGCACATGCCAAGGCCCAGGATCAGGGAAGCCCGTTCCAATAAATGCCGTCTGGTTTCCGCTGGAGCCATGCTCGCTCGATCATTCCTCGTAACAAGGACTCACTGTATCAGAAAAATACGAGGGTTCGCGGCCGTTGCGGCGGCCCGCCGCCACGCTTTCTCCACATTTGCGGAGCAAAGTCGGTCCCTGTCATCCCTTCGATATTTCCCCTCAACTTTTAGGAATACCGCGCATGAAATCGTTCACACGCACCATGATTTGCCTCGCAACATTGCTCGCCTTGCACACCGGCGCCCACGGCGGCGTCCTGCAGGAGCGCCAGGGCTTTTGGCTCGGGGAATTGAAGACCCCGGACGGACGCACGCTCCGGATAGGCGCCGAACTGCTCACGCGGGCCGACGGCTCGCACTGGGCAAGTTTCGCCTCGCCCGACCAGGACGCCTACGACATCCCCGTCAAGGCCATCACCGAAACCGAACACGGCGTGCTGCTCGACTTCCACTTCGCGACCATGAAGATGACGTGGAACAAGGACCACTTCCTGGCCGAATACACGCAGAACGGCGCGCCACAGGCGCTCCCGCTCAGGCCGGTGGAGCGCTTTCCGGTCCGGGCGCGGCCGCAAACACCGACGGCGCCGCTGCCATACCTGGAGCAGACGCTGGCCATCCCCGGCGCCGACGGCGTCATGCTCGGAGCGACCTTGTCGCTGCCGGACGGCGTGGCGCGCCCGAACGTCGTGATCCTCGTCCATGGCAGCGGCCCGGGCAACCGCGACGCCCAGATCTTCGGGCACCGTCCGTTCGCCGTCATGGCCGACCATCTGGCGCGCCGGGGCATCGCGGTGCTGCGCTACGACAAGCGCGGGGTGGCGCGCTCGACCGGCGATTACGCCAACCACGTGCTGCCGCAACTGGTCGACGATCTGAACGCGGTGGTGCGCGCCGTCAAGGAGCGCAAGCAGTTCAACCGGCTCGGCCTGATCGGCGTGAGCGAGGGGCCGGCCATCGCGGCGGCGGTGGCCGCGCGCGACCCGGCGTCGGTTGACTTCGTGGTATCGCTCGCGGGCACCGGCCTGAACGGCCTCGAGATGATCCTGCTGCAGGACCGGGTTTATGCGCAGGGCAACAAGGCCGGGCCGGAGGAGTTGGCGCGCCTGATGCGTTATGCGCGCGATTGGTACGGCATCATCGCGGCCGAGGCCGACGCAGGCGTACGCATCGCCAAGCTCAAGGCGATGCGGGCGGCGCTCTCGCCCTCTGATCGGGCATTGGTGGAGAAATTCAAGATGAACGTGGGCAGCCTGACGCTCGATTGGGCGGGCCAGCCCTTTCTTCGGGCATCACTGTTGCAGGATCCGCGCAAGGACTGGCGCGCCGTGCGCGCGCCTGTGCTCGCCCTGAACGGTGGCCTCGACCGCCAAGTGCCCGCGCCCGAAAACCTCGGCGGCATCGTCGGCGCGCTCAAGGCGGGCGGCAACCTGAAGGTCGAATCGGAGGTGCTGCCCTCGCTCAACCACCTGTTCCAAACCGCGAACACCGGCGCCGAGGACGAATACGCGCTGATCGAGGAAACGATCGCGCCGAGCGTGCTGCAAACGCTCACCGCGTTCGTCGAGAAACAGCGTTAGCCGGCCCGGCCTCAGATTCCTTTGAAAACACTGCTCGTTCCACGCACCGCCCGGCGTCGGAATTCGCCAAGACACAGTCAGCGCAATATTTCGCAACCGGGGTCTGACCCCACTTATGCACTGCTCGTTCCACGCACCGCCCGGCGTCGGAATTCGCCAAGACACAGTCAGCGCAATATTTCGCAACCGGGGTCTGACCCCACTTATGCAATATTTCGCAACCGGGGTCTGACCCCACTTATGAAACATTGTCCGTGGTCATGGCCCGGCTTGGCCCTATCCCATAGAGAGAACCCCGCAGCGCGGGGCATTATTCGGTGCAATGTTTCGCAACCGGGGGCTGAGAGGTTGAGAGTCTTTCGATCATGCCCGCTCAGCACGCCAGAAAGCGCCAGTTCGTCCTTGCAAATGCTCGCCATAGCCCGCTATGGCTGTGCTTTGCGTCTCGATCTGTCGCTTTCTGGCGGGCTGCTCGGACACGCCCGAAAAACTCTCAGCCTCTGAGCCGGGTCTGCCGATTGTCAGATGTCGTCCCAGGGGGCTTCACGCGTCGTGGCGCGCCGTATGAGCGCGCGGCTGGGGCAGCGCCCCGGCGCGCGCTTACGCGCGCGAATCCATCGGCGGCACGTCGCGCGTGGTCGAACCGACGAACAACTGGCGCGGACGGCCGATCTTCTGCTCGGGGTCCGAGATCATCTCGTTCCATTGCGCGATCCAGCCGATGGTGCGCGCCATCGCGAAGATACCCGTGAACAGCGACACCGGAATGCCCAGCGCCGACTGCACGATGCCCGAGTAGAAGTCGACGTTCGGGTACAGCTTGCGCGAAACAAAATACTCGTCCTCGAGCGCGATCTTTTCGAGCGCCATCGCCAGCTTGAACAACGGGTCGTCCTGCAGCCCGAGTTCTTGCAGCACCTCGTGGCAGGTCTCGCGCATGAGCTTGGCGCGCGGGTCGAAATTCTTGTACACGCGGTGGCCGAAGCCCATCAGCTTGACGCCCGAGTTCTTGTCCTTGACCTGGGCGATGAACTCGGGGATCTTGTCGACGGTGCCGATCTCCTTGAGCATGTTGAGGGCGGCCTCGTTGGCGCCGCCGTGCGCCGGGCCCCACAGGCAGGCGATGCCTGCGGCGATGCAGGCGAACGGGTTGGCGCCCGACGAGCCGGCCAGGCGGACGGTCGAGGTCGACGCGTTCTGCTCGTGGTCGGCGTGCAGGATCAGGATGCGGTCGAGCGCGCGCACGAGCACGTCGTTGATCTTGTACTCCTCGCACGGATTGCCGAACATCATGCGCATGAAGTTGGCGCTGTACGACAGGTCGTTGCGCGGATACACGAACGGCTGGCCGATCGAGTATTTGTACGACATCGCCACCAAGGTCGGCATCTTGGCGATCAGGCGGATCGCCGACACTTCGCGGTGGTGCGGGTCGTTGATGTCGAGCGAGTCGTGGTAGAACGAGGCGAGCGCGCCGACGGTGCCGACCAGCACCGACATCGGGTGCGCGTCGCGGCGGAAGCCGCGGAAGAAGAATTGCATCTGCTCGTGCACCATCGTGTGCTTGGTCACGGTGTCGCTGAACTTGGTGTTTTGCGCCGCGTTCGGCAGTTCGCCGTTGAGCAGCAGGTAGCACGTCTCGAGGAAGTCGCAATTGACCGCCAGTTGCTCGATCGGGTAGCCACGGTACAGCAGTTCGCCCTTGTCGCCGTCGATGTAGGTGATCTTCGAGTTGCACGCGGCCGTCGACATGAAGCCGGGGTCGTAGGTGAACTTGCCGGTCTGCGCGTACAGCTTGCGGATGTCGATGACGTCCGGGCCGACGGTGCCGGTGTAGATCGGCATGTCGATTGCGGGGCTGCCGTCGGAGAACGACAGGGTGGCTTTGTTGTCAGAGATGTTCATGGCACTTCCTTCTGGGAGGTGAGTCTACAATTAAAATTACGAAACTGGTCAGGCGGTCCGCAGGCGCGCCAGCAAGGCGTGCACGTGCGGCAGATCGACTTCACCTTCGGGCTCGCCGCGCGCCAGCATCAGCCCCATGAGCGCGATGTCGGACAGGTCGAGCAGGCGCGTGAGCGCATCGACCTCATCGTCCGTCAAGTCCGCCTCGTGGGCATCGAGGAAGCGGGTCAGGATCAGGTCATTCTCGAGCAGGCCGCGGCGGCTGCGCCAGCGCAGCCGCGCGCGGTTGGCAGGGTCGGATTGATGTGTGGTCACAAAGATCCTGTCGTTCGGTCAACACTATACTCCGGCCGCGCGACACTGGCAGCACGGTACACTTTTTGCCCCGTTTTAGGGGGTTTTGCAGCGGTTTTAGGGCGTTTTACCGTATTTCTACTGTATCGGCCCGGGCCGGGCGGGGCTGTGCGGCGATTAAACCGCGCGCCGCACCATCAGTTCCTTGATCTTGCCGATCGCCCGGTTCGGGTTCAGTCCCTTGGGGCAGACGTCGACGCAATTCATGATCGAATGGCAGCGGAACAGGCGGTACGGGTCTTCGAGGTTGTCGAGCCGGTCGCCGGTGGCCTCGTCGCGGCTGTCGGCGATGAAGCGGTAGGCCTGCAGCAGCCCGGCCGGTCCGACGAACTTGTCGGGGTTCCACCAGAACGACGGGCACGAGGTCGAGCAGCAGGCGCACAGGATGCACTCGTACAGGCCGTCGAGCTCCTCACGCTCGGTGGGCGACTGCAGCCGTTCCTTCTCCGGCGGGATCGAATCGTTGACCAGATACGGCTTGATCGAATCGTATTGCTTGAAGAACTGGGTCATGTCGACGATCAGGTCGCGGATCACGGGCAGGCCCGGCAGCGGGCGCAGCACGATTGGCTCGGTCAGCTCGTTGAGGTTGGTGGTGCAGGCCAGGCCGTTCTTGCCGTTGATGTTCATCGCGTCGGAGCCGCACACGCCCTCGCGGCACGAGCGGCGCAGCGACAGCGAGTCGTCGACGTCGGCCTTGATGCGTTGGAGCGCGTCGAGCAGCATCTTGTCGGTGTCCTGCAGCTCGACCGTGACGTCCTGCATGTAGGGCTTGGCGTCCGTGTCCGGATCGTAGCGGTAGATCTTGAGTTTTACTGTGCGTGTCATGACTGACCCTGGCTAGTTGGGGCCGGGGTGAAAAACCCCGGCCCGCGAGATATTAAAAAGTACGTGTTGAGGAGTACGTGTTAAAAGGTACGTGTTAAAAGGTACGTTTTAAAAAGTACGTTTCTTGGGCTGGAACGTCTCGACCGTGAGCGCCTTGGTGATCACCGGCTTGTACTCGAGCCGGTTGTCGGCCGAGAACCACAGCGTGTGCTTCATCCATTCGCTGTCGTTGCGCTCCGGGAAGTCGCTGTGCGCGTGCGCGCCGCGCGACTCCTTGCGGGCCACGGCCGAGGTGATGGTCGCCTTGGCGGTCTCGATCAGGTTGTCGAGCTCGAGCGCCTCGACGCGCGCCGTGTTGAACACCTTCGACTTGTCCTTGAACGCGACGTGCTTGCGCCGCTCGTCGAGCACCATGATCTCCTTGAGGCCCTGGCTGAGCAGCTCGTCGGTGCGGAACACGCCGCAATACTTTTGCATCGTGGCGCGGATGTCGTTGGCGACGTTCTGCACCTTCTCGGTGCCGGTCGAGTTCTCGAGGCGGGCGATGCGCGCCATCGCGAAGTCGGCCGCGCCCTCGGGCAGCGGCTTGTTCTCTTTTTGCTTGAGGTTCGAGGCGACCACGTGGTTGCCGGCGGCGCGCCCGAACACGAGCAAGTCGAGCAGCGAGTTGGTGCCGAGGCGGTTGGCGCCGTGCACCGAGACGCAGGCGCATTCGCCGATCGCGTACAGGCCGTTGACAACGGCGACCGGGTTGCCGTCCTTGGGCGCGACGACCTGGCCGTGGATGTTGGTCGGGATGCCGCCCATTTGGTAGTGGATCGTCGGCACCACGGGGATCGGCTCCTTGGTGGCGTCGACGTTGGCGAACTTGTGGCCGATCTCGAGGATCGAAGGAAGGCGCTTGGCGATCGTGTCGGCGCCGATGTGGCGCAGGTCGAGCAGCACGTGGTCCTTGTTCGGTCCGCAGCCGCGGCCCTCCTTGATCTCCTGGTCCATCGAGCGCGACACGAAGTCGCGCGGCGCCAGGTCTTTCAGGGTCGGCGCGTAGCGCTCCATGAAGCGCTCGCCGTTGCTGTTGATCAAAATACCGCCCTCGCCGCGCACGCCCTCGGTGATGAGCACGCCCGCGCCGGCCACGCCGGTCGGGTGGAATTGCCAGAACTCCATGTCCTGCAGCGGCAGGCCGGCGCGCGCGGCCATGCCCATGCCGTCGCCAGTGTTGATGAACGCGTTGGTCGAGGCCGCGAAAATGCGTCCCGCGCCGCCGGTCGCCATGATCGTGGTCTTGGCCTCGAGGATCATGCATTCGCCCGTTTCCATCTCGAGCGCGACTACACCGATGACGTCGCCGTCGGCGTCGCGGATCAGGTCGAGCGCCATCCATTCGACGAAGAAATGGGTGCGCGCGCGCACGTTGCGCTGGTACAGCGTGTGCAGCAGCGCGTGGCCGGTGCGGTCGGCCGCGGCGCAGGCGCGCTGGACCGGTTTCTCACCGAAGTTGGCGGTGTGGCCGCCGAACGGGCGCTGGTAGATGGTGCCGTCGGGGTTGCGGTCGAACGGCATGCCGAAGTGCTCGAGCTCGTAGACCACCTTGGGCGCCTCGCGGCACATGAATTCGATCGCGTCCTGGTCGCCGAGGTAGTCGCCGCCCTTGACGGTGTCGAACATGTGCCAGTACCAGTCGTCCTCGCTCATGTTGCCGAGCGAGGCGCCGATGCCGCCCTGGGCCGCCACCGTGTGCGAGCGGGTCGGGAACACCTTGGACAGCACGGCCACGTTCAGGCCGGCCTCGGCCAGTTGCAGCGAGGCGCGCATGCCGGAGCCGCCGGCGCCGATGATGACCGCGTCGAAACGGCGGGTCGGAAGTGCAGATTTGATAGCCGCCACGATTAGACGCTCCAGAGAATTTGTGCTGTGTAAAGGGCGCAGGCGACCAGCCAGACGATCGTGAGGATCTGCAGCGTCAGGCGCAGCGCGACCGACTTGACGTAGTCCATCCAGATGTCGCGCATGCCGACCCAGGCGTGGTAGAACAGGGCCAGGAAGGTGACCAGGCTGAACAGCTTGAACCACTGCTGGGCGAACACGCCGGCCCAGCCCTCGTAGGTGAAGTTCTGGCCGCTCAGGAAGGCGTACAGCAGCACGAAGGTGTAGAGCGCCATGACGATGGCGGTGATGCGCTGGGCCAGCCAGTCCTTGAGGCCGTAGTGGGCGCCGACGACCAGGCGCTTCGGTCCGATGTTATTGTTCGCCATCAGAAAACTCCAAACAGTTTGAGGCCGACCAGCGCGGTCAGCGACAGGCTGGCCACGAGCACGACGAGCGCCGACTTGCGGGCCGAATCCTTGTCGAGGCCGAGGTGCAGGTCCATGAACAGGTGCCGCACGCCGGCGCAGAAATGCTGCATGTAGGCCCACACCAGGCCCAGGATCACGAGCTTGACGAGCGGCTTGGCGGCGATGCCGGCGAAGTAGGCGAACGACATCTCGGAGCTCACGCTCAGGTGGAACATGTAGAGCACCACCGGCAGCAGCGCGAACATCGCGAAGCCGCTGATGCGGTGCAGGATCGAGACCACGCCCGCCAGCGGCAGGCGGTAATTTGCCAATTGCGTAACATGGATGTTACGGAATTGCGGCCGCGCTTTTTTTGGAGCCTCTTTCACGGCTTCGGACATACTAGACCTCCCTTGAACTTAAACTGGACACTGCATATTTTGAACCTGCAATTTTCGCCTATTTCGGGTGGCGGACCAATGCCTAATTGGCCACAAACCGAAAATACGGGCGGGAATGGTGCTTTCCCAAACACAACGTATTCTATTCGCAACAACCATTTCCTGCTGGCGCCGCCGCGCAAACCGGCGCCGCCGGGACCGACCCGGGACAAGCCCGGGACAAACCCGATGCGCCGCGCCACGCCGGCAACGCCCGGCAGGCCCGCCCCGAATCCCCCCCCGGCTCGGCCCGCCCCCCGGTCCGGCCCGCCCCCGGTCCGGCCCGGGCAAAAAAAAGCCCGGGGACGAACGCCACCTACGACAAATCGTTCTGGTAGTGGTGGTTCGCGGTCAGGTACAGGCCGCGGCGCAACTCGACGGCCTTGTCGCCGTAGGTGAACGAGACGCGCTCGGCGCACAGCAGCGGCGTGCCGTCGGGCACCCCGAGCAACTGGGCGGCGCCCGCGTCGGCGCCCACGGCGCGGATTTTCTCGCTCGCGCGGATCATGCGGGTGCCGAACTCGGACTCGAACAAGCCATACATGGGCCCCTTGTATTCGACCAGGCGTTCCGCCGTCAGCCCCTTGAACAACTGCCCCGGCAGCCACAATTCCTCGAGGATGGTCGGGCTGCCGTCGAACGACATGAGGCGCCTGATGTAGACCACCGCGTCGCCCGACTTGAGCTCGAGCAGGCGCGCCACCTCGGCCGGGGCGCGCATGCGCTTGACCTCGATGATCAGGTTGTCGGGCTGGTGCGGCACGCCCTCGTCGGGCACCAGCCGCAAAAAACGGAAATGCGCGCGCGCCTCGTGGTGGGTCGACACGAACGTGCCCTTGCCCTGGCGCCGCATGACGAGGTTCTCGGCGGCGAGCTCGTCGATCGCCTTGCGCACCGTGCCCTGGCTGACCTTGAAGCGCCCGGCCAGCTCGACCTCGCTGGGAATGAGCTCGCCCGGCTTCCACTCGCCCGACTGCAAGCCCTGCGTGATGAGCGCCTTGATCTGCTGGTAAAGCGGGCTGAAGGTGGGCGAGCTGCCCGCCTGCGCGGCCGGGGCGGCGCCGGCGGCGGGGCCGGTCGGGCCGGTCGGGTTGGTCGGTGCTGGATTCATAGGGGTCGATTTCACCACAAAAGCGCCTGCCCGTCCAGCAATTATCGTCCAAGTTTATATGTCTTATATAAGACATATGATATGAATTGACAGTTGAGCCCGCAAGGCCTACACTCGCGGACGATCCTGCAAGGTCGCGCGCGCACGGGCGGCGCGCGGCACGACCGGCGCCGCCCGAAGGGGGCGTCCGCACTGCTGTTTTGGTATCATTGCAGTTTTCCCGAACAAGCGTATCCTCAGCTTCGACCGTTTTCATTCCCACTTTGGAGATTCATCATGGCAAAAACCCCATTGCGCGTTGCCGTCACCGGCGCGGCCGGCCAGATCGGCTATTCCCTGCTGTTCCGCATCGCCAACGGCGACATGCTCGGCAAGGACCAGCCGGTCATCCTGCAACTGCTGGAAATCCCCGACGAGAAGGCGCAAAAAGCGCTCAAGGGCGTCATGATGGAAATCGACGACTGCGCCTTCCCGCTGCTCGCCGGCATGACCGCGCACGCCGACCCGATGACCGCGTTCGAGGACGCCGATTGCGCCCTGCTGGTCGGCGCCCGTCCGCGCGGCCCCGGCATGGAGCGCAAGGACCTGCTCGAGGCGAACGCCCAGATCTTCACGGTGCAGGGCAAGGCGCTCGACGCGGTCGCCTCGCGCACCGTCAAGGTGCTGGTGGTGGGCAACCCGGCCAACACCAACGCCTACATCGCCATGAAATCGGCGCCGTCGCTGCCGGCCAAGAACTTCACCGCCATGCTGCGGCTCGACCACAACCGCGCGCTGTCGCAAATCGCCGCCAAGACCGGCAAGCCGGTCGCCGCGATCGAAAAACTGTGCGTCTGGGGCAACCATTCGCCGACCATGTACGCCGACTACCGCTTCGCCCAAATCGACGGCGCGTCCGTCAAGGACCTGATCGGCGACGAGGCCTGGAACCGCGACACCTTCCTGCCCACCGTCGGCAAGCGCGGCGGCGCCATCATCGAGGCGCGCGGCCTGTCCTCGGCCGCCTCGGCCGCCAACGCCGCGATCGACCACATGCACGACTGGTTCCTCGGCACCGGCGGCAAGTGGACCACGATGGGCATCCCGTCCGACGGCTCCTACGGCATCCCCGAGGGCACCATGTTCGGCTTCCCGGTCACCGTCGCCAACGGCGAATACACCATCGTGCAGGGCCTGCCGATCGACGAGTTCTCGCAAGAGCGGATCAACCTCACGCTCAAGGAACTGACCGAAGAGCGCGAGGGCGTCGCCCACCTGCTGGCCTAAGCATCCCCGCGCACGCGCCAGGGGGCCGCAGCCGCCCGCGCGGCGCGCGCGCCGGGCCGCCGCGCCAACCCGCGCGGCGCGGCGCGTTCGTTTTTCTAAAGAATCGACTATGCATCCTTCCGAGGTTTTATTCCAGGGCAAACGCCAGCCCTTGCTGCTTCCCGCCTGCGACCACTACGCCGGCTCCGAGAATCTCATGCGCAAGTCGATGGCCCTGCAGCAAGAACTTGGCCCCCTGTTCGACATCACCTTCGACTGCGAGGACGGGGCCACCGCCGGCGCCGAGGCCGAGCACGCGCGGCTCGTCGCGTCCCTGCTCAACGACCAGGGCAACTTTTTCGACCGCATCGGCGCCCGCCTGCACGAGTCGACCAGCCCCCATTTCGAACACGACGTCGCCACCATCGTCGGCGGCGCCGCCAAGCGCCTGGCCTACGTGGTGCTGCCCAAGGCCGAGAGCGCCTTCGAGGTGATCGAGGCGATCGAGCTGATCAACAAGCACGCGGTGCCGGCCGGACGCGCCTCGCTGCCGGTGCACGTGCTCATCGAGACCCACGGCGCGCTGCGCGACGCCTATGTCATCGCCGCCCTGCCCCAGGTCGCCTGCCTCTCGTTCGGCATCATGGATTTCGTCTCGGCCCACTACGGCGCCGTGCCCGGCAGCGCGATGCGCACCCCGGGCCAGTTCAGCCACCCGCTGGTGGTGCGCGCCAAGCTCGAAATCGTTGCGGCATGTCATGCGCATGGCAAGGTGCCGTCGCATAATGTCACGACAGAAATAAAAGACACCGCCGTGGTGGCCAACGACGCCCAGCGCGCCGCCGGCGAATTCGGTTTCACCCGCATGTGGAGCATCCATCCCGCCCAGATCAAACCGATCATCAAGGCCTTCACGCCGCGGTTGTCGGAAGTGAACGAAGCGACCAACATCCTCACCGACGCGGCCGCCGCGCAGTGGGGCCCGATTGCCCAGAACGGGCGCTTGCACGACCGCGCCAGCTACCGCTACTTTTGGACCGTCCTGCAAAGGGCGAAGCTGGCAGGACTTGCCTTGCCCGACGCCGCCGCCGCACTCGTCAGCAACGACCCACCGGAGACCACCTGATGCCCACCACATTCCCGAGCACCCTCGCCGCCTGCGTACTCGCGCTCGCCTCCAGCGCACTGTGCGCCGCCCCCGCCATGGCGGCCCCGGCCGCGCCCGCCGTCAAGGCCGCACAGGCAGGCAAGGCCAAGCCGGGCAAGGCCAGGCCGAAAAAGGTCGCGCTCAGGAAGCCCGTGCCCGACGCGCTGGCGCGTCCGAGCGAGCCCGAGCCCGACCTGGCCGGCACCACCGCCACCGAGTTCGCCTGCGAGCTCGGCAACAAGGTCACGACCTACCACAGCGACGCCGACAAGGGCCACATCGCGCTGCGCTGGCAGAACCGGGTGCACCGCCTCAACCGCGTCGCCACCAGCACCGGCGCGCACCGCTTCGAGAACCTGTCGTTCGGCCTGATCTGGATCGGCATCCCGTCCAAGGGCATGCTGCTCGACTCCAAACTGAACCGCCAGCTCGCCAACGAATGCCAGAGCGAACTCCAGCGCAACCCGCCGCCGGACGCGCCCGCCATCATCGTCGCGCCCGCCATCGCGCCGGTGCCGATCGACCCGGCCGCGGTCGCGGCCGCGCCGGCGATCGTGCCGGCCCCGGTGACGGCGCCGGCGGTGCCGGCCGAACCGGCGCCCGAGGCCAAGCCGGCCACGCCCGATGCCAAGCCACGATAACCACCAATAAAAAACAGCAGCGATCAACAACAGCAGTCAACAATAGCAGCAGTCAGTAATAGCAGCAGTCAACAATAGCAGCAGTCAATACCCCACCAAGGAGAGGTCATGTCCCGCAATACTCTGAACACGCTCAAGGATTTCAAACTGTCGGCCGGCCAGAAAGGCAAGTTCTACTCGCTGCCCGCGCTCGGCAAGAGCCTTGGCGTGAACGTCTCGCGCCTGCCGGTGTCGATCCGCATCGTTCTCGAATCCGTGCTGCGCAATTGCGATGGCAAGAAGGTCACCGAAGAGCACGTCCGGCAACTGGCCAACTGGCGTCCGGCCGGCGAGCGCACCGACGAGATCCCGTTCGTGGTCTCGCGCGTGGTGCTGCAGGACTTCACGGGCGTGCCGCTGCTGGCCGACCTGGCGGCGATGCGCAACGTGGCCAGCAAGATGGGCCTCGACCCAAAAAACATCGAGCCGCTGGTGCCGGTCGACCTCGTCGTCGACCACTCCGTCACGATTGACCACTACCGCGATCCCAACGCGCTCGACCTGAACATGAAGCTCGAGTTCTCGCGCAACAACGAGCGCTACCAGTTCATGAAGTGGGGCATGCAGGCCTTCGACACCTTCGGCGTGGTGCCGCCGGGCTTCGGCATCGTGCACCAGGTCAACCTCGAATACCTCGCGCGCGGCGTGCACAAGGCCGGCGACACCTACTACCCCGACACCCTGGTCGGCACCGACTCGCACACCACCATGATCAACGGCATCGGCGTGGTCGGCTGGGGCGTGGGCGGCATCGAGGCCGAGGCCGGCATGCTGGGCCAGCCGGTCTACTTCCTGACCCCCGACGTGGTCGGCGTCAACCTGACCGGCGTGCTGCGCGAGGGCTGCACCGCGACCGACCTGGTGCTGACCATCACCGAACTGCTGCGCAAGGAGAAGGTCGTCGGCAAGTTCGTCGAGTTCTTCGGCGAGGGCACCGAGTCGCTGTCGCTGACCGACCGCGCCACGATCGCCAACATGGCCCCCGAATACGGCGCCACGATGGGCTTCTTCCCGGTCGACGACGCCACCGTCGAATACTTCGAGGGCACCGGCCGCACGCCCGACGAGATCGCCGCGTTCCAGAACTACTTCAAGGCGCAGGACATGTACGGCGTGCCCAAGGAGGGCGAGATCGACTACACCCGCATCGTCACGCTCGACCTGCCGTCGGTGTCGCCGTCGCTGGCCGGCCCCAAGCGCCCGCAGGACCGCATCGAACTGGGCAACGTCAAGAACAACTTCGCCGAGCTGTTCTCGAAGCCGACCACCGAAAACGGCTTCAATAAAAAGGCCGACGACCTGACCAACGTCTACACCACGGCCAACGGCGTCAACGTCAAGAACGGCGACGTCTTGATCGCCGCGATCACCTCGTGCACCAACACCTCGAACCCGAGCGTGATGCTGGCCGCCGGCCTGCTGGCCAAGAAGGCGGTCGAGGCCGGCCTGACGGTCGCGCCGCACATCAAGACCAGCCTCGCGCCCGGCTCGCGCGTGGTCACCGAGTACCTGAACGCGGCCGGCCTGCTGCCCTACATGGAAAAGCTCGGCTTCGGCGTGACCGCCTACGGCTGCACCACCTGCATCGGCAACGCCGGCGACCTCACGCCCGAAATGAACGCGGCGATCGCCGAGCACGACATCGTGGCCTCGGCCGTGTTGTCGGGCAACCGCAACTTCGAGGCGCGGATCCATCCGAACATCCGCTCCAACTTCCTCGCCTCGCCGCCGCTCGTGGTCGCCTACGCGATCGCCGGCAACATGACGCGCGACCTGATGACCGAGCCGGTCGGCAAGGGCACGGGCGGGCGCGACGTGTATCTGGGCGACATCTGGCCGACCTCGAAGGAGATCGCGGCCATGATGAAGCACGCCATGAACGCGAGCGTGTTCAAGGCCAACTACGCCGACGTCAAGGGCGCCCCGGGCAAGCTGTGGGAGAACGTCTCGACCGTCGAGGGCCAGGTCTACAACTGGCCGAAATCGACCTACATCGCCGAGCCGCCGTTCTTCGACGACTTCACCATGACGCCGAAGGCGGCCGCCACCGGCGTGGTGGGCGCGCGCGCGCTCGGCGTGTTCGGCGACTCGATCACGACCGACCACATCTCGCCGGCCGGCTCGATCCAGGAAAGCGGCCCGGCCGGCCAATGGCTGCTCGCCAACGGCGTCCTCAAGGCCGACTTCAACTCCTACGGCTCGCGCCGAGGCAACCACGAGATCATGATGCGCGGCACCTTCGCCAACGTGCGCATCAAGAACCGCATGATCCCGGCCAAGGCCGACGGCTCGGCCGTCGAGGGCGGCATCACGGTGCACCAGCCCTCGGGCGAAACCATGTCGATCTACGACGCGGCCATGAAATACGTGGCCGACGGCGTGCCGACCATGGTGTTCGGCGGCGAGGAGTATGGCACCGGCTCGTCGCGCGACTGGGCCGCCAAGGGCACCCAGCTGCTCGGCGTGAAGGCGGTCATCACCCGCTCGTTCGAGCGCATCCACCGCTCGAACCTGGTCGGCATGGGCGTGTTGCCGCTGCAATTCATCGGCGACGACAGCGTGCAGTCGCTCGCCATCACGGGCACCGAGGTGTTCGACCTCAAGGGCCTCGAGGGCGAGATCAAGCCGCAGCAGTTGGCCACCCTCGTGATCCACCGCGCCGACGGCAGCAGCCAGGACGTCACGGTCCTGTTGCGCATCGACACCCCGATCGAGGTCGACTACTACAAGCACGGCGGCATCCTGCCGTTCGTGCTGCGCCAGTTGCTCGCCTAAGAGAGTCGGCAGGCCGCGCGCCCGCCGGCGCGCGGCCGCGACCACACAGCGCCGGATCCGTCCGGCGCTTTTTTTTGCTAGCTCACAAATGGGCCGATTCTGCGCGGCATTTGCGCTGTCATCGTGGTCCATGGCCGAATCAACTACAATACGTCGGGTAAGGGTTTATCATTGTCGTCAGATTATCGATCCGTCCATTCCATTTTTTAAAGACTCTTATAGCGCCATGCGTCGACCATCCAAAGATCCATCCAACAAATTGTCGGCCGAAAGCCAGCGCCTGGTCAGCATCTCGCAGGCCATCGTGCAGGCCGCCAGCCGCCTCGAAGAACGCACCTGGGAGCGCCAGCTCGACGCCCACCTGCAAAAGCTGCTCAAGTCGGGCCACCAGGACACCGTCGACAGCACCCTCAACCTGCTGTTCAAGGAAGACCTGAACGCCTACGACATCCTCATGGAGGGGGTCGAGGCCGTCAGCGAGTCGTCCATCATGGTCGACCAAAAAGACGGCGCCGAGCTCAGCTACCAGGCCCTGCTGGTGGCCGCGCCCGTGCTCGCCTGGACGCGCTTCTCGATCGCCTCGGGCGCCATCCCGGCCGAGCTGGTCGCCACCCTCACGGCCCACTTCGCCGCGCACCTGCTGGCCGAGGGCACCCAGGTGGCCATGGCCCCGACCCTGTTCGCGATCGACCAGCTGCCGCGCACGCACGCCGAGACGTACTCG
The DNA here is from genome assembly GCF_003011895.2 of Massilia glaciei. Lineage (GTDB taxonomy): Bacteria > Pseudomonadota > Gammaproteobacteria > Burkholderiales > Burkholderiaceae_D > Telluria_A > Telluria_A glaciei. The sequence continues at coordinate 66,927 of NZ_PXWF02000297.1, read as the reverse complement.
ATGACGCACAAGCTGGCCCAGGCCGCGCACAAAGGCACGGCGCTCAAGGCCGCCGCCAAGCCGCCCGAGACCGCGCCGTTCCTGGCCGACACGCGCTACCTGATGCTCGCCGTCGTCGCGCCGCTCGGCGCGCCGCTGTTCCGCTGGCAGGAGCCGCAGCACCAGATCAATTTCATGGCCGAACGCGCCAACGCGCTCGAGCAATGGCAAACCCAGGCCACGCCCAACATCGCGCGCCTGCTGCCCGGCTGCGGCATCGAACTGCTCTTGCCCGAGGCCTATTACGTGGCCTGCCGCGAGGCCGACAAACTGATCCGCCCGGTCTCGATCCGCGCCGCCGTGCACTACCTGACCAACACGCTCGCGGTCGAGCCGTCCGACCTGCGCGCCGTCATCGCCGGCTTCGGCGAGGAGTCGGCCGACGGCGAGATCGACGAATACCGGGTCGCCTTCACGCTGCGCCAGACGCCCGACGTCATCTACGGCATCGTCTGGCCGCTGTACGGCCAGGAGGACGAGGACGGCACGCCCGTCGAGGGCCTGGTCAACGCGGGCATCGACGCGCTGGCCGAGCAAAAGACCCCGCTCGACGAGATCGTCGCCCACCTCAACGAGGCCGGCATCACGCACATCAAGCGCCACAACGAGCGTTTCGTGGCCGAGTATTGCGACGATTGCGGCGCGCCCCTGTTCGCCGACCCGGTCAGCGAACTGGTGCACGCCGAAATGCCCGAGGACACGCCCGCCGGCGGCGAGCACTTCCACTGACCACCGGTTTTGCAAGCGCGCGACGGCCACTTTCAAGGTGGCCGTTTTTTTTGGGGGACGGGCGTTGGCGTGATTTATAATATGCTAACCTTTTCAAGCCAAGCCAACCCACCGGACGGAGCCAACATGCCCTTCGCAGGACTCGGACTTCATGTCGTCATCGCCATCATGTGCGCCATCCACGCGATCCGCACCCGCCAGCAAATGTACTGGCTGCTCATCCTGTTCGCGTTTCCACTGCTGGGCAGCCTGGTGTATTTCTTCGGGGTCTGCCTGCCCAACTCGCGCCTCGAGGCCAAGGCCCTCAAGGCGGTCAACGCCGCCGTCAAGGCGATCGACCCGACGCGCGAACTGCGCGAGGCGCGCCTCGCCTTCGACGACGTCCCGACCGCGCAGAACCAGATGCGGCTCGCGTCGGCGCTGGTCAACGGTGGCAGCGCCGAGGAAGGCGCGCGCCAATACGAGGCCTGCCTGCGGGGGCCGTTCGCGGCCGAGCCCGAGATCCGCTTCGGCGCCGCCGACGCCTACGTCGCGTGCGCGCGCTTCGCCGACGCCCTGCGCCACCTTGAGCCGCTGCGCCAGCAACACCCCGATTTCCGCGCCGGCCAGATCGCCCTGCTGATCGCGCGCGCGTACGCCGGCACCGCGCGCGTGGCGGAGGCGCGCGCCGCGTTCGAGGCGGCCGTGGCCGCCTTCGGCACCTACGAGGCGAAGGCCGAGTATGCGATCTGGGCCTTCACCACGGGCGAGCACGCGACCGCGGCGCGTTTGAACCTTGAATTGGAGAAGATCTCGAGCCGCTGGAGCGCGCACACGCGCGAACTGAACACGCTGGTGCTGCGCCGTCTGGCCGCGGCCAGGGCGCTGGGCGGCAAGCAGGCATAGGCGCCGCATCCGCACGAAAAAACGGCCACTGAAAGGTGGCCGTTTTTTATTCGCGGGCGTGGGCCCGGACGCCCGTTCAAGCCGGCGCCGCGGCGCGCTCCGCGCCAGCGCGCTTGAGGTCGATGGCCAGCGCGGGCGTGCGCAGGCGGGCGTTGCGGCGCAGGTGCGCGATGGCGCCGCGCGTATCGTACATCAGTTGGTAATGGAAATAGTTGATCTGTTCGAGGACCGCGCCGGCGAGCAGGCCGCCGGCCCAGCCGAGATCCGCCGCTCGGGCGCCGCCGGCCGCGGCGCCGGCCAGCGCCACGAGCATGGCCGCCAGCAGCAGTGTGTTGGCCCACTTGAACCCGCGGTACAGCGGATGGAAATACGCAGGCAAGGCTTGCCGCCGTTCCATCGCGACAATTTTCAGATGCCAGTACCACGAACCCTGAAGCAACAGATAACTAAGCAAACACATCGCCGGGACCCGCAACTCCCAGGCCAGCGCCGCGGCCGGCGGCTTGGTCCAGTCGTGGACGAACAACAAGGGCAAGGCGATGGCGGCCAGCGCCTCCATATTCCTCAGGTACCGCATTCGCTTCATGATGACCGACATTCGCACTTCCTTAATTTAAGCAAACAGCCGGCCTCGACGCCGGTCAGCCGCGACACCGGCGAGCCTCAGCGCTGCCAGCGCGAGTAGGGCAATCCGATCAGGCTCGAATTGAAATAGCGCGCGTCGTCGCTCACTTCCCGCCCGATCCAGTCCGGCTTGTCGAACGCCTGCCCCTCGCTGGCCAGTTCGATCTCGGCGACCACCAAGCCGGCGTTGGCGCCGAGGAATTCGTCGACCTCCCACACATTGCCCGCATGCGTGATGCGGCGGCGGTATTTCTCGATGACGGGCCGCTGGCACAAGGTGTCGAGCAACTCGTTGGCCTCGTGCAGCGGAATCGGATACTCCCATTCGCCGCGGGTGGCGCCCACGCTCGGGCCCTTGATGGTGAGCGTGGCGCACCCGCCCTCGACGCGCACCCGCACCACGCGCGCCGGATCGGACGACAGATACCCCTGGCGCAGCAACACCGGCTCGCCGAGCGCGCGCCAGCCCTCTCCGGCGGGCAGGAACTTGCGTTCGATCTCGACGCCCATGGCTAGTCGAGCGCGCCGAGGATGGGCTGCAGCATGGCCGCGCCGAGCACGCTGCTGCGCGCGCCGTTCCAACCCACGTGCGGATCGGGCAGGTTGGCGTTGTCCTTGAACGGCATTTCGAGCGTGAGCGACAGGCACTTGAAGGTGTGCCCCATGTACTTCGAGGCGAGCGTGAGCAACTCCTCGTTGTACTTGCTGGCGGCGTAGCCGTAGACCTTCTGGAAGTCGGGGCTGGCGGCGATGTACTGGTCGATGAAGGCGTTTTGGCGCGCGGCGCGCTCGGGCGTGAAGTCGGTCAGCATCTCGTTGCCGGCCACAAAGTTGTACGGCAGCGCCTCGTCGCCATGGATGTCGAAGAACATGTCGCATCCCGTTTCGTGGATCTTGTTTTTGACGCACAGCACCTCGGGGCTGCGCTCAAGCGAGGGCGCCATCCATTCGCGGTTCAGGTTGGCGCCGGCCGCGTTGGTGCGCAGGTTGCCGCGCACCGAGCCGTCCGGGTTCATGTTCGGCACGATGTAGAACACGGCGCGCTGGAGCAGCTTGCGGGCGACCGGATTGGCCTCGTCGAGCAGCGCGTCCATGAGGCCCTCGACGAACCACTGCGCCATGGTCTCGCCCGGGTGCTGGCGCGCGATGACCCAGATTTTCTTTTCGGCCGCCGGGTCGCCGATGACGACCATGTTCATGTCGCGCCCGTCGACCGTGGAGCCGAGGTCGTGCACGCGCGCGAGCGGGTTGTCGGCCACCTCGCCGAGCAGGCGCAGGTGGCGCTCCCACGAGTAGGGTTCGAAATAGGCGTAGTACACGCTGTCGGTCTCGGGCGTGTGCCGGACCGTCATGACCTGGCCGTCGAAGCTGGTCGGCACGCGGAACCAGTGCTCGGTGTCGTAACTGGCGGCAACCTGGTAGCCTTCGAAGCCCTTGGCGTAAGTGGCCTGGCCGGCGTTCAGGAACCGGATCGTGCAAGCCTGGCCGGCCCCGCCCTGGAGGCGGAAATGGAACCATTGATGGATGTCGGCATGCGAGTCCGAGCGCAGGTTCAGGTCGATCTGGCCCGGGCTGTCCGCCCGTACCACCTCGATGGCGCCGGAGTCGAAATGCTGGCTGATTTTGATAGGCATGCTGGTCCCCTCGTTGGTGTTTTCACAAAGAGGAGAATCATACCCGGATTTGCCGCGCCGCCGGGCATGCGCGGGCGCGAATTTGCGCGAGCGCGGGGCTGGAACCTGCAAACGTCAACGCCGTTGCCGGCGCGGCGGCCCGGTCTCTCAGTTCTCGAGATTGATCAGCTCGGTGCTGTAGACCTGCATGTAGCGGCGCATCAGTTCGATGCAGGAGGTGTTGAGTAGCAAGGTCAGATCGGGCCTTTGGACCAGCTCGCACGTCATGCGCAGCGCGTCCGGGAACTGCATGCACTGGGCGCTGAGCATGCGCGCAGTCTGCGAACTGTCCCAGTCGTCCTGGGTGATCTTCGGTTGCACCTCGGGCGCGCGCAGATTCGGATTCTGGTTGACCGGCATGTTGTCGAGCAGCCAGAACACGATGGTGGCGGGCATGAACAGGCACGCATCCTTGGCGCCGACGCAGGAAAACTTCACGAGCAACATGTTGCCAAGCTTGTCGCACGACATGCTCAAGCTTTTTACTTGACGAACTACCGCTTTCTGGACCACGTGATTCCCCGGTTAAAAGATAAGACGCGGCAATTTTACAGCATTCAACCGGCCCGATGGGTGGAATCGGGGCGGTGTCGCTTATTGGAAAATAAACGCGAAACACGCCTCGTGGCAAGGGGAGACGTGGGCGCGCAAGGGGGGAGCGTGGCGCTCCCCCCCTTTTGCAGGACTGCGCGGGACGGCAGTAGGAGCCTGTCGGACTTAGGGAGTCGAAGCGAAAAAAGTGCTGGGCGAGGACAGATTTCGATGACTTCGCAGTGCCAATAGCGAGCTATTGGCCGAGAAAGCGGCGAAATATGGACCGTCCAGCACTTTTTACAGCCAACGATCCTAAGTCCGACAGGCTCCTAGCGCTTGCCCGAACCGCCGGACGAACCCGATTTGTTCCCCGGGCCGCTGCCACTGTCGTGCCCGCTGCGGCTGCCGCCCTTGCCGCTCTGCTCGTTGCCGCCCTGCTTGGCGCCCGACGCCGTGCTCGCCGTCGCGGCCTGCCTGTTGCCGTGGCTCATGCTGCCGGCGCGGCGCGCCTCTTCCGAGGTGAACTCGTGCGCCGTCCCCTTCTGGTGGGCTGCCTTGCCGCCCTCGCTGGCGATCTCGCGCTGGCGCTGCGGATCCATCGACGCGAAGCCGCGGTTGCGGGTGCCGCCGCCGCTTTCACTGCCGGTCTGCTTGCCGGCCGCCTTCTGGTCGTGCCTCTCGCCGTGTTTCGCGTCGTGCTTCTCGTCGTGTTTCTCGTCCTTTTTGTCAACCTGCTTGTCGGCCTGCTTGCCGCTTTGCTTGTTGCCCTGATCACTGGTTGCCATGGTCACTCTCCTGTCAAATGTTGCCCGCCCGCCCATGCGGGAGATCCCCCGTGCCCGGCGACCATGCGTCGATGAGCGAACGGTGAAATCCATCTTAGGCAGGGCTGCGGCACGCGGCTATAGGACTGCTTGCGGAGTAGCTGTAGGACGGGGGATCACTGGAAATTTTGTACTTCGAGCACTGCCACCGCCAAGTCGTTCGCTGTGAGACCAGTCCTACAAGGCTGCGCAGCGTGTTCCCATATTGTGTTCTCGAATCGCGGCGCATCATGGTCGGGTCCGGCTAACCGGACGCGGCGAGGCAAATTTGCGTCGGTTCAATCCGACAAGGGGAACAGCATGGGCAAGCAGAAGATAAACGAGGAGACGGCGCAGCTCGACAAGGCGAACAGGCGCCGCGAGTCGAAGGCCGGCCAGGGCGGCAAGCAGGGCGGCGCGGGCGCCGCCAGCGCCCAGAACCCCAATCCGCAACTGCACGAATCGAACGGCCTTGCCGGCGGCCTGCCGCGCAGCCCGGCCGCGCCGCACCTGTCGGCCGACGCGCCGATGGACGACGACACCGGTTTGTCGAACACGGCCAACCGGCAATCGGTCGACACCGACCAAGGCGGCCGCCAGGTCCGGCAAAGCAATGTCGGCCGGCGCGACGACGGCACGCCCGACTAGCAAGGGTGGGACGGGCGTCCACCGCGGCATGCGCCGCCGGGGACGGCATCCGGTCAGCTGCCCGTGTAGCTCGTCTTCACGGTGGTGAAGAACTCGACCGCGTTGCTGCCCTGCTCGCGCGCGCCGTAGCTCGAGCCCTTGGTGCCGCCGAACGGCACGTGGTAGTCGACGCCGGCGGTCGGCAGGTTGACCATGACCATGCCGGCCTTGGCGTGGCGCTTGAAGTGCGTGGCATGCTTGAGCGAGCTGGTGCAGATGCCCGCAGTCAGCCCGAACTCGGTGTCGTTGGCCAGCGCCAGCGCGTGCTCGTAGCCCTTGGCCGGGATCACCGAGGCGACCGGCCCGAAGATCTCCTCGCGCGTGTGGCGCATCGACGGATCGCAGTCGGCGAACAACGCCGGCGTCAGGAAATACCCCTCGGTGGCGCGTTCGACCCGTTCGCCGCCGCACACCAGCCGCGCGCCCTCGGCCTTGCCCATCTCGATGTAGCGCAGGTCCTGCTCCAACTGCGCGTTGTCGACCACGGGGCCGATGTCGATGCCGGCCTCGAGCGCGTGGCCGACCTTGAGCTCGCCGAGCCGGCGCGCCATCGCCTCGACGAAGGCCGGATACACCTGCTCGTCGACGATCAGGCGCGACGACGCGGTGCAGCGCTGGCCGGTCGAGAAATACGAGCCCTGGACCGCGGCGTTGACGGCGACATCCATGTCGGCGTCGGCCAGCACCACCAGCGGATTCTTGCCGCCCATTTCGAGCTGCACCTTGGCGCGCCGGCGCGCGCAGGCGGCCAACACGCGCTCGCCGGTGGCGCTCGAACCGGTGAAGCTGATCGCGTTGACGCGCGCGTCGTTGAGCATGGCCTCGCCGACCACCCGCCCCGGCCCCATCGCCAGGTTGAACACGCCGGCCGGCAAGCCGGCGCGGCTGATGATCTCGGCCAGCGCCCAGCCGCAACCGGGCACCAGATCGGCCGGCTTGAACACCACGCAGTTGCCGTAGGCCAGCGCGGGGGCGATCTTCCAGGCCGGGATCGCGATCGGGAAATTCCACGGCGCGATGATGCCGACCACGCCGACCGGCTCGCGCGTGATGTCGACTTCGATGTCGGGACGCACCGAGGCGAGGCGCTGGCCCGGGATGCGCAGGGCCTCCTGCGCGAAAAACTTGAAGATCGCGCCGGCGCGCGCCGCCTCGCCGATCGCCTCGGGCAGGGTCTTGCCCTCCTCGCGCGCCAGCAGCGTGCCCAGCTCGGCCTTGCGGGCGATGATCTCGGTGCCGATAGCGTCGAGCGCGTCGGCGCGCTGCTGCACCCCCGACAGGGCCCAGCGTGCGGCCGCGCCATGCGCGGCGGCGATGGCCAGTTCGGCCTCGGCCGCCCCCGCGCTGGTGTATTCGCCGACGACCTCGCTGCGGTCCGACGGACTGCGCGTGGTGGTGCTGCCCGAACCTGCGATCCAGTTGCCGTTGACATAGAGTTGTTTCATTCGTGTTCGTCCTGTTGGGTGGGGGCGGCCGCGGTCGCGCCAAAAAACGGTGAGTTGATAGTGTACCAAAAGCATTAGTCTTCGGCCAACGTTAGCAGACGGTCCGGTGGCGCGCTCTGGCGTGCAGGGCGCTTTCTTGCTCGTCGATATAATGATTTATATCATTGGACGGATCGAAACCGCATGAGCAAGATAAGCCTGACATTATTGGGGATCGCCGCCGTCGTGGCCGTGCTCGGCACGCTGGCGGCCTGCTCGCCGCTGGCCGCGCTCAACGTACTGACCCCGGCCGGGGCCTCGCAGGCCAGCACCGGCATCGCCTACGGCGCGGGCGAACGGCGCCGGCTCGACGTCTACCGGCCGCTCAGCCCGGCGGGCCCGGCGCCGGTCGTGGTGTTCTTTTTCGGCGGCAACTGGACCAGCGGTGAGCGCGCCAACTACGCGTTCGTGGCGCGCGCGCTGGCCGCGCGCGGCATGGTCGTGGTCGTTCCCGACTACCGGCTCCACCCCGAGGTCAGTTATCCCGATTTCCTCGACGACTCGGCGGCGGCGTTGGCCTGGACCGCCCGCGAGGTCGCGCGCTTCGGCGGCGATCCGAAGCGTTTGTTCGTCATGGGCCACAGCGCCGGCGCCTACAACGCGGCCATGCTCGCGCTCGACGCGCGCTGGCTCGAACGCCAGGGCATGGCGCCGTCCGACCTGCGCGGCTGGATCGGGCTGGCCGGCCCCTACGATTTCATCCCGATCGAAAACAAGACGACGCGCCCGGTGTTCCATTTTCCCAACACCCCGGCCGCGTCGCAACCGATCAACCATGTGTCGGCCAGCTCGCCGCCGGCGCTCTTGATCGCCGCCAACAAGGACGATCTGGTCAATCCGCAGCGCAACACGGGTGGCATGGCGGCCAAGCTGCGCGCGCACGGCGTCTCGGTCGACGAGGTCTATCTCGACAAGGTCAACCACATCACCCTGGTCGCCTCGTTCGCCGGGCCGCTGCGGCTGCTCGCGCCCACGCTCGACACCGTGGCCGGCTTCGTCGCCGCCGTCGCCGCGCGCCCGGCTGGCAAAGCGCGGCCGGCGGCGGCGGTGGCGGCGCTCGGCGCGGCTGGCGGGAGCTAAGCGCCGCTGACCAGTGTCAAACGGCTTTGGATCTTCCAAGGTGGCGCGACAATGGACCAGGGCAGCGGGCAGCAAGATGGTGGAACGCAAGGTGGTGGAACGCAAGGTGGCAAACCGAAAGGTGGCACACCCGACGGTGGCACACCCGAAGGTGGCGCCCCCCAGGGTGGCGAACCCCAGGGTGGCAAAGCCCAAGACCAGCAAGACCTGAAGGGCCGGCTGGCCGCCGACCTGTGGGGCGTGCTGTCGCAATACCGCGCGCGCGTGGCGGCCGCCTTCGTCTTCCTCGTGGTCGCGAAAATCGCGACCGTGGCCGTGCCGCTCGTGCTCAAACGCATCATCGACGCGTTCTCCCAGCCGGGGCAGCTGGCGCGCATCCCCCTCTACCTGCTGGCCGGCTACGCGCTGCTGCGTTTCCTGAGCACCTTGTTCAACGAACTGCGCGACCTGCTGTTCGCGCGCGTGACGCTCAGCACGGTCTCGGCCTACGCGCAAAAAACCTTCGCCCACCTGCACGCGCTCGGCCCGCGCTTCCATGCCAGACGCCAGATCGGCGGCTTGCTGCCCGACATAGACCGCGGCACCAACGGCATCGCCTTCCTGCTCGGCGTGGGCCTGTTCACGATCGTGCCGACCCTGATCGAAATCGGCCTCGTGCTGGCCGTCATGTTGACGCGCTACAGCGGCTGGTTCTCGGTCGCCATCGGCGCCACCTTTTTGCTCTATGCCGGCTTCACGCTGGTTTTCACCTCGCGCCGGGTGCTGTACCAGCGCCGCGTCAACCAGCTCGACTCGGGCGCCAAGAGCCATCTCGCCGACAGCCTGATCAACTACGACACGATCAAGTATTTCACCAACGAGGCGGTCGAGGCGGCGCGCTTCCGCGACATCATGCGGCACTGGCGCGAGGCCGGCATGGGTAACCAGCGCGCCCTGTTCACCTTGCACGTGGGACAAAGCGGCACCATCGCGGCCGGGATCGCCGCGATCATGCTGCTGGCCGGCGACGCGGTCTGGCGCGGCCAGATGAGCGTGGGCGACCTGGTCCTGATCAACGCCTACGCGCTCCAGGTCTGCCTGCCGCTCAACGCGCTCGGCTTCGTCTACCGCGAGGCGCGCGACGCCTGGGTCAACGCCGAACGCCTGTTCGCGCTGCTGCGCGAGCGCCCCGACGTGGCCGAGCAGGCCGGCCTGCCGCGCCTGCGGGCCGGCCGCGGCGAGGTCGTGTTCGAGCAGGTCAGCTTCGGCTACGAGGAGGCGCGTCCGGTTCTGCGCGGCGTCAGCTTCCGGATCCCCCCCGGCCACACCGTGGCCGTGGTCGGGCGCAGCGGCTCGGGCAAGTCGACCCTCGCGCGCCTGTTGCTGCGCCTGTACCCGCCGGCGCAGGGGCGCATCCTGATCGACGGCCAGGACATCGCCACGCTGAGCCCGTCGAGCGTGCGCGCCGCGATCGGCGTGGTTCCGCAAGACACCGCCTTGTTCAACGACAGCATCGGCTACAACGTCGCCTACGGCCGCCTCGGCTGCCGCCCCGACGAGATCGAAAGCGCCTGCCGCGCGGCCCATGTGCACGAGCTGATCATGGCCCTGCCAGAGCAATACGAGACCCAGGTCGGCGAGCGCGGGGTCAAAATCTCGGGCGGCGAAAAGCAGCGCATCGCGATCGCGCGCGCCGTCCTCAAGGATCCGGCGATCCTCATTTTCGACGAAGCCACCTCCGCCCTTGATTCAGATTCAGAGCACGCGATACAGCAGGAACTCGACCGTCTTTCGGAGAATCGAACCACTCTCATCATCGCGCACCGGCTCTCGACCATCGTCGGCGCCGACGAGATCCTGGTGATGGACCGGGGGCGCATTGTTGAACGCGGCAGCCATGCGCAATTGCTGTCGCTCAAGGGCCTGTATGCCCGCCTGTGGCTGCTGCAACAACGCCTGGACGAGCAAACCATGCTGCAGCGCCAGACGTTGTAGCGCCTTGCATTTGTAGCGCCTTGCATTTGTAGCACGTTGCATTAGTAACACGTTGCATTAATAACACGTTGCATTTGTAGCACGTTGCATTTGTAGCACGTTGCATTAGCGGAGATGAAAATGTCGACAGCCATGCCAGATGCAACGCCCTGCCTCAAGCCCGATGCGACGCCCGATGTGACGTCCGATGCGGCGCCCTGCGCGCCGACCGCAACGGGCGCCGCCGGCACGGGCGCGGCGGCGCCGCCGCCGGCCGGCCAAGCGCTGCTGCCGCTGATCTCGGTGGTGGTGTCGGCCTCGGGCCGCGCGCACCTGCTCGAGCGCAACATCGCCGCCCTCGTGCACCAGAGCCTGGCGCGCGGCCTGTACGAAATCATCATCGTCGACGCCTTCCCCAACCAGCACGCGCGGCACGTGGTGGCCGCCTGGCGCGCGCGCACCCATGCCAGCGGCCCCGCCATCGCCTACCTCCACGGTTCCGGCACGCAAGGGCGGGCCGCCGCCCACAACCTTGGCTGGCGCAGCGGGCGCGGCACCATCATCGGCTTCACCGACGACGACACCGTGCCCTCGCCCGACTGGCTGCTCAACGCGCTCGACGCCTTCGACGACCACATCGACGCGCTCTACGGACGCATCGACCACGCCGGGGTCCACTGCGCGGCCCGTGCCACCACGCTCGAGTTCGCCGCAGCCAATTGCTTCTGCCGCAAAAGCGTGCTGGCGGCCGTCGGCGGCTTCGACGAGCGCTTCCGCCTCGCGTGGCGCGACGACACCGACCTCCAGTTCCGCCTCGCCGCCATCAATGCCAGGCTCACGCACGCGCCGCACGCGAGCGTGACGCAGCCGCCGCGTCCGGCCTCCTGGGGCGCGCGGCTCATGCAGGCCGACAAGATCGCGTTCGACGCGCTGCTCTACAAAAAACACCCGCTGATGTACCGCCAAAAAATCCGCGGCGCGCCGCGCTGGGACTACTACGCGACCGCGGCCGCCCTGCTGCTGGCCCTGCTCGGGCTGGCCGCCGGCAACCGTGCGCTCGCGCTCGCCGGCGCCGCCGCCTGGGCCAGCGCGCTCGCGGTGCTGTGCCGGCGCCGCCTGCGCGGGCGGTCCGGCTCGGCCGCGCTGCTGGCCGAGGCCGTCGTCACGGCCGCCCTGCTGCCCCCGCTGGCCGTGTTCTGGCGCGCGGCAGGGGCCATCCGCTTCCGCGTGTGGCTTGCCTGAGGCCACGCAATGCGCCCCCTCAACATCCTCACCTGGCACACGCACGGCAGCTATCTGTACTACCTGACGCAGCTGCCGCACCAGTTCCACGTGCTGTCGCGGCCGGGCCGGCCGGCCGGCTACGGCGGCCGCTGCGGCCACATGCCGTGGGGCGACAACGTGCACGACCTGCCCGTGGACGAGGCGCGCACGAAACAGTTCGACTGCATCATCTTCCAGGACGACGCCCAATACGAGAAAGACCAGTACGAATTCCTGAGCCCGGCGCAACGGGCCTTGCCGCGCATCTACATCGAACACGATCCCCCGCGCGCGCACCCGACCGACGAGTGGCACCCGATCGACAGCCCCGAGGTGCTGCTGGTCCACGTCACCCATTTCAACGCCCTGATGTGGAACAACGGCCGCACGCCGGTGCGCGTGATCGAGCACGGCGTGTGCGTGCCCGACGGCGTGGCCTGGCACGGCGGGCTCGAACGCGGGCTGGTGGTCATCAACCACCTGGCGCGGCGCGGGCGCAGGCTCGGCGGCGACATCTTCGAGCACGCGCGCACCCGCGTGCCGCTCGACCTGGTCGGCATGGAGGCCGAGCAACTCGGCGGCATCGGCGAGATCGAACACGCGCGGCTGCCCGCCTTCGCCGCGGACTACCGTTTCCTGTTCAACCCGATCCGCTACACCAGCCTCGGGCTGGCCGTGATCGAGGCCATGATGGTCGGCGTGCCGGTCGTCGCGCTGGCGACCACCGAGATGGCGACCGTCATCGACGACGGCGAGTCCGGTTTCATCGACACCGATGTCGCGCCCCTCGTGGCGCGCATGCAAGAGCTGTTGCGCGACCGCGCGCTGGCGGCCCGGCTCGGCGCCAATGGGCGCCGCCGCGCGCGCGAGCGCTTCGGCATCGCGCGCTTCGGCGCCGACTGGAACGCGGCCCTGCAAGAGGTCACGGGAATCAAGACGGGCCGGGGCCGATTCAACCCGGCCGGCACCGGCGCTGCCCGGACGCGCGCAAACAAAACGGACGGGAACGGCGAAACGAGCGGGACCGGCGAGACCGGCGGGCCAAACCAGACAGGCGGAACGAGCAAAACAAGCGGAACGAGCACAACAAGCGGAAACACCACGCCGGATGCCGGCGCCCAGCATTGACAGCATAGGAGCCGGCATGAAACTGCATGAGAACCATGTGATCGGGCGCGTGCGTAGCCCATCCGTGAAAAAAATCGCGATCGTCAGCGAACACGCATCGCCCCTCGCCGCGCCCGGCAGCATCGACAGCGGCGGGCAAAACGTCTACGTGGCCCACCTCGCGCGCGAGCTCGCCCTGGCCGGATACTTGGTCGACATCTTCACGCGCCGCGACTCGCCGCGCCACAAGCCGCTGGTGCAGTGGCGCGAGAACATCCGCGTCATCCACGTGCCGGCCGGGCCCGCCAGCTACGTCCCGAAAGAGCAAATGCTGCCCCACATGGACGCGTTCGCGCGCTTCGTGGCCCGCTTCGCGCGCCGCCAGGGCTCGCTGTACGACCTCACGCACGCCAATTTCTTCATGTCGGGCATGGTGGCCCAGCATCTCAAGGCCGTGCTCGGCATCCCCTTCGTGATCACCTTCCATGCGCTCGGGCACGTGCGCCGCATCGCGCAGGGCGCGGCCGACACCTTCCCGCCGGCGCGCCTCGACATCGAAGACAGCCTGATGCGCGACGCCGACCGCATCATCGCCGAGTGCGAGCAAGACCGAATCGACATGATGACCCTGTACGACGCGCCGCCGGGCCGCATCCGCATCGCCCCCTGCGGTTTCGACCCGCAGGAATTGTGGCCCATGGCGTGCGCGGCCGCGCGCGCCCATCTGGGGCTGCCGCAAGACAAATTCATCGTGCTGCAACTGGGCCGGATGGTGCCGCGCAAGGGCGTCGACAACGTCATCGAGGCGCTCGCGCTGCTGCGCGCCGGCTTCGGCGTCGACGCCGAGCTGCTCGTCGTCGGCGGCGACCTCGGCGGCATTCCCGGCCACCCCGGCGGCATTCCCGGCGCCCCCGGCGCCGGCCCCACGCCCGAGGCGGCCGAACTGGCGCGCCTGCGCGCGCTCGCGGCCGAGCTCGGCGTCGGCGACCAGGTCCACTTCACGGGCCGGCGCCCGCGCGCCCAGCTGCGCTACTACTACGGCGCGGCCGACGTCTTCATCACCACGCCCTGGTACGAGCCGTTCGGCATCACCCCGGTCGAGGCCATGGCCTGCGCGCGCCCGGTGGTGGGCGCGGCCGTGGGCGGCATCAAGAGCACCGTCGCCGACGGCCACAGCGGACTGCTGGTGCCGCCGCGCGACCCGCAGGCCGCCGCCGCCTGCCTCGCCATGCTCGCGCGCGACCCGGCGCTGGCGCGCAGCATGGGCCAGGAGGGCCTGCGCCGCGCCTACCAGCACTACACCTGGCGCAGCGTGGCCGGGCGGGCCGCCCAGATCTACACCGCCGCCGTCGACGACGCCAGGGCGCGCGCCCTTCCCCACATGTCCGCACACTAGGAGCAACTCATGCACACGCCGCAGCAAGGTTTGCCAGCGCAGGCCGCCGCACACCACCCCATGGCCGAGCCGATCCACGGCCTGGCCGGCAAATCGGTCCTGATCACCGGCGCGGCAAGCGGCCTGGGCGCGGCGCTGGCCCGGTCGCTGGCCGCCGCCGGTGCCGACATCGCCGTCGCCGACATCCGCCAGCACCATGCCGAGGCCGTTGCCGGGTCGCTGCGCGAGGCCGGCGCGCGCGCCCACGCCATCGGGCTCGACGTGGGCGACCCGGGCAGCGCCAAGCGCGCCGTGCGCGAGACGCTCGACGCCTTCGGCCGCCTCGACGTGCTGGTCAACAATGCCGGCACCGACGTCACCCTGCCCATCGACGAACTCGGCGCCGACGACTGGCTGCGCGTGATCAACACCAACCTCAACGGCCCGTTCCTGCTGTCCAAGTTCGCCGCCACCCACATGCGGCGCGCCGCCGGCCAAGCGGGCGGCGGCCAGGGCGGCGGCGGCGGCGGTGGCCACATCGTCAACGTCTGCTCGACCGCCGCCAAGCGCGCCTGGCCCAACGCCTCGGCCTACCACGCGAGCAAATGGGGCCTGCTCGGGCTGTCGCACGCGCTGCACGCCGAGTTGCGCCAATACGGCATCAAGGTCACGGCGGTGGTCGCGGGCGGCATGCGCACCCCGTTCCTGCTCGAGCGCTTCCCCGGGCTCGACCCGGCCAGCCTTCAGGACCCGGCCCACGTGGCCGAGGCGATCAAGGCGGTGCTGCTGCTGCCCGAGAGCGTGGTCGCCGAGATCACCGTGCTGCCGCTGCAAGAGTCGTCATGGCCGTGACCATCAAGGCGGTTTTCCTCGACAAGGACGGCACCCTCGTCGACGACATCCCGTTCAACGTCGAGCCGCGCCGCATCACCCTGCGCAACGGCGCCGGCGCCGGATTGCGCCTGCTGGCCCGCCTCGACTACCGCTTCTTCGTGGTGAGCAACCAGGCCGGCGTTGCGCTCGGCCACTTCAGCGAGACCGACCTCGAGCATGTGGGCCACCGCCTGTCCGACCTGCTGTTCCGCGAGCAGGTCGAGCTGGCCGGCTTCTACTATTGCCCGCACCACCCCGAGGGCACGCGCGCCCAGTACGCGCTGGCCTGCCTGTGCCGCAAGCCGATGCCCGGCATGCTGCTCACGGCCGCGCGCGAGCACGACATCGACCTCGCCTCCTCCTGGATGATCGGCGACATCCTGCACGACGTCGAGGCCGGCAACCGCGCCGGCTGTCGCACCGTGCTCATCGACAACGGCAACGAGACCGAATGGAAGCTCGGGCCGCGCCGGGTGCCGACCCGCATCGCCAGCGACCTCTACAGCGCGGCGATCCAGATCGCGGGCGAGGACGGGCCGCCCCGATGAACCCGGTGCGCTGGGACCGGGTCCGCAAGGTGCTGTGCGTGCGCCTCGACGGGCTTGGCGACGTGCTCATGTGCACGCCCGCGATCCGCGCGCTCAAGCAGGCGCGCGCGGGCCGCTCGGTGACCCTGCTCGCGTCCGCCGCCGGCGCCGCGGTGGCGCCCTTCATCGACGAGCTCGACGGGGTGATCAGCTACCGCGCCCCGTGGATGAAAAGCGGCACGCCGCAGCCGGCCGGCGCCGACCTCGCCTTCGTGCGCACGCTGCAGGCGGGCGGCTTCGACGCCGCCGTCATCTTCACCTCGTTCAGCCAGAGCGCGCTGCCGGCCGCGCTGCTGTGCCATCTGGCGGGGATCCCGAACCGGCTGGCGCACTGCCGCGAAAACCCCTACCACCTGCTGACCGACTGGGTCGCCGAGCGCGAACCCGACACCGGCGTGCGCCACGAAGTGCGGCGCCAGCTCGACCTGGTGGCCGGCGTCGGCTGCGGGCCAGACAGCGCGAAACTCTCGTTCAGGGTGCGCGCGCACGACCTCGACCACGTGCGCTGCCGGCTGGCGATGGCCGGCATCGGCGCCGGCCGGCCGTGGCTGCTGCTGCACCCGGGCGCGAGCGCGCCGTCGCGGCGCTACCCGCCGGCGCGCTGGGCCGAGCTGATCGCCGCGCTCGCCGCCGCGCCCGGCTACCCGATCGTGCTCACGGGCGGCCCCGACGAGCGCGACCTGATCGACCAGATCCGCGCCGCGTGCGGCGTGCCGGTGTGCTCGCTGGCCGGCCAGCTCGACCTCGGCCAGCTCGGCGCGGCCATCGCGCTGGCCCGGCTGGTGGTGGCCAACAACACCGGGCCGGCCCACATGGCGGCCGCGCTCGGCACGCCGATCGTGTCCCTGTACGCGCTGACCAACCCGCAACACGCGCCCTGGCAGGTCGAGCACCAGTTGCTGTTCCACGACCTGCCGTGCCGCTTTTGCTACAAAAGCGTGTGCCCGCAGGGGCACAACGACTGCCTGGCGAAAATCGCGCCGGCGCGCGTGGCCGATGCCGTGCGCGGCCTGCTGGCCGGCCCGCGCAAGGTGTAGTCGACCGTGACACACAGCGCCATCGCGACCGTGACGCACAGCGCCATAGCGACTGTGACGCACAGCGCCATAGCGACTGAAACGAACAACCCATCGTTTGCAGTCCGACAGGGCCGCGCCGGCGCGCTCATGGAAACCGGTTTTCCGCCGCCGCGTCGATGCGCCAATAGCGCTCGGGGGCGAGCGCGTCGGCGTAACCGCGCGCGTGCGACACCAGCACGCGCAACTGGCTCCGATAACATTCCACGGCCGCCCGCTTGCGCCCGAGCCGGCCCGCGGGCGCGGCCGGCACGGGCGTGGCCACCAGGCCCTGGCGCGCCAGCGCGAGCAGGCGCAGCTGCATCAGTCCCGGCAGGCAGCGGTACAGCGCGTCCTCGTACATCAGCCAGATGCCGTGCGGGCGACGCCGGCGCACGGCCAGCATGGCGCGGTGCACCAGCACATGGTCGGGATGGCGCAGCCCCGCCGGAAACAACACCGCGTGCGGATCCTCGGCGCCAAGCAGCGCGTCGAGTCCGTCCACCAGCGCTTCCCACCTGGGCGAGCCCGCGTACTGGCCGTCGAAGAAATCGAGCCAGCGCGGCCGCGCCCGCAACAGCGCGAGCGCGGCCCGGTCCTCGCCGCGACGACAGGCCACGGCGCGCGCGGCGCTGTCGAAGCCGGCCGCCGCGTCCCAGCCGGTCACCCGCGGGGACGGGTCGGGAATGCCGGCAAGCACCGTCGCGACGACGGTGCCTGGCATATGCGCGATCAGCTCGCCGCACGAGAACACGCCGTCGTCGAGATGCGGCGAGATCACGATGCACGGTCCTGACAACCAACATTCCATGGCTTCCCCCTTGCGGCCGAGGCGGCAAGGGTTGGACCACTGCGGGCGCCGGTTTGCTCAGAGGCCGAGAGTTTTTCGGGCGTGCCCGAGCAGCCCGCCAGAAAGTGGCAGATCGAGGCGCAAAGCACAGCCATAGCGGGCTATGGCGAGCATTTGCAACGACGAACTGGCGCTTTCTGGCGTGCTGAGCGGGCATGATCGAAAGACTCTCAGCCTCTCAGGCCCGGCGCGCTTTGCGACGCAAATTCGATGCGAATTCAAGGCCAATTCAATGTGAATTCAATGCGAATTCAATGCGAATTCGCCGGCCAGATTGTATCGCGTGGGCGAATCTGCGCGAGCGCCGCATAATTTACGCAATCCCAAAGAAATCCCGACGCAAACTCGACGCAAACTCGGCGCAAACTCGACGCAATCCCGGCGCCGTCGGCAGACAATCGGCGCCGGGTTTGTCCGAAGTCCGCCATTGATGATGAAATCCGCCCCGTCCGCGCCGTTCGCCCTGCCCCACGTCGACGCCTGCGCCGTCGCCAGGCAGGCCGGCCTGCGCTATGTGAACGACGGCACCCCGGGCATCGTGCGCAAGCCGTTCGGCAAGCGTTTCCGCTACACTTGGCCCGACGGCAAGCCGCTGCGCGACCGGGCGGCGCTCGCGCGCATCGCCTCGCTCGCTATCCCCCCGGCCTGGACCGATGTCTGGATCTGCGCGCGCGACGACGGCCACCTGCAGGCGACCGGGCGCGACGTCCGCGGCCGCAAGCAGTACCGCTACCACCGGCGCTGGCGCGCCGTGCGCGACGAAGCCAAATACGGGGGCATGCTCAACTTCGGCAGGGCGTTGCCGGCGCTGCGGCGCGCGGTCGAGACCGCTCTCGGGCGGCCCGGCCTGCCGCGCGAAAAGGTGCTCGCGACCATCGTCCACCTGCTGCAGACGACGATGATGCGGATCGGAAACGAGGAATACGCGCGCACCAACGCATCGTTCGGCCTGACCACCCTGCGCAGCTGGCACGTGCGCATCGACGGCAGCGACATCGCATTCAATTTCCGCGGCAAGAGCGGGGTGTTCCACGCCGTCAAGGTGCACGACCGGCGGCTCGCGCGCCTCATCGGGCGCATGCGCGAGCTGCCCGGGCAGGAGTTGTTCCAATATGTCGGCGACGACGGCGCCATCCATGCGGTCGGCTCGGCCGATGTCAACGACTACCTGCGCGCAATCACGGGCGAGGACTACACGGCCAAGGATTTCCGGACCTGGTTCGGGACCGTGCTCGCCGCCCTCGCCTTGCGCGAATTCGAGCAGGCAAAGACCCAGGCCCAGGCCAGGAAAAACATCGTGCGGGCGATCGAATCGGTGGCCGAGCGGCTGGGCAACACGCCCGCGATCTGCCGCAAATGCTATGTGCACCCGGCGGTCATCGAGGCGTATCTGGAGGGCACCACGCTCGCCATGCCGGGCGGGGGCGCCGGCCAGGCGCCAGACGAGGAAACGCGGGGTTTGCGGGCCGAGGAGGTGGCGCTGCTGGAACTGCTGCGCGATCGGGTGCAACACGTTCCGCGCGAGGGCGGGGCCCGCTAGAAGCGGCTCCACACCGGTGCCGAAGCTGCAGCCGGCGAACCACGCAGGCAGGCGTGCCGGGCGGATCAGACGGGCTTGAGCATCCTCGCCCGCGGCGGGTCCCTGCTTTCCAACCTGCAGGTCACTTCGTCCTTGCCGATCTTGCGGCAGGCACGCACGCGGCATCGCTCGCCGGCCTTGCCGCTCAGACTGAGGCACTCCTTGTAGGAGGTCTTGGGGATGATGCCGGTGACGACGCCCGGTTTCCGGTGCGCCACCATCGCCGACAGCAGGACCACATCCTTTTCGCGCGCGACGGTCGCGCCGCCCGGCGCTTCGGCACCCGCCTTGGCCGTCGGCGCCACCGTCTTCGCCGCCGACCTCGGCGCCGCCTCGGACGGCCTGGCCGCCTTCGACGCCGCCCTCCGGGCGCCCTTGGCGCCGGCCGCGCGCCGCCCCCCTTTGCCGGCCACCGCGGAGACCTTGCGCACCGGCGCGGCGAGCGCCGGCGCCTCGTCCCCTGCGGACGGCTCGGGCAACGCGGCCGGCGCCGGCGCCTCGGGCTGCTCGGCGGCATCGGCAAAACTGTCGCCGCCCGCGGCGGGCAATTCAAACCCGGCCGCGACTGACTCCCCGGCCACCGGCGCCGCCGGCGACTCGGCCAGCGCCGGCACCGGCGCCTCGGCCAGCGCCGGCGGCGCCTCGATCACGATCGCCAACGGCGCCGCGTCCTCGAAGGTGGCGGTGGCCCACCACCAGCCCAGGCCCAGTGTGAGCAGAGGCAACACCGCGGCGAGCGTCCACAAGGCGCGCCGGCGCCAGGGCCTGCGCCCGCCGCCGGACTGTCCGCGGCCGCGCCGCTCGAGATCGTTGAGGATCCGGCTCGGATTGGGATTGCCCGTTTCGTTCTCCGAAAAAAGGCTGGGACGGATGCCCAGTGACCTGTTTTGCGCGCGGCGTTCGACCATGGAGTTCCTTGGTTGAAATCAATATATACTGTTGGGCGATCTTAATCCGGCGCCCGCGCACTGTCAGTCATGCCAGCAATCAAGTCTGATATGGCTCAAGGAGGCGAAGCCGGCCGGCCCATCCCACGAAAGGCGAGTTCGACTATGAAAAAAGCGATGCGATTACTGTGCGCCCTCTCCCTGGCGCTGACCGTGCTGGCACCGTCCGCGGCCCTGGCCCAGGGCACGATCTACCTCGTGCGCCACGCCGAGAAGGAGAGCGTTGGCAAGGACCCGGCGCTCACCGATGCCGGCCAGGCGCGCGCGCGCAACATCGCCGCCACGCTGCGCAAGGTCGGCGTGGCCCAGATCTACAGCACCGCTTTGATGCGCACCCAGATGACGGCCAAGCCGCTGGCCACCCTGCTCGCCGTGCCGGTCCGGACCTACGACCCGTCCAGGCAGGCCGAATTCGCCACGCAATTGAAAGCGCTGCCCGGCAACACGCTCGTGGTCGGCCATTCAAACACCCTGACCGAGCTGGTGCGACTGCTCGGCGGCGAGCCCGGCGCCGACATCGCCGACACCGAATACGACCGCCTGTACCAGTTAGCCATCGACAAGGACGGCAGCGTCACGACGGTGCTCATGCACTCGATCCCGGGCGCGCCGCCGGCGCCCTAGGCCCAGACAGACAACCCGAGGAATTCATGCCGACCGCCCTGATCCTGAACCTGCTCGCCGCGCTCGCCGTGTGCTTCCTGCTGGCACGCATGCAAACGCTGCACGTGTCGTTCACCAAGCGCGTGTTCGCCGGCATGGGCGTGGGCGTGCTGCTCGGGGTCGTGTTCCAGTCGCTGTACGGGGCCGGCTCGGACGTCGTCAGGCAGACCGGCGAGTACCTCGACATCGTCGGCACCGGCTATGTGCGGCTGCTGCAGATGATCATCATCCCCTTGATCATGGTCTCGATCGTCTCGGCCATCCTCAAACTCAAGGACGCCGCCTCGCTCGGCAAGATCAGCGCCCTCACGATCGGCATCCTGATCCTGACCACGATGGTGGCGGCCGCGGTCGGCATCGCGATGGCCAGCGCCTACGGCCTGAGCGCGGTCGGCCTGACCGCCAGCGCGGCCGAGGTGGCGCGCGGCGAATACCTGCAAAGCACGCTGCCGGCGGCCAAGGCGATCTCGTTCCCGGGCATGGTGCTGAGCCTGATCCCGGCCAACCCCTTCCTCGACATGACGGGCGCGCGCAAGACCTCGACCATCGCGGTGGTGCTGTTTTCGATCTTCATCGGCATTTCGGCGACCGGCATCGCGGCCAGGAAGCCGGCCATCTTCGCCTCGTTCAACCATTTCACCGAGGTCGCGCACGCGATCGTGATGCGCATGGTCACCCTGGTGCTGCGCCTGACCCCGTTCGGCGTGTTCGCCCTGATGGCGCAGGTCGTGGCCAGCTCGAGCCTGGCCGACATCATGAACCTGGCCGGCTTCGTGGCCGCCTCCTACAGCGCGCTGCTGATCATGTTCTGCGTGCACCTGGCGCTGATCGCCGCGGTCGGCCTGAGCGTGCCGCGCTACCTTAAAAAAGTGTTTCCGGTGCTCGCCTTCGCGTTCACCTCGCGCACCAGCGCCGGCGCCATCCCGATGAGCGTGCAGACCCAGACCACGCGCCTGGGCACCGCGCCCGGCATCGCCAATTTCGCCGCCTCGTTCGGCTCGACCATCGGCCAGAACGGCTGCGCCGGCATCTATCCGGCCATGCTGGCGGTGATGATCGCGCCGACCGTCGGGATCGACCCGCTGACCATCGGCTTCCTGCTGCCGCTGCTGGCGATCATCACCATCGGCTCGGTCGGCGTGGCCGGCGTCGGCGGCGGCGCCACCTTCGCCGCCCTGATCGTGCTCTCGGCGATGGACCTGCCGGTGGCGCTGGCCGGCCTCTTGATCTCGATTGAACCGCTGATCGACATGGGCCGCACCGCGCTCAACGTGAGCGGCTCGATCACCGCCGGCACCGTCACCAGCCGCCTGCTCGGGCAGACCGACATGGCGGTGTTCGACAGCGACGCCGAGGCCAACCTCGACACCGAGGGCGCGCCCGCGTGAAGCGCGCCCCGGGGCCGCGTATCGTGCGCTGAGCGGCCGCCCGATCCGTCTATGATGACCGGGTGTCAACGGTGACGGCGGACGGGTTTTGCTACCAAATATGCCGCAACGAAATACGCCGCAACGAAATATGCCGCAACAAAAATGGCCGCAACAAATCTGGCTGGTCCGGCACGGCCAAAGCGCCGGCAACGTCGCGCGCGACGCCGCCGAGGCGCGCGCCGGCCTGCACATCGAGATCGACACGCGCGACGTCGACGTCCCCCTGTCCGAGCTCGGCTTGGCGCAGTCGCACGCGCTTGCGGGCTGGTTCGCCGCGCTGCCGGCCGCCGTGCGCCCCAACGTGGTGCTGCACTCGCCCTATGCGCGCGCGGCCGACACCGCCCGCATCATCGTCAACCACATGGGCCCGCCGGCGGCCCTCGCCGTCTCGTCCGACGAACGCCTGCGCGAGAAGGAATTCGGCATCCTCGACCGCCTCACCACGCACGGCATCGCCCTCAAGTATCCCGAGCTCCACGTGCAGCGCGAGCACGTGGGCAAGTTCTACTTCCGCCCGCCCGGCGGCGAGAGCTGGTGCGACGTCATCTTGCGCCTGCGCAGCGTGCTCGACACCATCACGCGCGAATACTGCGGCGAGCGCGTGCTCATCGTCGCCCACCAGGTCATCGTCAATTGCTTGCGCTACCTGTTCGAGCGGCTCGACGAATCGAAGATCCTCGAATTCGACCGCGACGCCGACGTCCCAAATTGCGCCGTGACCTCGTACGGTTTCGACCGCCATGTGGGCAGGAACGGCAAGCTGGTACTGCAATTGACTAATTTCGTCGCCCCGCTCGAAGCGGCCGGCACCACCGTCACCGTGCAAAAAGACGTGCCCTGCGCGCCGAAGGCGTAGGCCCGCCGGCCCGCTTGGGCAATCCCGCGCGCGCCCGGCCGGCGTCTCCGGGCGCGACGCGCCGGCCGGCGGCGCACCCGTCCATCCACCGCCCACCCCATCGTTTGACACCGCTCAAGGCCTGAAACGCATCCGGTCTGATTTGGCCCCGGGCGGGCCAAATCGACGAACTGGCGCCGATGTTCCACGTCTAATTTTCACAGTCGTATTCGTGCACTGAACGGGGCCGCGTGTCTCGCTGCGTCGGTTCCCTGATGGTCCCGTCTGTGGGTTGAATCAGGCTCAGGTGCGGGACTGTACTGGCGTCGCCGCCGGGCGGGCGCAAGCGCAAGACCGGCGGCGGCAAAAATTGACGTGAACGAGGAGTAAACCAATGAAAGCACTTTCAAGCACAAGCAAAGCCCTGCTAACGGCGGCAGTACTGGCAGGCATCCTGGGCGGATGCCGGAGGGAGGAACCGGTTCCAGCCACCGACACGACCATCATCACGCCGGCGCCGGGCGCGACCTCCGGCAGCAGCGGCACCACCGGCACCACGGGCGGCGATGCTGCCACGCCCACCACACCGACCACACCGGCCGAACCCACCACGCCCGCCACGCCGGTCGAACCGATGCCGGACGCCGGCGCGGGCACCTCATCGGGCACCTCATCGGGCACCTCATCGGGCACCTCGGGCACCTCGGGCACCTCGGGCACCGGCACCACCGACAACCCCGACGTCATCGTCGTCGATCCCGAGCCGGCGCGCCGCTAGGAGGCTCTCGGATTTCGGTAGTCGAAGCCAAAAAAGTGCCGGACGAGGACAGATTTTGACGATTTCGCGAAGCCGATAGCATGCCATCGGCCGAGCAAGCGGCAAAATATGGGCCGTCCGGCACTTTTTGCAGCCGGCGATCCTACTCTCGACCGGCTCGCAGCCCCCGCCTCGCGCGCGCGCGGCGGCCAACCGACCGGCCGCGACGCAGCCGGGGGCCCGGCCCTGGCAGGCAACAAACAGGGGCCAATAACAACAGCACCAACAACAAGGCCCGCCACGTTGCAACGTGGCGGGCCTTGTTCGCTGGCGTGCCGGACAGGCCGGCCGCCTACTCAGAGGCTGAGAGTTTTTCGGACGTGGCCGAGCAGCGCGCCAGAAGGTGGCCGATCGAGGCGCAAAGCACAGCCATAGCTCGGGCTATGGCGAACATTTGCAACGACGAGCGGGCGCTTTCCGGCGTGCAGAGCGGGCATGGTCGAAAGACTCTCAGCCTCTCAGGCGCGGTTCAGACCACCGCACGCCGCTTGGCCTCGGCGTCCAGCGGGGCCGCCTTGCCGCGGCCGCCGGCCTTGCCGACCACCCACATGAGCTTGCGGTACACGAAGCGCACCAGCGTCAGCGTCAGCAGCGCCTCGCCCAGGGTCTGCACCCCGGCCACGAGCGCCGGACGGCGCGCGGCGCGGCGCTGGAACTTGGCGGCCATGCGGTCGCGCGAGATTTCGATGCTGTCATAAAAGGTCGGCACCACGAGCAGCGTCAGGAAGGTCGAGGTGATGGTGCCGCCGATGATCGCGATCGCCAGCGGCTGGTAGAACTCGCCGCCCTCGCCGAGCCCGAGCGCGATCGGGAACATGCCCGCGATCAGCGCGAAGGTGGTCATCAGGATCGGGCGCAGCCGCATGCGCCCGGCCTCCATCAGCGCCGCCTCGCGCTCCATGCCCTCGGCCTCGCGCACCCGGGTCGCGTCGAGCAGCAGGATCGCGTTCTTGGCCACCAGCCCCATCAGCATGATGATGCCGATCATGCTCATCAGATTGAGCGTGTTGCGCGTCACGATCAGCGCCAGCACCACCCCGATCAGCGACAGCGGCAGCGACATCATGACCGCCAGCGGCGCCGTGAACGAGCCGAACTGGATCACCAGGATCAGGTACATCAGGCCGATGCCCGACAGCAGCGCGACGGCCATCGCGGCCATCAGCTCGGCCTGCTCCTCGCCCGAGCCGCTCAGGGCCAGGCCGTAGCCGGGCGGATAGTCGAGCGACTTGGCCAGCTTCATCGCGTCGCTGGTGACCTCGCCGTTCGAGCGGCCCTGCACGTTGGCCGAGACCGTGATGGTGCGCTTGCCGTCGGTGTGGTTGATGCCCGACGGCCCCTTGCCCATGGTGATCGTGGCGATCTGTTCGAGCGGCACCATCTGGTTGGTGCCGGCCACCGCGATCGGCAGGCGCTCGATGTTGGCCAGGCTGACCCGGTCGTCGGGGTGCAGGCGCACCGCCACGTCGCGCGTCTCGCCGGTCGGGTCGACCCAGTCGCCGACCTCGACCCCGGCGAAGGCGACCCGCAGCGACTGCGCCGCGTCGCCGGCCGAGATGCCCATCGAGTTGGCCAGGCCGCGGTTGAGTTCGATCTTGAGCTCGTTCTTCGGGTCCTGCTGCGACAGGCCGACGTCGACCGCGCCCGGCACCTGGCGCAGCTTATCCATATAGTCGTTGGTGATCTCCATGAGCTTGCGCGAATCGGGTCCGGTGAATTCGATCTGGACCGGCTTGCGCGAGCCGTTGGCGATGTCGTCGAGCACCACGTACTCGGCCCCGACCAGGCGCCGCACCTTGCCGCGCAGCTCCTCGGCGATCTCCTTGGCGCCGCGCTCGCGCTCCTTGCGCTTGCCGATGTCGACATAGATGCGCCCGCCGTTCGGGTTGATGCTGCTGTTGGTGTCGAGGGTCTCGGGGATGGTGCGCGCGGCGGCGGCCGCCGCCTCGAGCTTGAGGCGCGAATACTCCAGGCTCGACGAGGGCGGGGTGCGCACCTCGATCATCACGAATCCGACATCCGATGCCGGCAGGAAGCTGTTGCCGCCGACGGTGGCCTGCAGCACGATGGCGCCGACGAAGGTCAACCCGGCGATGACCGCCATCACGATCCGGTGGTGCAGCGCCCAGGCGATCACGTTGCCGTAGCGGTCGGCCTGGTGGTCGAACCAGTCGTTAAAGCGCTGCAATACCCGGCTCAGGCCCTTCTTGGGCGCCGTGTGGTGGTCGGCCGGGTCGCCCCAGTAGGCCGACAGCATCGGGTCGAGCGTGAACGAGATGCCGAGCGAGACGATCACCGAGCACGTCACGGTCAGCGCGAACGGGCGGAACCATTCGCCCGAGACGCCCGGCATGAACGCCACCGGGATGAACACGGCGATGATCGAGAACGTCGTGGCGGCCACCGCCAGGCCAATCTCGGCGGTGCCCTCGAGCGCGGCGGTGCGGCGGTCGGAGCCGCGCTGCATGTGGCGCACGATGTTTTCGCGCACCACGATGGCGTCGTCGATCAGCACGCCGATCGCCAGCGACAGGCCGAGCAGGGTCATGAAGTTGAGCGTGAAGCCGCACAGCCAGACCGCGATGAAGGCGGCGATGACCGAGGTCGGCAGCGACAGCGCCGTGATCAGCGTCGAGCGCCACGAATTGAGGAAGGCGTAGACCACGAAGATGGTCAGTATGGCGCCGAAGACGAGCGACTCGATCACGTTGTTGAGGCTGTTTTGCGCCTGCTTGCCGCCGTCGCGCACGATCTCGAATTTGGTGCCCTCCTGCAGCTCCTTGCCGACCTCATCGACCAGCTTGCGCACCTGCTTGGCCACCGACACGGTGCTCGCCTCGCGCGAGCGGATCACCTGCAGGCCCACGTTCGGCTTGCCGCTGCGGATGCTCAGGCTGTTGGACTCGGCGAAGCCGTCGGCGATCGTGGCGACCTGGGCTAGGCGCACGATCTCGTCGCCGCGGCGCTTGACGACGATGGTCTCGAATTCGGCGGGCGACTCGAGGCGCCCGACCAGGCGGATGCTCTGCTCGTCGAGTTCGCCGCGCACCTTGCCCACCGGCGCGTTGGTGTTCTGGGCGCGCAGCGCGGCCACCACCTCGCCGACCGAGACATTGTATTCACGCAGTTTCTCGGCGCGCAGCAGGACCGACAGCTCGCGCTTGAGGGCGCCGTTGACGTTGACCGTGGCCACGCCGTCGATGCCGCGCAGGCGGTCGACCAGCTGGTCCTCGGCCATGCGCGAGATGGCCGCGTGCGACTGCGAGCTCGACGACAACACCAGGCTCATGATCGGGTCGGCGCCGATGTCGATGCGCTGCACGATCGGCTCGCGCATCTCGTTGGGCAGCTTGTAGCGCACCCCGGCGATGACGTTTCGCACGTCGTCGGAGGCTTCGATCAGGTTCTTGCCGAAGTTGAACTTCATGAAGAAGCCGGCGTTACCCTCGTTCGCGCTCGACTCGATCTCGTCGAGCCCGGGGATCGACATGAGCGGCTTTTCGAGCCGGTTGACGATCTCGCGCTCGACCGTGTCGGGCGAGGCGCCGGGGTAGGACACGCTCACGTACAGGGCCGGGAAGTCGACGTCGGGATTCTGGTTCACGCGCAGCTTGGACAGGGCCAGCAGGCCGAAAGCCATCATGGCCATGATCAGCACGATCGTGACGGTGGGCCGTTTGACACTGAAATCGGATAAGAACATATTATTTTCCCTTGACGACGGCAGGTGCCGCGGCGGCCGCGGCGACGGCGCTCGCCATCTTTCCCGGCGCCATGGTCGCCTTCTGGCCGTCGGAAAATTTCGAATTGGCGCTGCGCATGATCAGGTCGCCCGCGGACAGGCCGCTGCGGATCTCGAAGTCGCCGGTGCGGGTATCGCGCACGCCCATGCCGAGTTCGACCTTGTGCAGCTTGTCGCCCTTCATGCGCCAGGCGTAGGTCTTGTCGCCGACTTTGACCAGCGCGCCCTCGGGCAGCATCAGGGTGGCCACGCTGGCGGCCTCGATGCGGCCCTCGGCGAACAGGCCCGACACGCTCGGGCGCGCCGCGTCGGCGAAGCCGACCGTCACCTCGACCTGGCGCGTGACGGCGTCGGCGGCCGGGTCGATGCGCTTGACGGCGCCGCGGAACTCCTGGCCCTGGTAGCCGTTGACGCGGAAGCTGACCGCCTGGCCGAGCTTGACGGCACTGATCTGGTCGGCCGCGACGCGGCCCTCGAAGCGCATGCTGGCCGGGTCGACCACCTTGAGCAATTCCTTGCCGATCGAGGCGGTGTCGCCGGCCGAGACCTTGCGCTCGCTGACGACGCCGTCGAATGGGGCGCGCACCGAGGTGCGCGACAGTTGCTGGCGCGCCAGCACGGCGCGCGTGCGGCTGGCCGAGACCTCGCTCTGGGCCGCGTTGCGGCGCACCTCGGCGTCGTCGAGCGCCTGCAGCGACACCATGCCGGAGGCGCGCAGCGTCTTGAGCCGCTCGAGCGTGCGGCTCGACTGCTCGAGCGCCTGGCCGGCCGAGCGGGCCGACTGCTCGGCCGAGGCGAGGCTGTCGCGGATCGCGGTCTCGTCGAGCTTGACGAGCACGTCGCCGCGCTTGACGACTTCGCCGTTCTCCCTGAGCACCTGCAGCACCACGGCCGAGACCTCGGCGCGCAGGTCGGCCTTGCGTTCGGGCTGGACCGAGCCGGTGATCACCGGGCCCGAGGCGAGCGCGTTGGGCGCGACCGTGATCAGATCCTCTTTCGCCACGATCAGATCGGCCGGCTTCTCCTTGGCCACCTTGCCGTCGGCGCCCTTTTCGGGATCCTTGCCCCCCTTACTGCAGGCGGCGAGCGCCGTAGCGATGGCGAGGACAAGGATGGTTTTGCGCAGCATGGTTGGTTCTCCGGGGATGGGGGTGGTCGTTACAGCGTTGTGACAATGTATTTACTTTTCATTCACTATGTAGTTATTTTTTCGCGGCGGCGTGGGCACGCCGGCGCAGCTTCGATCGCGCAGTATCCTTGAGCCCGCCGGGATCGTCAATCGCCGGCCGCCCTGTTGCGCTTTTCGATACCTGAAAGGCGCAAATGGCGGGATGAAATGCAATTTCAGGCACTTGAACTGCGGAAACTTCAGCGCCCGGCTTACCGCCGGCGCCGCGCCGGGCGTGTTTACAACTGTGCGAACAGGGACGTGATGGCGAAGCCCATGCCGATGCCGGTGGCGATGCCGCCGCAGATTTCGACCAGCGTGTGTCCCATGCGCTCGCGCAACAGGATGTGCGTGGGGTCCTCGCCCGAGAGCCGGTTCAGGCCGGCGGCGTGGCGGCCGACATGCTGGCGCAGGCTGTTGGCGTCGATCATGACGATGAAGGCGAGCGTGACGGCCACCCCGAAGGCCGGCTCGCGCATGCCCTCCTGGATCGCGATCACGGTGGCCATGCTGGTCACCACGCTGCTGTGGTTGCTCGGGAAACCGCCGTTGCCGATCAGGTCGAAGGCCCAGCGGCGCTGGCGCGCGCTGTTGATCAGGAACTTGATCGGGCCGACTGCAAGCCAGGTCAGCACGGGAGTGACGAGATAGATGAGGTCCATTGATTTTCCATGAGGTGAAATGCCGTGCGGAATTATCGCAGATCGCCCCCCTTCCGGTGCGGCCCGCGTTGCGCCAGTTGCGGGCCGGCCACGCCCGAGCGCGCCGCCGACGGGCAGGAACTTCGCCGGCCCGGCTTGATCGAACAACTTGATCGAACAAGCTGAACGAACAAAAACCGGGCGAACACGGCGCCAACAACCCGTCCACCATCCACTATAAATGCGAGGAGTCCGACATGGCAATCAGTCTGCAAAAGGGCGGCAACGTCAACCTGAGCAAAGAGGCGCCGGGCCTCAAAAAAGTCATCATCGGCCTCGGCTGGGACCCGCGCGCGACCGACGGCGCCGTCTTCGACCTCGACGGCAGCGCCTTCCTGCTCAGGGCCGACGGCAAGGTGCGCGCCGACACCGATTTTATTTTTTACAACAACCTCAAGTCCACCGACGGCGCCGTGACCCATTCGGGCGACAACCTGACGGGCGAGGGCGAGGGCGACGACGAGCGCATCACGGTCGAGCTGTCCACGGTGCCGCCCGAGATCGACCGCATATCGGTCGGCGTCACCATCCACGAGGCCGAGCAGCGCGGCCAGAATTTCGGCATGGTCGGCAAAGCCTTCATGCGCTGCCTGAACGCCGAGGGCGAGGCCGAGATCGCGCGCTACGACCTGTCCGAAGACGGTTCGACCGAAACGGCCATGGTCTTCGGCGAGCTCTACCGTGCCGGCGCCGAATGGAAGTTCCGCGCCGTCGGCCAGGGCTTCAAGGGCGGCCTCGGTCCGCTGGCGCGCTCGTACGGCGTGTCCGCCTGACCCGGCAACGGTCGCGGGGGCGCGCCCGCGCGGGGCGACCCGTCCCCGCTCGCCTCCCCGCTTCGCCTCCGCTCTTTCCTACGGCGCGCGATTCAAATATGCAATACGTATGCCGGGGCGCCGTGCCATGCCTTCCTGAAGCCCCCGGCACAAGCCCGCCGCCGCCTCGGTGGCCGAGCAAATGGCTTGAAAATTCTTGCGGACATGTCAGAATGAGCACGCTCCGGCACCACGCGGCGCGCCGAGGCCACGGTCGGGGGCGCCATGGAGACTTCTCCACCGACATTCCAACAGAAGAAAAACGCCATCATGCCCATTCCAAAACGCGCCGCCGTGCTGTTGCTGCCCCTAATCGGCGGGGTCGTCGTCCTGTTCGCCCTCTACACCTGGATCACGCTGAGCTATTCTTACTCCGAGGGCACGCGCGCGGGCTACCTGCAAAAGCTATCCAAAAAGGGCTGGATTTGCAAGACGTGGGAGGGCGAAATCCTGCTTAGCAGCATGCCCGGCGCGATCCCCGAGCGCTTCACCTTCTCGGTGCGCGACGAGCAAGTCGTCAAGCAACTCGAGGCCGCCACCGGCAAACGCGTGCTGCTCGTGTACGCCCAGCACAAGGGCGTGCCCTCGGACTGCTTCGGCGAGACCGAATATTTCATCGAGAAAGTGACGTTGTCGCAGTAGGCGCGGCAGGGGCGGCGCCGGCCGAGCGGCCTTAGCGGTAGTGGGCGACGATGGTGTTGATGGTCCCGTCGTGCACCATCTGGGTCAACGCGGCATCGACCTCGGCCAGCGTGACGCGGCCCTTGGGCGACACCGCGCACTGCCCCATGTATTGCGTCACGTCGAGCGGCGGATGCAGCGCCAGCGGCGGGTCGCTCTTTTTCAGGCGGTACTCGATGAAACTCTTGCCCGTGACGGCGTGCTGGATCCGGCCGGCCGTCAGCTTGCTCAGGTTGGCCTCGCTGCTGGGCGCGTCCTCGCGCAAGAACCCGTCGCCGAGCGCCTGTTCAAGTTCCGGATGTGAATAGCCGAGCACGGTGCCGACGCGCCGCCCCTTGAGGTCGGCCAGCTTGCGCGGCCGCGTGGCGTCGCTGCGGGTGATCAAGACCTGGGTGATGGGAATGAAAGGGATGCTCCAGCCAAACCGGCCAGGCAACCATTCGGGCACATAGCTGCACACGAGGTCGACCTCTCCCGTCTCGAGCGCCTTGGTGATGCGTTTGCGCGGCAGCGCCATGAAACGCGCGCTGCGGCCCATGCGCGCGGCGAGCGCCTCGCCGATATCCTTGTGGATGCCGTCGACCAGCCGGAATTGCTTGAAGCTCGCCATCGGCATTTCGGTCGCGGTGTCGACCAGCACCACGAGCGCAACGGTATGCGCTTGCGCGTTGAGCGCACAGGCAAGCAGAACGCACGAGATCGGCAAACGGAACGAAAGCATCGAAGTCTTTTTACGAACACCCAGCTTGGATCATACACCAGCAAGCTTGCCCGCAAAAAATACCATTCGTGACTTTTTACATTGGACAAGGTGTCACGAGTGACTGGGTCAGGCGGCCAATGACCGCGCGGGCCACCAGCGCCGACGTGTCGCCCGCGGGCGCGTCCGGCGCCACGGCGTCCGTGCCCGGCAGCACGGCCGTGCCGACGGCGGCGCCATGCCCTGGCGGGCCGTGCCCGTCCAAGGTCGCCGCGGCGGCGCACGCGTGTTGTATTTCGGCGTAGTGGGACGGTTTGACGGACGTTCTTTCGGACGGTTTGTCGGACGGTTTGTCGGGCGGCTTAGCGGGCGGCTTAGCGTTCGGCTTGTCACGCGGTTTATCGCGCTGCCCGACGACACGCTTTGCCGCCCCGCCCGCCGGCTCGGGCAAGGCTCGCGGACCGCCGCCCGCGCCCTGGTCCGGCTTGCGCCCGGGGACGCCGATGTCTGTTTGCAAATATTGCTTGGCGCCCTCCTCGGCGCAGGCGCGCGCGCACGCGGCCTCGTGTAGTTGACGCTCGAGCGCGATCCGTTGTTCGGTCGCCTGCAACATGCGGGCCTCGGCGTCGCGCCGCGCCTCAGCGCCGGCGGCGGCGATCCGTTCGGCGCGCGCGCGCTGTTCGGCCGTGGCGCGCGCCTCCTTTTCCCATTGCAAACGCAGCTCCAGCGCGCAGGCGCGGCCACGCTCCGCTTCGGCCTGCGCGGTCGCCATCGCCGCGCGCTCCTGTTCTATATGGGCCAGCGCGCGCGCCTCTTCGAGCGCACGCGCTTCGGCGATCGCGCGCGCGAAGGCGGCGTCGGCGGCGCGCTGGTCGGCCTGTTCGCGCTGCGAGGTCAGCGCGCGCGCCTCGTTCTCGGTTTCGGCCAGCAACTCGGCCGCCTCGCGCGCCGCGCGCGCGTCGCGCTCACGTTCGCGCGCCAGCATCGCCAGCCGCGCGTCGCAGCCGGCGCTGCGCCGCACCTCCTCGCGCGCCGCGTGCACGGCGGCGATCCGCTCGAGCGCCTGCAGCCGCGCGCGCTCGGTCTCGGCCATCAATTGTTGGTTCGCCTCGCTCAGCGCGTCGGCCATCTGCGCCGCCTCCTCATCCCTGCGCGCGGCCTGCCCGGCCTCGGCGCGGGCGTCGACTTGCAGCGCGGCCACGGTGTCGGACTCGGCCTGCGCGCGCAGCGCCGCCGTTTCGCGGCGCAGCGCGGCGAGCCGCTCGGCGTTGGCGCGCGCCGCCTCGTGCATGCTCGAGAGGTGCTCGCGGTTGGCGTCGATGAACGCCTGCGCGTCGCGCGCCGCTTGCTCGGCGGCGGCTGCCAGCGCCGCGTCGAGCGCGCCGCGCTCCTCGGCGGCAAGCTGCGCGCGCTGTTCGGCGGCCACGCGCAGCTCGGACGCGCTTAGCGCCTTCGCCTCGGCCTCGACCCTGGCGATCGCCACCTGCATCAGCGAGACCGCCGGCGCCGCCGCCACGAACGCCGGCGCGCGCACCGCGAGCGTGGGCAGTTCGATGATCAGTGTGGCGTCGTCGTGCTGATGGTGCGTGTCGGGCATGTTAGTCTCGGGCGATGCCTAGGGCGGACGCGGAATGCGCACGTCATGGCATGGAACGATTATCAAACAGGCGGGCCCATCGTGGAGCGGCAAGCAGATGCGGAAAAACCGGTCAAATCGACCGTTTGGCCGGGGCGACTGGGGAAGCGTTCAAAACTGACTTCTTGGTTTGCCCGGGGCGAATGGGGAATATTTCGAAACTTACATCTTGGCAAAGGGACCATGGGAAAATCGGCCCCGCATGGCCGATTCGCTGCGCGGGGGCGTGGCTTTGCCGCGCCAATTCCCCGCTACGCGGGCCACAGCGGTGGTTCGTCCATGAGCGCGACCTGTTCGCGCAGCTCGAGGATACGGTCCTGCCAGTAACGTTGGGTGTTAAACCACGGAAAGGCCGCCGGAAACGCCGGATCGTCCCAGCGCCGCGCCAGCCAGGCCGAATAATGGATCAGGCGCAGCGTGCGCAGCGCCTCGACCAAGTAGAGCTGGCGCGGATCGAAGTCGGAAAAGTCCTCGTAGCCGGCCAGAATGTCGCCCATCTGGCGCACCATGTCGGGCCGCTCGCCCGACAGCAGCATCCACAGGTCTTGCACGGCGGGCCCGGTGCGGCTGTCGTCGAAGTCGACGAAATGGGGGCCGTCCGGGGTCCACAGCACATTGCCCGCGTGGCAATCGCCGTGCAGGCGCAGCTGCGCCGTCGCGCCGGCCCGCGCGTAGCAATGGTCGACCCCGGCCAGGGCCTGCTCGACCACGCTGGTGTAGGCCGGCAGCAATTCGCGCGGGATGAAATCGTTGGCCAGCAGGTAGTCGCGCGACGCGTGGCCGAACGACTGCGGCGTCAGCGCCGGGCGCTCGGCATACCCTTTGAGCGCGCCGACGGCGTGGATGCGGCCGATGAAACGCCCGACCCACTCGAGCGTCTTCGGGTCCTGGAGCTCGGGCGCGCGCCCGCCGCGGCGCGGGAACACGGCGAACTTGAAGCCGTCGAAGCCGTGCAGGGTGGCGCCGCCGAGCGTGAGCGCGGGCACCACCGGCACCTCGCGCTCGGTCAGCTCCTCGACGAAGGCATGCTCCTCGAGGATCGCGGCGCCGCTCCAGCGTTCTGGCCGGTAAAACTTGACCACCACCGGCGGCCCGTCCTCCATGCCGACCTGGTAGACGCGGTTTTCGTAGCTGTTGAGCGCGAGCAGGCGGCCGTCGCCGCGCAGCCCAACGCTGTCGAGCGCGTCGAGCACGCGGTCGGGGCCCAGCGCGGCGAACGGGTGGGGCGGCGGCGCTGCCGGTGCTGGTTCGTGCTCGGGGGGGGCGATATTCATGCACCCATTGTAATCGGGGAGCACAAGTTTCGCGCGCCGTTCCCCCGCGCGGGTTAAACTAGCGCCTTCCCTCCCTTTAAAGCACGCCATGCAACTCGATCAGCCCCTGTCAGAAAAAGAATTCAACGACCTCGACCAATTCCTCCTGTCGGAGCGCAGCCCCGACGATGCGATGACGATGGACACCCTGCACGGCTACCTGACCGCGATCGCGATGGGCCCCGAGACCATCATGCCGGCCGAATGGTTGCCGAAGGTCTGGGGCGACGAGGAAGGCTGCGCGCCCAAATGGAAGAACGCCAAGGAGTCCGAACAGATCATCAACCTGATCATGCGTTTCATGAACGAGGTGCTGGTCACGTTCGAAGTGGCGCCGAAGGAATTCGAGCCCCTGTTCTGCGAACACGAGCAGGACGGCGAGATGCTGATCGACGCCGAGGCGTGGTGCTGGGGTTTCTGGGAGGGCATGGAGTTGCGCCCTGGTTCGTGGCAGCCGATCTGGGACTCGGAGCTCGCGCCGCTGATGCGCCCGATCTACCTGCTGGGCGCCGACGAGATCGAGGAAGCCGAAATGACGCTGGTCGACAACCCGGTCAAGGGCCACAAGCTGGCCGTGGAGATCGAGGCGAACCTGCCGGCGATCTACCGCTTCTGGGTGCCGCTGCGCAAGCCGGCGGTGCAGACGATCAAGCGCGACGAGCCAAAAGTGGGCCGCAACGACGACTGCCCTTGCGGCAGTGGCAAAAAATTCAAGAAGTGCTGCGGCGCCGACGCCGCCGCCGAGTAAGCACTAACACCGGTCCCGCCTGCGGTGGGGTCGGTCGGGCCGCGAACGGTCGGGCCGCGAACGGTCGGGCCGCGAACGGTCGGGCCGCGAACGGTCGGGCCGCGAACGGTCGGGCCGCGCACGGTCGGGCCGCAGTCAGGGCGCGCCCGGTCGGGCCGCGCGCTAAACCGGGCCGCGACAGAAATTAACCCAATCAATTACGGTGCGGTCCCTTGTTCGCGCCTTCGTGCCCCTTCTGGCCATCGTTCTGGTGGCGACCAGCGACCTCGTCTTCATGCGCCTTCTGTTCGTTCGCGTTCAGGTCGCCCTTTTGCGGACCTTGCGGCTGGGGACCTTTTTGCTGGGTATCTTTGGTGTCGTTCGTCATGGTGGTTCTCCTCGTGTGTGGGGCAATGCCGTTCGACATCACCGGGACCATGATACGCGCAAGCGCCCCGCCTTACCGTGCGCCAGCCAACACAGGGGCCTCGCTGAGCCGGCTCTCGTAGAGTGCGCCGATGAGGTCCGATTGGGTGATGATCCCGACGAAGCGGTCTTCGGCGTCGACCACGGGAATCTGGTGCACGCCCAGATTGGCCATCAGCGGCACCAGTTCGACGATCGGGGTGTCGTCGCGCACGGTGTGCACCCGCTCGGTCATGATCTGGCCGACG
Source organism: Massilia glaciei (assembly GCF_003011895.2). Taxonomy (GTDB): domain Bacteria; phylum Pseudomonadota; class Gammaproteobacteria; order Burkholderiales; family Burkholderiaceae_D; genus Telluria_A; species Telluria_A glaciei. The sequence continues at coordinate 30,901 of NZ_PXWF02000297.1, read as the reverse complement.
ACTTCGGGTTTTTCCGAGTGCACGAAGGGGGTGCGGCTGAGCAGGCGGCGCATGCCGGCCCCGAGCGCGGCGTAGGCGCCGACGTCGATGCGTTTGAGGAAATCGACGACCGAGACGATCCCGATCAGGCGCCGCGCCCGGTTCAGCACCGGCAAGGTGCCCACCTTGTGCAGGCGCAGCAGCCGCCAGGCCTCGTCGAGCTCGGTCGCGAAGTCGAGCGTGACCACGTCGCGCGACATGATGTCGGCGCACCTGATGACGCCGAAGCGCCGCCCGTAGGCCTGCATCTCGGTCTCGAGGATGATGTCCTCGAGGTCGCCGCGGCTGACGTCGAGCACCTGGCCGTAGCGCTTGAGCACCACGTCGAGGTCTTCGGAACTGAAGCCGACGCGCGCGGTCGCGACGACATCCTTGGTTTCATGCACATTTTGCATCACCGATTGCTGCGGATGGGGATAGCGGCGCCCGGTCAGGTTGTTGAACAACAACGCCGCCAGCACCATCAGCACGGCGTTGAGGCCGATTGGAAACACGGCGAAACCGAAGCCGGCGTCGTGCACGGCGGGGCCGGCCAGCACCACCGTCAGCGCGACCGCCCCGCCCGGCGGATGCAGGCAGCGCAGCGAGAACATGGCGCCGATCGCCAGGCAGCAGGCGAGCGGCGCGGCCGCCATCGGCGCGGCGATCGATTGGGCGCAGGCGATGCCGACCAGCGCCGAGATGGTGTTGCCGCCGATCACGGACCAGGGCTGGGCCAGCGGGCTGGCGGGCAGGCAAAACAGCAACACGGCCGACGCGCCCATCGGCGCCACCAGGAACGGCGCCGCGGCGCTCTCGCCGAGCAGCATCACGGTCAGCATGGCCGTCAGCGCCAGCCCGAACAGGGCGCCCACGCCCGCGCGCACGCGCTCGAGAGCGCCCGCGGTGTTCGTGGGCGGCAAGAGCCTGCCCAGCCATCCGATGTGGTCGTTCTCCATCCCGCGCACCGCAGTCAAAAATTAAAGGAAGGCAATTAGATCATACGGGGACAATTTCCGCGCCGGGGCGAAGGGCGACCCGGCGCCGGGGCATCACAGCTTGATGAAATGCTCGCGGTAATAGGCCAGCTCGGCCACCGATTCGAGGATGTCGGCCAGCGCCGTGTGCTTCTGGTGCTTCTTGAAGCCGGACACGATCTCGGGCTTCCAGCGCTTGCACAGTTCCTTGAGCGTGGACACGTCGAGGTTGCGGTAATGGAAGAACGCCTCGAGCTTGGGCATGCCGCGCACCATGAACCGGCGGTCCTGGCAGATCGTGTTGCCGCACATCGGCGATTTGCCGGCCGGCACGTACTGCTTGAGGAAGGCGATCAGCTCGGCTTCGGCCTGCGCCTCCGTCACGGTCGATGCCTTGACCCGCTCGATCAGGCCGCTGCGCCCGTGCGTGCCCTTGTTCCACGCATCCATTTTGTCGAGCGCCTCGTCCGACTGGTGGATCGCGAACACGGGGCCCTCGGCGATGATATTGAGGTGCATGTCGGTGACGACGACGGCCACCTCGATGATCAGGTCGGTGTCGGGGTCGAGCCCGGTCATCTCCATGTCGCACCACACCAGGTTGAATTCATTTGGGCGGACCGGGACTGCCGGTGCTGCCATTTCGGTCGCTTGTGACATAATTCTCTCTTAGCCTAATCAATCCTGCATTTTCTCACAGGCACAGAATGTATTCACTCGCGTTTTCGGTTTTGTTCGTTACTTTCTTCATTTTGACGCTGGGCCTGCGGTTCTGGCTCGCCAACCGCCAGATCCGGCACGTGTTGGCGCACCGCGCCGCCGTGCCGGCCGAATTCGCGTCCAGCATCGCGCTCGGGGCGCACCAGAAGGCGGCCGACTACACCGTCGCCAAGACCAAATTCGGCATCGCCTCCCTGCTCTTCAACAGCGCCCTGCTGATCGGCTTCACCCTGCTGGGCGGCCTGCAATGGCTGTCCGGCGCCGTGCTCGCGCAAACCGGGCCCGGCATGTGGCACCAGCTCGCCCTGCTGGTGGCGTTCGCGCTCGCCTCCGCCGCGCTCGACCTGCCGTTCGAATACCATCGCCAGTTCGTGCTCGAGCAGCGCTTCGGTTTCAACAAGATGACCATCAAGCTGTGGCTGGCCGACATGCTCAAGGGCGCCCTGCTGGGCGCGGCCATCGGCCTGCCCCTGATCTGGGTGGTGCTCACGCTCATGGACAAGACCGGCCCGCTGTGGTGGTTCTACGCCTGGCTGTTCTGGAGCGGCTTCCAGCTGCTCATGATGGTGGTCTACCCGACCCTGATCGCGCCGCTCTTCAACAAGTTCACGCCGCTCGACGACGCCTCCCTCAAGAGCCGCATCGAGGGGCTCATGGAGCGCGTCGGCTTCTCCTCCAAGGGCCTGTTCGTGATGGACGGCTCCAAGCGCAGCGCCCACGGCAACGCCTATTTCTCGGGCTTTGGCGCCAACAAGCGCATCGTCTTCTTCGACACCCTGCTGGCCCGCCTCGCCCCCGAGGAAATCGAGGCGGTGCTGGCGCACGAGCTGGGCCACTTCAAGCTCAAGCACATCGTCAAGCGCATCGCCGTCATGTTCGCCGTCTCGCTCGGCTTTTTGGCGCTGCTCGGCTACCTCAAGGCGCAGGACTGGTTCTACCTCGGCCTCGGGGTCGACCCGGTGCACGGCCACGGCACCGACGCCATGGCCCTGCTGCTGTTCATGCTGGTGCTGCCGGTGTTCACCTTCGTGCTCTCGCCACTGACCTCGATCAGCTCGCGCAAGCACGAGTTCGAGGCCGACGCCTTCGCCGCCACCCACACCGACGCGCGCGACCTGGTCTCGGCGCTGGTCAAAATGTACGAAGACAACGCCTTGACCCTGACGCCGGACCCGCTCCACTCCACCTTCTACGACTCCCATCCTCCGGCCTCGGTCCGGATCGCACACCTCACCACGGCGGCCCCATGACCCTGCTCGACCAACACTGCACCCGTGCCGCGACGGCCCTTCCGGCCGACGCCATCACCGCCCTGCTGGCCGAGGTGCCCGGCTGGACCCACACCGACGGCAAGATCGTGCGCGCCTTCGCGCTGCGCGACTACCACGAGACCATCGCCTTCGTGAACCTGCTCGCCGCCATGGTGCACGAGCAGGACCACCACCCCGACCTGCTGGTCACCTATAAAGAGTGCGAGGTCGGTTTCTCGACCCATTCCGTGGACGGCATCTCGCAAAACGACTTCATCTGCGCGGCCAGGGCCAACGCGCTGTACGCGGGGCGGCCGGCCGCATGAGCAAACTGAGCGGCACCATCATCGCCGGCCACGGGCGCCACTACGTGGCCGTGGCCGAGGGCCAGAAACTGCAGTGCGTCACGCGCCAGCGCAAAACCAACATCGCCGTCGGCGACATCGTCAACATCGTCAAGACCTCCGACGACCAGGCCGTGATCGAGTCGACCGCCGAGCGCAAGACGCTGCTGTACCGCTCCGACCAGTACAAGTCCAAGCTGCTCGCGGCCAACCTGACGCGCCTGTTCATCGTCGTCGCGACCGAGCCCGGCTTCGCCGACGACCTGATCTCGCGCTCGCTGGTGGCGGCCGAGGCGGCCGGCATCGACGCCCACCTGATCCTCAACAAGACCGACGTCACCGGTTCGCTGGCCAAGGCGCGCGAGCGCCTGCTCACCTACACCTCGCTCGGCTACCCGCTGCACGAGGTCTCGGCGCGGGCCGAACCCGGGCACGCGGTGGCGATCCTGATGCCGCTGCTGCAGGGCCAGTCCTCGATCTTCATCGGGCAGTCGGGCATGGGCAAGTCCTCGCTGATCAACCTGCTCGTGCCCGACGCCGACATCGCCGTGCGCGAAATCTCGGCCGCGCTCGACACCGGCAAGCACACCACCACCTTCACGCGCCTGTACCAGCTCGCGTTCGGCGGCTCGATCATCGATTCGCCCGGCTTCCAGGAGTTCGGCCTGTACCACCTCAGCGAAGGCATGCTCGAGCGCGCCTTCCGCGAGTTCGGGCCCTACCTCGGCGGCTGCAAGTTCTACAATTGCCGCCACCTCATCGAACCGCAATGCGCGATCCTCGCCGCGCTCGGCGAGGGCAAGATCGCGCGCTTCCGCCACACCCTGTACGGCCAGCTGCTGCACGAATCGGCGCAGACGCTGTACTGAGAGGCTGAGAGTCTTTCGATCATGACCGCTCATCACGCCAGAAAAACTCTTAGCCTCTGACACCGGCGCCGGCCCCGCGCCGGTTTGCGGCGCCGGTTCTTTTGTTGATTTTTTCGCGATCGTGTTGGCAGCTTGCCCATAAAAGGGCATACAATTGCTCAAAAATCCTGGGGAGCGCCGGCAGATGGACATGTTCGCGGTCAGTGACGATGTGGCGCGCCTCGAGGCGTCGCTGGCACCCCTGCGCGGCGTCGACCGTTTGCCCCTGCTGATACCGCTGTCCTGGCACCTGCGCCAGCGCGACAGCGCGCGCGCGCTGGCGCTGGCCGACGAGGTGCTCGCCCTGCTGCCCGCCGCCGCCCTGCCCGAACCCGAACGCGCCGGCGCCGAGGCGCGCATGACCCTGATCAAGGCCGAATCCGAATGGCTCGCCGGCGCGCTCGAGGCGGCCGGCCTGCAGGCGCGGGCGGTCCTCGGGCGCTTCACCGCCCTGGGCGACCTGCGCGGGCGCGCCGACGCCTGCTGGCTGCTGGCCTGGATCAGCATCGACCGCGGCGAGCACGCCGCCAGCGACGCCCACTTCCACTGCGCCGCCGAGGCCGCCCGCGGGGCCGGCGACGGCCTTCGCGCCGAGCTGGCCGACGCCGCCACCGCGCGCTGGGCCGTGCTGCGCGACCGCAACGCGGCCGTGGCGCGCTGGGGCGCGCAGTTCGAGCGCGCCTGCGCGCCGATGCACCCGGCGCTGGCGACCTGGGTCAACGACTTCCTCGGGCTCGCCGCCAGCGACGTGACCGACTACGGCGTGGCGGCCGGCTACTACATCCGCTGCTACGGCGCCGCGCTCGAGACCGGCCAACTGCGCGCGGCCATCACGGCAGCCACCAACATCGGCGAGGACTTCACCCTGCTCAACGACCACCACGCCGCGCTCGAATGGATGCAGCGCGCGCTCGAGCTGGCGCGCCCGACCGGCTGGCCGCGCAGCATCGGCGCCTGCCTGATGCACACCGCCGACACCCTGCGCCGCCTCGGCCAGCTCGACGCCGCGCACGCCATGCTGCAGGAGGCGCTGGGCATCCTCAAGCCGCTCGCCAACGCGCGCAGCTACGCCATCGCGCTGCAATACCTGGGCGACCTGTCGCTGGCCCAGGGCGACTTCGACGGCGCGCTCGAGGCCTTCACGCGCCTGCTCGAGCGGGCCGACGCGCTCGACCAGTCCGACTTCCGCAGCATCGCGCGGCGCGGCCAGGCCCACGCGCTGAACCACCTGAACCGCGCGTTCGAGGCGCTGGCGGTGGCGCGCGCGGCCGCCGACATGGCAAGCGAACGGCGCAACGCGCACAACCAGATCGCGGCGCTGCGCGTGATGGCCATGATCCACGCGCGCCACCGGCTGCCCGGCCCGCCCGGCATGGCGCAGCTGAGCGCGGCGCTGCACTACCTGCAGCGCGCGCTCGAGGTCGCCGCGACCATCGACGGCTACACCGTGCCGGGCGAGCTGTACGAGGAGATGGCGCGCGAGCACGCGAGCGCCGGCGACTACACGCGCGCCTACGAGGTGGCGCTGCAGGCGGGCGCGGCGCGCGAAAAAATCCACAACCAGGAGGCCACCAACCGCGCCGTCGCGATGCAGGTGCACCACCGCACCGAGCACGCGCGCAACGAGGGCCACCACCACCGCGAGCTGGCCGAGTCCGAGGCGCGCCGGGCCGAGCTCTTGCAGCGCACCAGCGCCGCGCTCGAGCGGCTCTCGGCGATCGGCCAGGAGATCACCGCCCACCTCGACGCCGAGGCCGTGTTCCACGCGCTGGGGCGCCACATCCACGCCCTGCTCGCGGCCACCACCTTCGCCATCTACCGCAGCGACGACTCGGCCGCCGGGCTGAGCCTGGCCTACGGGGTCGAACTGGGACGCGAGCTGGCGCCCGGCGCGCGCCCGCCCGAGGACCCCGGCTCGGACCCGGCGCGCTGCCTGCGCGAGCGGCGCGAGATCATCACGCTCGACCAGGTCAGCGCGCTGAGCGTGCCGCTGACGGTGGGCGAGCGCGCGATCGGCGCCATGACGGTGCGGGCGCCCAGCTCGCACGCCTACGACGACAACGAGCGCATGATCTTCCGCACCCTGTGCGCCTACGGCGCCATCGCGCTCGACAACGCCGAGGCCTACCGCCAGCTGCAGGACGCCCAGACCCAGCTCGTGTCGCAGGAGAAGCTCGCCGCGCTCGGCTCGCTCATGGCCGGCGTCGCGCACGAACTCAACACCCCGATCGGCAACAGCCTGCTGATCGCCAGCACCATGCAGGAGCGCGCCACGCGGATGGCCACCCAGCTCGAGGGGCAGGGCATCCGGCGCTCCGAGCTGGCCAGCTTCGTGGCCGACTCGCAGACGGCGGCCACGCTGGTCATGCGCGGGCTCACCAGCGCGGCCGACCTGGTCAACAGCTTCAAGCAGGTCGCGGTCGACCGCACCACCGAGCAGCGCCGCAATTTCAACCTGCACCAGGTGTGCCACGAGATCGTCGCGACCATGATGAACCGGATCCGCGCCAGCGGCCACGAGATCGCGCTCGCGGTCGACGAGGCGGTCGGGATGGACAGCTACCCGGGCCCGTTCGGCCAGGTCGCGACCAACTTCATCAACAACGCGCTGCTGCACGCGTTCGGCCCCGGCCAGGTCGGGCACATGCGGCTGGCGGCGGGCATGACGGCCGAGGGCCGCGTGATCGTCGAGTTCGGCGACGACGGGCGCGGCATCCCGCCCGAGAACCTGGGGCGCATCTTCGACCCGTTCTTCACGACCAAGCTGGGCCAAGGCGGCAGCGGGCTCGGGCTGTCGATCAGCTACAACATCGTGACCTCGCTGCTGGGCGGGCAGATCAGCGTCAGCAGCAGCGCCGAGCACGGCACCACGTTCACGCTCGAGCTGCCGGTGTCGGCGCCGGCGCACGGCGACGGCGCGCCGGGGCAGATCTACTAAAACGATCGACGAAAGGCGCGCCGCCGCCTTTCACATGCCAAAGGGAAAACCCTTATAATTGAAGCGCTTAACCCCGGGCTTACCCCCCGCCAGCGCCATGCGGCCGGCGGTCAACTCCTCCAAGTTGCAACATGTCTAACAAAAAACCGATCAAGCACTTCCTGCAGTTCTCCGACTTCACGCTGGCCGAATTCGACTACGTGATCGCGCGCGCCAAGGTCATCAAGCGCAAGTTCAAGAACTACGAGATCTACCACCCCCTGATCGACCGCACCCTGGTCATGGTGTTCGAAAAAAACTCGACCCGCACCCGGCTCTCGTTCGAGGCCGGCATGCACCAGCTGGGCGGCGCGGCGATCTACCTGAACACGCGCGACAGCCAGCTCGGGCGGGGCGAACCGGTCGAGGACGCCGGCCAGGTCATGAGCCGCATGTGCGACATCATCATGGTGCGCACCTTCGGCCAGGAGATCATCGAGCGCTTCGCGGCCCATTCGCGGGTGCCGGTCATCAACGGCCTGACCAACGAACACCACCCGTGCCAGGTGCTCGCCGACATCTTCACCTACGTCGAGCACCGCGGCTCGATCGCCGGCAAGACCGTGGCCTGGATCGGCGACGCCAACAACATGCTGTACTCCTGGCTGCAGGCGGCCGAGGTGTTCGGCTTCCACCTGAACGTCTCCACCCCGAAAGGCTACGACATCGACCACGCGCTGGTGTCGACCGACCGCTACACCTTCTTCGACGACCCGTCGGATGCGTGCGCGCTCGCCCACCTGGTCAACACCGACGTCTGGACCAGCATGGGCTACGAGAAGGAGAACGCGGCCCGCCTGGCCGCCTTCGACGGTTTCATCGTCGACGCGTCAAAAATGGCGCGCGCCGCGCCGGACGCGCTGTTCATGCATTGCCTGCCCGCCCACCGCGGCGAGGAGGTCTCGGCCGAGGTCATCGACGGCCCGCAGTCGGTGGTCTGGGACGAGGCCGAAAACCGCCTGCACGTGCAGAAGGCGCTGATCGAATACCTGTTATTGGGCCGGATCGAAGGCGAATAACCGCGCCTTCCCTCCGCCCTCCCCCCATTCAACGAAATCGGAACCACCATGAGCGATATTAAAAAAGTAGTGCTGGCCTATTCGGGCGGCCTGGACACCTCGGTCATCCTGAAATGGCTGCAAGACAACTACCAGTGCGAGATCGTCACCTTCACCGCCGACCTGGGCCAGGGCGAGGAGCTCGAGCCCGCGCGCGCCAAGGCGATCAAGTTCGGCATCAAGCCCGAGAACATCTACATCGACGACGTGCGCGAGGAATTCGTGCGCGACTTCGTGTTCCCGATGTTCCGCGCCAACACCGTCTACGAGGGCGAATACCTGCTCGGCACCTCGATCGCGCGCCCCCTGATCGCCAAGCGCCTGATCGAGATCACGCGCGAGACCGGCGCCGACGCCATCTCGCACGGCGCCACCGGCAAGGGCAACGACCAGGTCCGCTTCGAGCTGGGCGCCTACGCGCTCAAGCCCGACGTGAAAATCATCGCGCCGTGGCGCGAGTGGGACCTGCTCTCGCGCGAGAAGCTGCTGCAGTACGCGGCCGACGCCGGCATCGACATCGACATGAAGCACAAGAACGGCGGCGCGCCGTATTCGATGGACGCCAACCTGCTGCACATCAGCTTCGAGGGCCGCCACCTCGAAAACCCGAGCGCCGAGGCCGAGGAATCGATGTGGCGCTGGACGGTGAGTCCGGAGGCGGCGCCGGACGCGGCCGAATACCTCGACCTCGAATACGAAAAGGGCGACATCGTGGCCATCAACGGCGTGCGCATGTCGCCGGCCACGGTGCTGACGGAACTGAACCGGGTCGGCGGCAAGCACGGCATCGGCCGCCTCGACCTGGTCGAGAACCGCTACGTCGGCATGAAGTCGCGCGGCTGCTACGAGACCCCGGGCGGCACCATCATGCTCAAGGGCCACCGCGCGATCGAATCGATCACGCTCGACCGCGAGGTGGCGCACCTCAAGGACGACCTGATGCCGCGTTACGCCTCGATGATCTACAACGGCTACTGGTGGGCGCCCGAGCGCTTCGCGCTGCAGACCCTGATCGACCACACGCAGCTCGGCGTCAACGGCTGGGTTCGCGTCAAGCTCTACAAGGGCAATGTGATCGTCGTCGCGCGCGACTCGAAGACGGACTCGCTGTTCGACATGAACATCGCCACCTTCGACGAGGACGGCGGCGCCTACAACCAGGCCGACGCGGGCGGCTTCATCAAGCTCAACGCGCTGCGCATGCGGATCGCGGCTGTGGCGCGCGAGAAGCGCGGGCAGTAACGGCTTCGCGTCGGGCGCGACGAAAAAAAATCCCTTCCGGCGGCGACGCGGGAAGGGATTTTTTACGTCCCGCACCGGTGCGGGTCGCCTTGCGGCAGGGTCGGACAGGCGGCCGGCGCCACCAAAAAACGCCAGAGCATGAGCAACATTTTGTAACCGGGGTCTGACCCCGGTTAAGGAATCTTTCGCAACCGGGGTCAGACCCCGGTTGCGAAATAACTCGGAAATCCGTGCGCCAATCGAGTGATAGCGTTGGAGCAAAAGCAATAGTTTCGCAACCGGGGTCTGACCCCACTTAAGGAATCTTTCGTAAGTGGGGTCAGACCCCGGTTACGAAACTTTGGGTACCATGGGTGGCTTATCCGCACCAGCTCGCCATTGATCGCCGCCGCCGTCGATACGTCGCACCGCGCTTCCCGCCGGGGGACGCGGCCGGCATCCTTGCCCGCTTCATTCCAACTTAACAGGTGCAATCCGGTGCAGGAATCCACACACCGCCTGCCAGGCCTCGACCTGTTGCGCGCGCTCGCGGTCGGCGCCGTCATGCTGTACCACCTTGATGGCCGCTTCGGCGTGGCGCTGCCGGCATTCGTGCGCCATGGGCACATGGGCACATGGGAGTCGACCTGTTTTTTGTGTTGAGCGGCTACCTGATCGGCTGGCAGCTGCTCAAACCCTACACCCTCGGCGCCGAGCCGCGCTGGGCCCAATTCTTCGCCGGCCGCGCCCTGCGCGTGCTGCCCGCCTACCTGGCCGTGCTCGCCCTGTATGTCGCGCTGCCGGCCAGCGCCGAAGCCGCGTCGATGGCGCCGCTTTGGCAGTTCCTCACTTTCACGACCAATCTGTTCCCCGACTACTTCAACGCGCGCGCCTTTTCCCACGCCTGGTCGCTGTGCGTGGAGGAGCATTTCTACCTGCTGCTGCCAGCCGTGGTCTGGCTGCTGGCGCGCCAGCCGCGGGACGGGATCGCCACGGCCTTGGCCGCGGCAGTGGCCATTTTGCTGCTCGCCGGCGGCATGCTGCTGCGCGCCTGGATCTGGCAGCACGAGCTGGCGCCATTCGTGCACACGCGCGGCGGCGAGAACGATTTCGTCCTGCTCTGGATCGAAGGCATCTACAATCCGACCTACGCGCGCCTCGACGCCCTGCTGGCGGGCGTGCTGCTGGCGCTGGTCAAGGGCTTCCGCCCCGCATGGTGGACGTGGGCGATGGCGCGCGCGCCGCTGTTGCTGGCGGCGGGCCTCGGCGGCGTGTCCGCCGCGACCTGGATCGACTTCCCAAGCTTTGCCGGCAGCGTGTTCGGCTTCCCCCTGCTCGCCGCCAGCCTCGCGCTGATCGTGGCCGCCGCCACCAGCCCCCACGGCTGGATTGGCCGCGTGACCGTGCCGGGCGCCGCGCCGATCGCCGCCATGGCCTTCAGCCTGTACCTCACGCACAAGCAGGTCTACCACTGGATCGACGCCAACTGGCGGCCCGCGCTGGTGGGCTCGAACCTGCTCAGTTTTTTGTATTTACAACGGCGCGGCGCTGGCGGCCGGCGCCCTGCTCTACCTCGCCGTCGAGCGGCCCGGCCTGCGCCTGCGCGCCAAGTTCGGCAATGGTCCGCAAGCGGCCATGTAGGCGGCCATGTAGGCGGCCACGTAAGCGGCAATGCGAGCGGCGGCCGCAACCCGAATCACCGCGCCGATAAATATCGCCGCGCGCGCCGCGCGAAACGCCCATGTTGCCCGGCAAAATGTTAACATTCGGTCGATAACAGCGCAACGGAGCCGACATGTTCAAAGACCTGACCATCAGGAACAAGCTTTACCTGGGCTTCGGCTCGATCATTTTCATCATCTTGTTCCTGCTCGGCCTGGCCTATCTGAATTTCGAGCGCCTGTCGGTGGCCAACAAATGGGACCGCCACACCCTCGAGGTGCTGCGCGAAACCGAGCAGGTCCAGACCGCGATGCTCGAGATCCAGAACGAGGTGCGCGGCTTCCTGCTCACCGGCGAGGAGCGCTTCCTGACGCCCGACAACGACGAGCAGGCCGCGCTGAGGTTCCACCTCGACAAGGCGATCGCCCTCTCCGCCGACAACCCGCAACAACAGGCGCGCTTCGAACAACTGCGCGTTTTGATCGACGCCTGGAACAACGACGTCATCTCCAAACTGCTGGCCAAGCGGCGCGCGCTGGGCGCGGGCCAGCCGCCGGCGGGCGCCTTCCCGGAACTGAACTCCGGCTTTGCCGCAGTCTCCCAGGCGCGCAGGCTGGTCGACCAGGTCAGCGCCGAGGAAAGCCGGCTGCTCGCCAAGCGCCTCGAGGAGTCGACCGCGCTGCAGGAGCGCATGCAGCTGCTGCTCACGCTCGGCGGCGCGCTGTGCATCGGCCTGGCCGGCGTGGTCGCGCTGCTGCTCGCGCGCGCGCTGCTGACGCCACTCAACAACCTCATGGCCGCGGTCGGCCAGATCGCCGCCGGCAACGAGGCGGCGCGCGCGGGCGTGGTCGGCAACGACGAGCTCGGCAAGGTCAGCGTCGAATTCAACCGCATGGCCCAGGCCATGCAGGACAGCCAGGCCAACGAGCGCGCCGCCACCAACCTGCTGCGCGCCAAGGTCGACGCCCTGCTCGACGTCGTCTCGAAGGCCGCCTCGGGCGACCTGACCGGCAACGTCACGATCAGCGGCAGCGACGCCGTCGGCCGCCTCGGCGACGGCCTGCGCACGATGGTCGAGAACCTGCGCAAGCTGCTCAACAATGTGCAAAAGGCCGGCATCCAGGTGACCACCTCGGCCACCGAGATCGCCGCCTCGTCCAAACAGCAGGAGGCCACCGGCGTGGCCCAGGCTCAGACCAGCATCGAGATCCTCTCGACCACCAAGGAGATCTCGGCCAACACCTCGCAACTGCTGCGCACCATGGAGGAGGCGACCGCCGTGGCCGACTACACCACCGCCGCCACCGCCGACGCCCAGGGCAACCTCAAGCGCATGGACCAGACCATGCAGCAGATGGTGTCGGCGACCGACTCGATCAACGCCAAGCTGGCCGCGCTGTCGGAAAAGGCGAGCAACATCAACAGCGTGCTGATCACGATCACCAAGGTCGCCGACCAGACCAACATCCTCTCGCTCAACGCCGCCATCGAGGCCGAAAAGGCCGGCGACGCCGGGCGCGGCTTCTCGGTCGTGGCCACCGAGATCCGGCGCCTGGCCGACCAGACCTCGGTCTCGACCTGGGACATCGAGCAGATGCTCAAAGAGATGCAGTCGGCCGTCTCGGCCAGCGTGATGGGCATGGACAAATTCTCCGAGGAGATCCGGCGCAGCGTGGGCGAGGTGCGCCAGGTCGGCGAGCAACTGACCTCCGTCATGGGCCAGGTGCAAAAGCTCGCGCCCCAGTTCGACCTGGTGCTGCGGGGGATGCAGTCGCAGGCGGTCGGCGCCTCGCAGATCTCCAACACCATGATGCAGCTAAACGACGCCACCCAGCAGACGGTCGAGTCGCTCAAGGCCACCAGCGAGGCGGTGCACCAGCTCCAGTACGCGGCCAGCGACCTGCAGTCGAGCGTGGCCACCTTCGCGGTCGAGGAGCAGCGCGCCGCATGAAGGTGCTCACCGTCCTGATCGGCGCCGAACGCTACGGCCTGCGCCTGGCCGCGTTGTCGCGCGTGCTGCCTGCGGCCCAGCTAAAACGGCTGCCGCTGGCGCCGGCCTTCGTGGCCGGGGTGCTCGACTTCCACGGCCAGCCGGTGCCGGTGATCGACCTGGCGCGCCTGGCCGGCGGCGCGCCGGTCGAGCCGTGCTTCGATTCGCGCATCATCTTGTTCGACTACCCGGTCGACGGCGGGCTGCGCCTGCTTGGCCTGCTCGCCGAGCACGTGACCGGCGTCGAAACCGTGCCCGACGCCGCCCTCGGCGACTGCGGCGTGCGCGCCGCGCCCTTCCTCGGGCAGGTCGCAGGCACCGCCGCCGGCATGCTGCAACTGATCGAACCGGCCCAGTTGCTCACGGCCGAGGCGCGCGCGCTGCTGTTCCAGCCGCAGGCGGTGGCCGCGTGAAGGCGCAGGCCCTGCTGCTGCAGGCCACCGGCCTCAATCTGAGCGACGAAGAGGCCGAGCGCGCGCTGCGCCAGCGCATGGCCGAGCGCGACATCGCCGGCCGCGACGAATACCTGCGCCGCATGTCGCCGGTCGAACTGCAGGCGCTGATCGAACTGGTGGTGGTGCCCGAGTCGTGGATGTTCCGCGACGCCCAGGCCTTCGTGGCCGCCACCGATTTCCTGCGCGCGCGCCTGGCCGCGCGCCCGGCCCGCACGCTGCGCGTTTTGTCGCTGCCATGCGCCGGCGGCGAGGAGCCGTATTCGCTGGCGATGGCGCTGGCCGACGCCGGCGTGGCGCCGGGTGCCTGCCGCATCGACGCGGTCGACCTGTCGAAGGTGGCGCTGGCGCGCGCGCGCGACGGCCTATACACGCGCAACGCCTTCCGCGGCGACGACCTGGCCTTCCGCGAGCGCCATTTCGTGGCCGAGGGCGCCGACTACCGGATCGACGCGGCGCTGCGCGCGCGGATCAATTTCGCCGAAGGCAATTTGCTCACGATCGACAGCGTGGCCAACGCGCGCTGCTACGACGTGATTTTTTGCCGCAACCTGCTGATCTACTTCGACGAGGCGACCGTCGCCGCCGCGATCGCCAAGCTGGGCGCGCTGCTGGCCGACGACGGCCTGCTGTTTGCCGGCTATGCCGAAGTGCCCGCCTTTTGCCGGCATGGTTTCGAGGCGTTGCGCCAGCCCGGCGCCTTCGCGCTGCACAAGCTGGGCGTGGATGGGCCGGCGCCGGCGCGGGCGCAGCCGCCGCGCAAGGCGCGCCCCGTCCGGCCGCCGGCTGCGCGTCCGGCGCCGCTTGCGCCACCGCTTGCACCACCTGCGGCGGCGCCACGTCCCGATTTGCGGCCTCCCGCTTCGCCGGCGGCGCCAGCGCCGCAGGACGTGCGCGCCATGCTCGCCGACGCGCGCACCCAGGCCGACCAGGGCGCATTCGCGGCGGCCGCGGCCACCTGCCAGGCGGTGCTGGCGGGCGCCCCCGACACCGCCGAGGCCTATTTCATCCTGGCCCTGGTGAGCGAGTTCACGCACGACCAGGCGGCGGCCGAGGGCCATCTGCGCCGCTGCGTCTATCTGCAGCCCGACCACTACGACGCCCTGTGCCACCTGTCGCTGCGGGTCGCGCAGGATGGCAACCCAGACGAGGCGGCGACCTTGCGCCAGCGCGCCGCGCGCGTCTACGAACGGCGCCACGCCGGCCGCGGGGTGGGCGCATGAGGCATGAATCCGGCGCCAATCCGGCCTCCAATCCGGCCTCCGATCCCGTCGCCAATCCGGTCTCCGTGGCGGGCGCGGTGCCGATAGTCGACTGCTGGAACCGGATCGGCGTGAGCGGCGACCAAAGCTGCGACAAGCTGGTGCGGCATGTCCATTGCCGCAACTGCGAAGTGTATTCCGCCGCCGCCCAGCGCAACCTGCAGCGTCCCGTGAGCCAACAGTACCGCGAAGAATGGGCTGGCCGCCTGCGCGAGCCGGCGCCGGCGCGCGCGCCGTCGGAGATGTCGTCGCTGGTGTTCCGCATCGGGCGCGAGTGGCTGGCGCTGCCGACCGGGATCTGCGCCTCGGTGGCGCCGCTGGTGCCGAGCCACCGGCTGCCGCACCGCGGCGGGCGCGGCCTGCTTGGCATCGTCAACGTCGGCGGGCGCCTGCTGCCGGCGATCACGCTGGGCGCCCTGCTCGGCATCGACGAGCACGACACCGCCGCCGAGAGCGGGCGCCACACCTTTGCGCGCCTGCTCGTCGTCGAGTGGGACGGCCAGCAGTTCGCGCTCCCGGTGGCCGATGTGCGCGGCATCGTGCGCCACGGCGCGGGCCAGTTGCGCGCGCCTGCCGCCACCGTCAACAAGGGGGCCCAGCCCTTCATCGGCGGCGTGCTGACCGACGGCGCGCTGCAGATCGGTGTGCTCGACGCGGCCCTGGTCGGACCACAACTGGAGGGGCTTTTGCGATGAGCCACGAGATGGGCGACGATGACCTCGGCGGCGACCTGGGCGACGAGATGCGCGAGGTCTTGCGCGACGACGCCGACCTGAGCCAGTTCTCGATGCGCGACCTGTTCCGGCTCGAGGCCGAGATGCAGGTGCAGATCCTGACCGGCGGCCTGCTCAACCTCGAGGCCGGCGCCGGCGACGGCGGCACCGTCGACGCCCTGATGCGCGCGGCCCACTCGATCAAGGGCGCGGCCTCGATCGTCGGCCTGCACGTGGTGGTGCAGCTGGCGCACGCGATGGAGGACGCGTTCGTCGCGGCCCAGCAGGGCCGGCTGGCGTTGACGCCGGCGCGCATCGACGCGCTGCTGGCCGGGGTCGATTTGATCATGCGGTTCTCGACCCTGTCCGACGCCGCGCTGCGCGATTGGCTGGCAAAGAACACCCAGCGCATCGGCGACACGCTCGCCGCGATCGTCGGCATCGCCGCGATCGAATCGGCGCCGCCGCTCGCGCCGCCACCGCTACCGCCACCGCCGCCACCGCCGCCACCGTCGGCCACGCCGGCCGAACCCGGCCCCGAACTTGGCCCCGAACTTGGCCCCGAAGCCGACCCCGAGGCGGCGCCGGCGTCCGCCGCCGCGCCGCCCAAGGCGGCGCAGCAGAATTTCGACCGCCTGCTCGGGCTGGCGAGCGAGTCGCGCATCAACGCGCACCAGATGCAGCCCCTGGTGCAGGCGCTGCAGCGCTTCAAGCGCAACCAGGCCAGCCTGGTCAACTCGATCGAACTGCTGCACGAGGCGATCGTGGCCGGCGGCGACGCCAGCCTGGCCGAGCATTCGCTGCAGGCGCTGGCCAAGACGCGCCCGCTCAAGCAGTTCGTGCTCGAACACATGGCCGACATCGAAGCCTACGAACGGCGCCAGCTGGGCGTGTCGCAGGCGCTCGTGACCGAGGTGCTGACGCTGCGCATGCGCCCTTTCCGCGACGGCGTGCAGGCGTTCCCGCGCATGGTGCGCGACCTCGCGCGCAGCCTCGGCAAGCAGGCCCAGTTGATCATCACCGGCGAGGACACGCTGGTCGACCGCGACATCCTCGCGCGCATCGAGACCCCGCTCAACCACATGCTGCGCAACGCCGTCGACCACGGCCTCGAAACGCCGGAGCAGCGCCGCGCCGCCGGCAAGGAGCCGCTGGCGACCATCCGGCTCGAGGCCAGGCACCGCGCCGGCATGCTCGCCATCGAGATCAGCGACGACGGCCGCGGGGTCGATCCGGAGCGCATCCGCGCGCGCGTGCTCGAGCGCAAAATGGCCAACGCCCAGATGGCCGCGGCGCTGTCGCAGGCCGAGCTGATGGAGTTTTTGTTCCTGCCCGCGTTCAGCCTCAAGGACAGCGCCAGCCACATCTCGGGGCGCGGCGTCGGACTCGACGTGGTGCACGCGACCGTGCGCGCGTTGAACGGCACGGTGCGGGTCGAGGCGCGCCCTGGCGCCGGCTTCAGCGCCCTGCTCACGCTGCCGCTGACGCAATCGATCGTGCGCGCGCTGGTGGTGCAGGTGCTGGGCGAGGCCTACGCGATCCCGATCGTCAAGGTCGAGCGCGTGCTGCGCGTGGCCCAAAGCGCCATCCACACGCTCGAGGACAAGCAGTTCTGCGACTTCGGCGGCGAGCATCTGGGGCTGGTCTCGGCCGCCCAGGTGCTCGAACTGGGCCAGGAGCAGTCCGGCGCCGACGAGCTGGCGGTGGTCGTGATCGGCTCCGGTCCGCGCCGCTACGCGCTCGTGGTCGAGCGCATCTGCGGCGAGCAGAGCCTGGCGGTGCAGGCGCTCGACCCGATCTTCGGCAAGCTGCGCGACATCGCCGCCGCCGCCCTGCTCGACGACGGCGCGCCGGTGCTGGTCCTCGACGTGCCCGACCTGCTGCTGTCGATCGACAAGCTGCTCGGCGAGGGCGTCCTGCAACACCTAAGCCAGGACGGCAGGGCCGAGCGGCGCGCGCGGCGCGTGCTGGTGGTCGACGATTCGCTCACGGTACGCGAGATGGAGCGCAAGCTGCTGCTCGGGCGCGGCTACCAGGTCGAGGTCGCCATCGACGGCATCGACGGCTGGAACATGGTGCGCGCCGGCGGCTACGACCTGGTCATCACCGACGTCGACATGCCGCGCATGGACGGCATCGAGCTGGTCGGCCTGATCAAGCACGACCCGGACCTGCGCAAACTGCCGGTCATGATCGTGTCGTACAAGGACCGCGCCGAGGACCGCGCGCGCGGCATGACGGCCGGCGCCGACTACTACCTGACCAAGGGCAGCTTCCACGACGAGACCCTGCTCGACGCCGTGCGCGACCTGATCGGCGAGGCCCGGCCGTGAGGATCGCGATCGCCAACGACGTCGCCATGGCCGCCGAGAGCCTGCGCCGGATCATCGCCGCCACCCGCGAACACGAGGTGCTGTGGATCGCGCGCACCGGCCTCGAGGCGGTGCGCATGTGCGCCGAGAGGCGGCCCGACCTGATCCTGATGGACCTGAACATGCCGGAGCTCGACGGCATCGAGGCGACCCGCCAGATTATGCGCGCCTCGCCGTGCGCGATATTGGTCGTGACCAGCGAGCCCAAGGACAACGTGAGCCAGGTGTTCCGCGCGCTCGGCGCCGGCGCGCTCGACGTCACCGCCACCCCGGTCCAGGCCGGCCCCGGCGCCGGGCCAGAGCAGCTGCTGGCCAAGATCAAGACCATCGGCAAACTGATCCGGGTAGGCGGCATCGAGCCGCCGCCCGAACGCGCGCCCGAGGCCACCAACGACGGCCCGGTCAAACACCTGCTGGCGATCGGCGCCTCGACCGGCGGCCCGGCGGCGGTCGCCAGGGTGCTGGCCGGCTGGGTCGCGCCGCCCGGGACCGCGATCGTCGTGGTGCAGCACATCGACGCCAATTTCGCGCCCCAGTTCGCCAAGTGGCTTGGCGAGCAACTGCTCATGCCGGTGCGCGCGATCGAGCACGGCGAGCGGCTCGAACCGGGCGCGGTGCAGGTGGCCAAGACCAACGACCACCTCGTGCTCGGCGCGCACGGCAGCCTGCGCTACGAGGCGGCGCCGCTCGAGTATGTGTACCGGCCCTCGGTCGACGTGTTTTTCGATTGCGTGGCGCGATTGTGGCGCGGTCCGGCCACCGGCGTGCTGCTGACCGGGATGGGCCGCGACGGCGGCGCCGGCCTGCTCCAGATGCGGCTGGCCGGCAAGACCACGATCGCCCAGGACCAGGCCAGTTGCGCCGTCTACGGCATGCCGCGCGCGGCCGCCGAACTCGGCGCTGCCCAATTGATTTTACCTTTGGAAAACATCGGGCAGACGTTGCGGGTTAAAATCGGGGCCAGACCGTAAACACGGGCCGGCGTCCGAACGCCGCCGCGCGGCCGCACGATCGTTCCAAGAGCGGTCCAAGAACGCGCCAAGAACAACCAAGAACAACCAAGAACAACCAAGAACAACCAAAAAACGAGCCAAACCAAAGATCGCCATGCCCGCCGTTATCAAGCCACCCGTCCCGCGCATACCCGCGCCAAGCAACTACAAGGTCCGCGTCATGCTCGTCGACGACCAGCCGATCGTGTGCGAGGCCGTGCGCCGGATGCTCGAGAACCAGGCCGACATCGAATTCCACAGCCTCACCGACGCCACCCTCGCGCTCGAGGAGGCGCACCAGTTCCAGCCCACCGTGATCCTGCAGGACCTGGTCATGCCCGGCGTCGACGGCTTCGGCGTGCTGCGCCAGTACCGCAGCGAGCCGACGCTCGAACACGTGCCGGTGATCGTGCTGTCGGCCAAGGACGACCCGAAACTGAAGGCCCACAGCTTCGGCCTGGGCGCCAACGACTACCTCATCAAGCTGCCCGACCGGGTCGAACTGCTGGCGCGCCTGCGCTACCACTCGGCCGGCCACATCAACCGCATGCAGCGCGACGAGGCCTTCCGCCGCCTGCACGAAAGCCAAGCCGCGCTGGCCGAGGCGAATGTCGAACTGCGCCGCCTGGCCGCGCTCGACGGCCTGACCGGGATCGCCAACCGGCGCCGTTTCGACGAGGCCATCGGCGCCGAATGGCAGCGCGGGCGGCGCGACGGCAAGCCGCTGTCGGTGCTGATGTGCGACATCGACAGTTTCAAGAGCTACAACGACAGCCTGGGCCATGTGACCGGCGACCAGTGCATCCGGCAGGTGGCCGGCCTGCTCGCCTCGCAGCTGCGGCGTCCGGCCGACCTGGCCGCGCGCTATGGCGGCGAGGAATTCGCCATCTTACTGCCCGAGACCGACCTCGAGGGCGCGCGCATGGTCGCCGAGGCCTGCCTGTCGCAATTGCGCGCGCTCGCGATCGCGCATCCGGCCAACAAGCACGGGCCGATCGTGACGATGTCGATCGGCGTCGCCAGCGCCATCCCCTGCCCCGGCGGCAGCACCGAGATGCTGGTCCGGCGCGCCGACCGCGCCCTGTACACGGCCAAATCGGACGGGCGCGACCGCGTGGTCGTGGCCGCGCCGGAGGCCTCAACCGTGCCCGCCCTTCCCCCTTCCCGCTAACGCCTTTTCAAGGATTTGTATGAGTACGATTCAAAACGTCACCGTCACCAAAAAATCGAACGTCTATTTCGACGGCAAGTGCATCTCGCACACGCTGCTGCTGGCCGACGGCAGCCAGAAGACCGTCGGCGTGATCTTCCCGTCCTCGCTGACGTTCAACACGGGCCGTCCGGAAACCATGGAGATCGTCAGCGGCCTGTGCCGCGTGCGCCTGGCCAACGAGACCGAATGGAAAGCCTACGAAGACGGCCAGCAGTTCGAAGTGGCGGCCAACTCCTCGTTTGAGATCGAGACCGTCGACCAGGTCGACTACGTCTGCCACTTCGGCTGATGGCGGCGCTGGGCGCCGCGTAAATCAGACGAACACCGGTTCGGTCTCGAGCGCGACGCCGTAGCGTTCGGCCACGTCGGCCTGGATCGCGCGCGCCAGCGCGAGCACGTCCGCGCCGCGCGCGCCGCCATGGTTGACCAGCACCAGCGCCTGCTTTTCATAGACGCCCGCCTGGCCCATGCGCCTGCCCTTCCAGCCGCACTGGTCGATCAGCCAGCCGGCCGCGAGCTTCTCGCCGCCGTCGCCCTGTGCGTGGTGCACCAGCGCCGGGAACGCCGCCAGCAGTCGCGCGCAATGCTCGCCGGTGACCAGCGGATTCTTAAAAAAGCTGCCCGCGTTGCCGATCACGGCCGGGTCGGGCAGCTTGCGGCGCCTGATCGCCACCACCATGTCGCCCACCTGTTGCGGGTCCGGATCGCGCACGCCGGCCTGATCGAGCGCCTGCGCCAGTTCGGCGTAGCGCAGATTGGCCCGCCACGCCCTGGGCAGCGCGAACGTGACATCGACGATGACGAGCCCGGCGCCGCCGGACTGCTTGAAGACGCTGTCGCGGTAGCCGAAGCGGCAGGCCGCCGCGTCCATCGCGCGCGTTTCGCCGGTCGCCATGTCGAACACCGTCAGGCTGTGGAAAACGTCCTTGATTTCGGTGCCGTACGCACCAATATTTTGTATCGGGGCCGCCCCCACCGTGCCGGGGATCAGCGACAGGTTTTCGAGTCCGCCGAGCCCCTGCGCGAGCGTCCACTGGACCAGCCCGTGCCAGTTTTCGCCGGCCGCGGCGCGCACCAGCGTGTGGCTGTCGGTGGCGCCGGCGATGCCGCGGCCCTGCATGCACATATGCAACACCAAGCCGTCGAAGTCGCCCGTGAACAGTAGATTGCTGCCGCCGCCAAGCACCAGGCGCGGCATCGCGGCCAGTACGGGGTCGGCCAGCACGGCGCCCAGGTCGGCCGTCGACACGACCTTCAAGTAGGCGCGCGCACGGGCGTCGATGCCGAAGGTGTTGAGTTGCCGCAGGGAATAATCGGGGGTGATCGCGAGGTTTGGGTGCATTGGCTACCAGTTTTTTGTTGAATAAGGCTACTAATTCATGTATTTCGAGGGTTTTGGCGCGGCGCCGCGCCAATGTCCGTTAAAATATCGGCATTCAACAATTTGCAACATAAAGGACTCTATTATGCCGTCATTTGATGTCGTCTCAGAAGCAGACATGGTCGAAGTAAAGAATGCCGTCGAGCAAACCAACAAGGAAATCATCGGCCGCTTCGACTTCAAGGGCAGTTCCGCCAAGGTCGAGCAGAAGGATGTCGAGCTGACCGCGTTCGCGGACGCCGAATTCCAGCTCGAGCAGGTGCGCGACGTGCTGACCAATAAATTATCCAAACGCAAGGTCGACGTGCGTTTCCTCGACCTCGGCAAGATCGAGAAGATCGGCGGCGACAAGGTCAAGCAGGTCATCAAGATCAAGAACGGCATCGAGACCGAGGACGCGAAAAAAATCACCCGCGTGATCAAGGACAGCAAGATGAAGGTGCAGGCGAGCATCCAGGGCGAGTCCGTGCGCGTGACCGGCGCCAAGCGCGACGACCTGCAGGCGGCCATGGCCATGCTGCGCAAGGACGTGCCCGACATGCCCTTGGAATTTAACAACTTCCGCGACTGATCCCAGCCGCGCGCGCCGGTCCCGGCATTAACCGGCGCGGGCATGCGTGTAGAATTGAGGATGCGCAAGAGCGACCGCCGCCGGCCATGCTAGCGCATCCGTGAAACGCCGTAGTCTAAGGATAGCAATGAAACGTGTTGATGATTTCCGCCTGCGTCTGGGCGACAAGCAATATGTGCCCATCATGATCGGTGGCATGGGTGTCGACATCTCGACCTCGGAACTGGCCCTCGAAGCGGCGCGCCTGGGCGGCATCGGCCACATTTCCGACGCGATGGTGCAGGACGTCTCCGACCGCAAGTTCGACACGAGCTTCGTCAAGGAAAAGACCAAGACCTACAAGTTCAACATCAACAACATGGACAAGGCCGTGGTCCAGTTCGACCTGGCGCGCCTGGCCGAGGCGACCGCCCTGCACGTCGGCAAGACCATGGAGGCCAAGAGCGGCCCCGGCCTGATCTTCGTGAACTGCATGGAAAAGCTGACCATGAATTCGCCGAAGGAAACCCTGCGCACGCGCCTCGTGGCCGCGCTCGACGCCGGCATCGACGGCATCACCATGTCGGCCGGACTGCACCTGGGCTCGTTCGCGCTGATCGCCGACCATCCGCGCTTCCGCGAAGCCAAACTGGGCATCATCGTGTCCTCCGTGCGCGCGCTGCAATTGTTCCTGCGCAAGATTTCACGCCTCGACCGCCTGCCCGATTACGTCATCGTCGAAGGCCCGCTCGCGGGCGGCCACCTCGGCTTCGGCATGGACTGGGCCGACTACGACCTGCACACCATCATGGACGAGATCCACGCCTTCCTCAAGGCCGAGAACCTCGACATTCCCCTGATCGCCGCCGGCGGCATCTTCACCGGTTCCGACGCCGTGTCCTTCCTCGAAAAGGGCGCCTCCGGGGTGCAGGTCGCGACCCGCTTCACGATGACCCACGAGTGCGGCCTGCCCGAAAAGGTCAAGCAGGAATACGTGCGCGCGACCGAGGACGACATCATCGTCAACGGCGTCTCGCCGACCGGCTATCCAATGCGCATGCTCAAGAGCACGCCGGCGATCGGCTCGGGCATCCGCCCGGGCTGCGAGTCCTACGGCTACCTGCTCGACGCCACCGGCAACTGCTCGTACATCAATGCCTACAACCGCGAGGTGCTGGCCAATCCCGACGCGAAGAACGTCGTGGTGATGGACAAGACCTGCCTGTGCACGCACATGCGCAACTTCAATTGCTGGACCTGCGGCCACTACACCTACCGTCTCAAGGACACCACCCACAGGCGCGAGGACGGCAGCTACCAGATGCTGTCGGCCGAGCACGTCTTCAACGACTACCTGCTCAGCGTCGACAACCAGATCGCGCTGCCGGCGAAGGAAGAAGCGGCCGCAGCGTAACACCACGCGCCGCCGCGACCATCCCCCCATGTGCTTGCTCTGGGGGGATTTTTTTTGCCTGTTATCTTTTTGTGAATAAATATCCCGCATAATGAAGCGTCAAAGGCCGCAGCAAAAAAACCGCTTACTTCAATTAATAAAAAAGATGGAGCCTGAATGTTGATTTGGGGACAGAGGAAAGTTTATCGAAAAAAAGGTTACGTCGCGGACTTTTGCCTTAACTGCCGCGGTATCGACGCACACAAGATCGACCGCGTCGGACTGGCCTTCCATCTCTACTACTTCACCTTTACCGAAGGCGCGCTGCGCTACCATCGACGCACCTGCGCCACTTGCAAAACGGTTAGCGAAACGGATGTCGACGTGTATTCCGGGTTTCATCCCACGCCTGCGCCGCTCGACGTTCTGCTGGAGAACACGTATCCGGACTTGAACGAGGTGGTGGCCACCCGCCTCAGCTTGGAACTCAAAGTACTCCACACACCTGGACAACTGACCGCGCAGGAAAGGCAGGCTGTGTTGTTTGATGCCTTTCTGGCGCTGTCACCCAAAGTCGAGAGGCACTACGAGAGTATCCGGTTCGATCTGGTCACCATTCTTTCGATTGTCAGCTCGATCGTACTGCTGATGTTCGTTCCCGACACCGCACGGTTAATTGCACCTGACTATGAAGGTGAAATCATGATCGGCGCTATCGCAGTGGTCGCCCTTTTCATTTGCTTCCAGCTATACAGAAGTGGCGGCCGCTTTATGCAAAAGAAAATCATCCCGCAGGTGGCCGATGCCATTCGTCCCTTACGCCCAGGCGACGACGAACTGCGCTTCATCCTTGAGACGCTGAAACAGCACAAACACAAGATGGGCTCAAAACTCAAGATGAAAGAGCTGATCGCGCAGTTGTAACCACGCTGGAAGTTGGCCAAAATTATTCTATCAATGCCGGAGAAATGGATGAAGAAAAACGCGCTCGCCGCCTCCTTGCTTCTACTGGGTTGCAGCGCATTTGCGCAAGCGCCCAAATCCACGCTTTACCAATACGCCACCATCGATGCCCTGTTGGCGGGGGCGTATGAAGGCGACCTGACGATCGCGGCATTGCGAAAAAAAGGGAACTTCGGCATCGGCACCTTCAATCGCATCGATGGTGAGATGGTGCTTGTCGACGGCGTGGCATACAAGGCGAAATCGGACGGCACCGTGGTCGTCGCCAAGCCGAACGAGAAAACCCCGTTCGCCACCGTCACGCACTTCAAGGCCGGGACCCGCCTTCGCGTCGACGCCCCGCTGACGATGGCGGCGCTCGAGGCCTGGCTGGACACGAAACTGACCAACAAGAATCTGTTCTATGCGATCCGCTTCGACGGCCAGTTCGGGGAACTGACGACGCGCGCCATTTCGCCGCAGGACAAACCCTATAAGCCGCTGGCCGAAGTGAGCAAGACGCAGTCGGTGTTCAATCTGCCCGCCCAGACGGGCACGCTGGTGGCGTTCCGCAGCCCGGGTTTCAGCAAAGGCTTCAATGTGCCCGGCTACCACTGGCATTACCTCGCGCGCGACCGCAAGGGTGGCGGCCACGTGTTGTCGATGTCGTTGCTCAAAGGGGTGGTCCAGGTCGCCAGCGTCAGCCATCTCGAATTGAAAATTCCGACCAGCGCGGGATTTGCGGAGGCCGACCAGTCGGTCGACCGGGCAGCCGAGTTGCACGCGGTTGAAAGCGTGCGCAAGTAAAGATCCTACATGTGGGGCGTGGGCGCGGCGGGGCGTGGGCGCGGCGGGGCCTGCGTTCGCATTTTAATGAGGCGGAAGCAACGGGTTGCTGACAAAGAATTCATTTTGTACGACAATGTGAGCCTCCAGCAGTTGATCGAGACATCACCGATGTAGTTCTCCGCGCGCCGCCGTTCCCCGTATTGCACCTTTGAGCGCCTCTGCTCGCCCCTACTATTGCCGCAGTGCCTTTTGCCGCCTGTTGATGGCCGTTCGTACACGCGCGTTCCCGGAGATTCGTTTTGTCCAAAAATCTTAATGCTCTTGCCATCAAGACTGACTTCTTGAGCGGTCTTACCGTCGCACTGGCCTTGGTGCCGGAGGCGATCGCCTTCGCCCTGATCGCCCATGTCAGCCCTCTGACGGGCTTGTACGCAGCCTTCTTCATTTGCCTCATCACCGCCTTGTTCGGCGGGCGTCCCGGCATGATTTCCGGCGCCACCGGCGCGCTTGCGGTGGTGATGGTGAGCCTGGTGGTGCAACACGGTGTGGAATATCTGTTTGCCAGTGTCGTGCTGATGGGTGTGTTCCAGTTGTTGTTTGGCGCCCTGAGATTGGGCAAATTCATCCGCATGGTGCCATTTTCGGTCATGCTGGGCTTCGTAAACGGGCTGGCCATCGTGATTTTCCTTGCCCAGTTTGGCCATTTCAAGACAGCCGGCGTCTGGATGGACGGCGGGCAGTGGCTGGTCATGGGTGCGCTCATTGCCGTGACCATGGCGATCATCTACCTGCTTCCCAAGCTCACCACCGCAGTCCCGTCGGCGCTGGCCGCGATTCTGATCGTGGCCGGGATTGTCGCCGGCGCCGGCATCGAAACCAAGACCGTGGGCGACATGGGCTCGATCGCCGGCGGCCTGCCGCTGTTCCATATTCCGCAGGTCCCGTTCACGCTCGCGACGTTCTACATCATCGCGCCATACTCCCTGATTCTTGCCGCCATCGGCCTTATCGAGTCGCTGTTGACGCTGAACCTGATTGATGAAATCACCAATACCCGCGGCCGCCCCAACAAGGAATCGCTGGCGCAGGGCGCGGCCAACGTGGTCGCGGGGTTTTTCGCCACCATGGGCGGCTGCGCGATGATTGGTCAAAGCATGATCAACATTAACAACGGCGCGCGCCACCGCCTGTCCGGCGTTGTGGCCGCACTTTTCCTGCTGGGCTTCATCCTGTTCCTGTCGCGCTGGATCGAAATGATCCCGGTCGCCGCGCTGATCGGCCTGATGTTCGTGGTGGCCGAGAAAACATTCGAGTGGAGCAGCCTGCAAGCGTTGCGCAAGATTCCGCGCCAGGATGCCATCATCGTCATCGGCGTGACCGTTATCACCGTCCTGACCGACCTGGCGATCGCGGTGCTGTGCGGGGTCGTTTTCGCCGCGCTCGTGTTCGCCTGGCAGCATGCCAAGCAAATCACGGTCCGGACCCGCATCGACGACGCCGGCTGGAAAGTGTACGAATTGGAGGGCACGCTGTTCTTCGCCTCGGCGGCAAATTTCGCAGAATTGTTCTCGCCAAAAGACGACCCGCAACATGTGGTCATCGAGTTCGGCAAGGCCAAAGTCGTTGACCATTCCGCGATCGAGGCGATCGACGCCCTGGCCATGCGCTATCAACAAGCGGGCAAAGTGCTGCACTTGCGGCACTTGAGCCCCGACTGCCTCGAAGTGCTCGACAACGCCAAGGCGATGGTGGAGGTGAACGAGTTCGAAGATCCCCATTATCATATCGCCGACAACAAACTTGGCTGACCCGGCCGGTTGCGTTTTTGGCTGGCCGGCCTGGCCAAAAAAAGGCCAGCGCTCTGTTCGAGGCTGGCCATTTTCTTGAAATTAGTGCAAGACCGGAACCGGCCTTTCTTCTCTTATTTGTAAAATACGTCGATCTTGCCCTTTAACTTGATCAGCATCGGATTGCCCTTGCGATCAACGGCTTTGCCGGCGGGTACTTTGATCCAGCCTTCGCTGATGCAGTACTCCTCGACGTCCATGCGTTCTTTGTCGTTCAATTTGATGCCTACATCGTGTTCGAACACGGCAGGGACGTGGTGAGGGCTCCGCGGGTCGATGGACAGACGGTCGGGCAATGGGGGGAGTGTGGAGGTATCGTTCATGGGCAGGGATTATCCACTACAAACAGGATCAGTACAACCGGCGGCTTGCGTTGCCCTCCCCCACACCATGGCTGCGGGACAAGCTTATTTCCCGGCGGCGCCTGAGGGCTTCATGTTGGTGTGGAAAAATGCGACCACACTGGCGTTCATGGTGGCATGGAAGGCCTTCCGGTCGAACTCCCCTGGATCCTTGCACATCGGAAGCGGCGGCATCAATAAACTGCACGGCGCGAGAAACGAAAAGTGGCTGGCGCCGGGAACCGAATGGAACTCAACTTTGGCGCCCAGCGCGTCGCGCACGATCTTGGCATTGGTCGCATACGGCACCCCTTCATCTTTATCGGCGGACCACAACTGGACCGGCACGCTGACATCGGCCAGTCCGTCCGGCGCCATGGCAAAACCGAATCCGGGCGCGGCCACCACCGCGGCCTTGATGCGCGGGTCCGGCACCAGCGCCTCGCCGATAACCGGCATATCGGCCTTTAATAGTGGCGACTTGAAGTGGCCGAGCACCTCGCAGGCGAATTCCGGCGCCGCGGCGCAGTGCGTGGCGATGCGGCGCAGGTCGGGCCGGGCGCCGACCGCATTCAACACGGTGAAGCCGCCCATCGAGAATCCAAACGCGCCGATGCGGCGCTGGTCGATCAGGCCGCGCCCTTGCCAGTTTTCGAGCATATGGTCGACGGTCGCGCGCAGTTGCTGGTTGCGTCCGCTGATGAACGAGGCCGTGCCGACCGCGCTTTGGTCCGCGACGTTGTCGCCGATATGCATCGGCGCGGCGACCACGTAGCCGGCGTTGGCGAGCGCCATCGCCAGGTCGGCGTGGCCCAACGGCCCGCCGCCGTTGCCGTGCGAGATCACCACGAGCGGCAAGGCGCGGCCGGCAACCGGTGCGTTGCGCGCCACGTCCATCAGCATCGGACCAAAAAATGCCGGCCAGGTGCGCGCCGTGGTCGGGTACCAGACGACGACGGTGAAAGCGCGCCCGTTCTTATCCTTCGCCTCGACGCCCTGGAAGCCAACCCGGTTCTCGGTGCGCAAAGCGGAAAAGTACAGCACGCCGGCAAGCACGAACACCAGGGCCAAGGCGGCGATTAATACACGGCGCATCCATTTCATGATGATTCTCCAGTGAGGTAAGTAAGTTTTGCAAAATGACGGGCGATGGCGTCCCAAGACGTGCGAACAACGCCGAAAATAGTGATGAAGGTGATGCGTGGCGCGCCACGCGCTTGCTACTTGTCGGGCAGCCTGACGATGAATTTGCAGCCGCGCCCCCCGGGTCCTGCCTCGAGGCGCACCGAGCCGTTCAAGCGCGCCACCGCCTGCGCCACGATCGCCAGCCCAAGACCCGATCCCTGCGCGTCGTTGCCCGCCACGCGGTAGAAGCGTTCGAACACAAGGGCGCGTTCGGCCTCGGCGATGCCGGGCCCGTCGTCGGCCACGGTCAGGTTCAGCACGCCCTCGTGCTTGAACAATTCGACCGCGACCTGCCCGCCCTGCTTGCCGTGGCGCACGGCGTTGGTGAGCAGGTTTTGCACGATCGACGCGAAGGCATGCGCTTCTAGCGTGTGCGTCAACACGTCCGGTGCCTCGAGCGAGAGTTCGATCACGCGCGCCATCGCCGCCGGCGTGGCGCTCGCCATCTCCTGGCGCACCAATTGGGCGGCGTCGCGCGCGGCGCCGCCCGCCGCGCCGCTCGGGGCGTCGATGTGGGCGAGGTCGAGCAATTGCTGGATCAGGTGGGAGGCGCGGGCAATGGCGAGCTCGAGCCGCTGGCCCGCCGCGCGCCGCTCCTCAAGGCCGTCGGCCAGCGCCAGCACGTGGCCCTGGGCCGCGATCACCGCCATCGGCGTGCGCAACTCATGCGCCGCATCCTGCACGAAGGCGTGCTCGCGCGCCATCTTGGTGCGCAACTGGGCGAACAAGCGGTCGAGCGCGGCGGTGACGGGCGTCAGTTCCTCGTACTTGGGGTCGATTCCCAGGGAGGCGAGGTCGTCGGGACCGCGCGCCTCGATGGTGCCCGACAATTGGCGCAGCGGGCGCAGGCCGCGCGACACCGCGAACCAGGTCGGCAGCAACACAAACGGGAACGAGATCAGAATCGACACGCCCAGGTTGGTGAACAGGCGCTCGAGCAGGCGCGTGGGGTCGAGCCTGGGTTCGCCGACCAGCACCGTCCAGCGCGCGGTGTCGCCGCGGAAAACGCGGTAGCGCGGGCCGTTGGCGTTCACGTCGATGAGTTCGCCGACGACGCCGTGCAAGCTGGCCGCGCCCCCCCCGGGCGACATATACAGGCGCTTGCCCTGCCGGTCCTCGAGTTGCAGCAAAAAGGTCCCGGGAAAGTTGTTGCGCTTCAAATTGGCGTTGAAAAACGCCGCATACAGCGCCATGGCCGTGCGTGCCTGCTCGACGTTGTCGATTTGCGCCAGCGCCAGGGCCACGGTCTCGCCGCGGTTGCGCTGCTGGGCGTCGAGATTGGCCTGCCCGGTCTCTTGCGCATAATAGAACGCGACCAGCACGACCCAGACCACCGCGAACGACGCCAACAAGGTCATGATCACGCGGCGCGCGAGCGTGCGGCGGACGACCGGTTTGAGGATGCGCTCGAGCAGCTTCATACGGCCAGCATATAGCCGACGCCGCGCACGGTGCGGATGCGCTGCGCGCCGATCTTGCGGCGCAGGTTAGAGACATGCACTTCGAGCGCGCTGAAGTCGAGCGCCTCGCCGAGCGGCTCGAGCCGCTGCGCCAGCACGCCCTTGAGCACGACCACGCCGGGTTCGCGCGCCAGTTCGAGCATCAGGTGGAACTCGCGCGGCGACAGCTCGAGCGCCACGCCGCCGAGGCGCACCTTGTAGCCGCGCGGCTCGATCTGCAAGTCGCCGATGTTCCACATCCCGCTCGCCTGCTGCGCGTAGCGGCGCAGCACTGCCCGCAGGCGCGACACCAGTTCGGCCGTGGCGAACGGTTTGATGATGAAGTCGTCGGCCCCGCCGTCGAGGCCGGCCAGGCGGTCGTCGAGCGCGGAGCGGGCCGTGATCATGATGACCGGCAGCGTCACGCCGGCGCGGCGCCAGCGCGCCAGCAGCTCGAGCCCCGAGCCGTCCGGCAGCGAAATGTCGAGCAGCGCGCAGTCGTAGGCCAGGTCGGCCGCCACCCGCGGCGCGTCGGCCAGCCGGCGCAGCCACTCGCTGCTGATGCCCTCGGCCTTGAGCGATTGCTGCAGCGCGAAGCCAAGGTCGAGGTCGTCTTCTATGATCAGGATGTGCATGCAAGCGATTATATCGGCGCCAACCTTACGCCAAGCCAAAGACGGGCCCGGCGGCATAGATGTGGTGTTGCCGGCTGTCGGCGGGGTTGTCGGGCTCGAGCTCGCCGCCGGCGACCCGCGTGAAACCGGCCCGCTCGGGCGAGGCGTCGTCGTGCCACCAGCGCGCGACGTGCGGCGCGGACAGCCACCGGAACACCAGCGCGAAATCGCTGCGCTTGATTGGCGTAAATTCAAAGGTCTGCATTAGCAGTTCTCAATTCAAAAGCGATC